>NZ_JBQENK010000003.1:145208-229583 GCF_052044735.1 Pseudomonas sp. 22526
CTATCGCGGGCAAGCCTCGCTCCTACAAAAGAGAATGAGTGTGATGTACAGCCTTGAAGACCTGTTGCACCTGATGGCGCGGCTGCGGGACCCGCAGTACGGCTGCCCTTGGGATATCAAGCAGAGCTACGCCACCATCGTCCCGCACACCCTGGAAGAAGCCTACGAAGTGGCCGATGCCATCGAGCGGGGCGATTTCGAGCACTTGCAGGGCGAGCTGGGCGATCTGCTGTTCCAGGTGGTGTATTACAGCCAGCTGGCGCGGGAGGAGGGGCGTTTCGAGTTCGACGGCGTGGTCGACAGCATCACCCGCAAGCTGATCCGTCGCCATCCCCATGTGTTCCCTACCGGGGACCTGTACGCGCCGCTGGATACCCCGCGGCTGGATGAAGAGCAGGTCAAGCAGCGCTGGGAAGAGATCAAGGCCGAGGAGCGCGCCGAGAAGTCGGCAGAGCCTTTGCAGTTGTCCTTGCTCGACGATGTGCCCGCGGCGCTGCCGGCCCTGTCCCGTTCGGCCAAGTTGCAAAAGCGCGCGGCCCAGGTCGGTTTTGATTGGCCGGACGCCTTGCCGGTGGTGGACAAGATCCGCGAAGAGCTCGATGAAGTGCTCGAAGCCATGTCCGAGAATGACCCGCAGGCGATCGCCGACGAGGTGGGCGACCTGCTGTTCGCCGTGGTCAACCTGGCCCGGCATCTGAAGGTCGATCCGGAAACCACCCTGCGTGGCGCCAATGCCAAGTTCGAGCGGCGCTTCCGATTTATCGAGCAGGCATTGCGCGATACCCGCCGACCCATGGAAGATTGCACCCTCGAAGAGTTGGACGCCTTGTGGGGCGAAGCCAAACGTCAGGAAAAGAATTTGCCCAGCTGTGGCTGAGGCTGTTGCCTAAGTGAGTGAGCACCAATGAGCCTTTCCCTTCGCGACCAGTTGCTCAAAGCAGGACTGGTCAACCAAAAGCAGGCCAAGCAGGTCAGCAAAGAGAAACAGAAGCAGCAACGTCTGGTCCATAAGGGCCAGGTCGAGGCGGACGATACCCAGGCGCGCCTGGCCCAGGAAGCGCAGGCCGAGAAGGTCAAGCGCGACCAGGAACTCAACCGCCAGCAGCAGGAGAAGGCCGAGCAGAAGGCCCGTGCCGCGCAGATCAAGCAACTGATCGAAGTGTCGCGCCTGCCGAAGCTGACCACCGAGGACTACTACAACTTCGTCGACGACAAGAAGGTCAAGCGCCTGTCGGTGAACACCCTGATGCGCAACAAGCTGAGCAGTGGCTCGCTGGCCATCGTGCACCATGCCGGCGGTTATGAAGTCATCCCCCGTGAAGCCGCGCTGAAGATCCAGGAGCGCGATCCGCGGCGCATCGTTCAGCTCAACACGCCGACCGAGGCGCCGGACGAGGACGATCCGTACGCGGCTTACCAGATCCCTGACGATCTGATGTGGTAAACCCGCAGAAACAACAAACCCCGCCATGAGCGGGGTTTGTTGTTTCTGAAGCGCCTGCCGATGCGTGGCGGCAGGCGCGGCAGTCAGTGTGAGATCAGGAGCTTTGCGGTGCGCGGTTCTGCTCCAGCTTCTCCAGTTCGGCCTTGTAATTATGGGCATCGCTCTCGGAATGAAACATTCCCACCAGCATGTCTTGTTGATGCACGTCCCAGATCCGTACACCTGCGGCTACGCCTTCATGGGACATGTGTGAATCGTCGCGTTCAGTTACTTTTACAGTCATCTGCTAGCTCCAATCTCTATTGATCTGCAGCAAGGCGTGTGCAGGACTCTGTTATATATTTTGTTAGCTGGCTAAGTAAATTGCTTTCAAACGCAACAATCTTTTGCAGATTTCGCAACAGTTCCGCAGGCCGCGGAAACTGTGACATCCGGTCGCAGGGGGCGGAGTTTTATGACAAAAGTTTCATGTTGGGCGGCGGTCGTGCTGGGCCTTTTTGCCCGGCGAGCGAGCCTGCAGGGTCGCCAGGAGAGCTGTGCTTGAGCGGTTAACTAGAAACTCCAGGCGAAAAAAAGCCCCGCATCGGCGGGGCTTTTTTATGGTCGTGGGGCTTAGCTGCCTTTGACGGTCTTGCCGTTGACGGTGCCGTTCAGGAGCATGATGTTGTACTCCTTGCCGTCGGTTTCGACCTGTTGCAGGCGGACCAGCAGGTAATCCCAGTCCTTGGCGAACCACATGACGGTGATGCGTTTGCTTTGTGTCGGGTCGCGCACGCGCTCGACCTTGATTGCATCGATCTGGCCAGCCTTGGTGTCGACTTTTTCCGAGCCCAGGACACGGAAGTCGTAGGTATCGACTTCGCCATCATCGACGACCTGATAGCTCATGCTTTTCTTGCCGGCGGCCACATCGTGCTGCAGGGCGAGCTGGTAGGTGGATTTGTCGACCATGCCGCGATTGAGCGGGATCTTGACTGCATCGCCGCGATCGGTGCCGGTGACCATCTTGGCGTTCCAGTCGAAGTCCAGATCGGCCTTCTTGGCTTTGCCCAGGCCGCCACGCTCGAAGTGATAGGACTGCGGCAGCAGGGTGTCCTTGTCGAGCGTCAGGGTGCTTTCTTCAGTCAGGCTGGCGATCATCATCGAGGCCTTGAAGCTGAGCTTCCAGGTGCCGTCGGCTTTCTTTTCCAGGCTGCGTTCGGCAGTACCGCTCATCGGCAGCTGTTTCCAGTCGGCGGTATAGCTGGCGGAGAAGGGTTGAAGGTCCGCAGCCTGCGCGAAGGGCAGGGCGAGCAGAGCACAAGCGAAGAGCAGGGCGCGACGCATAAAATCTCCTAATTACGAATCAAGTGGCCACTGGCGGCCAGTAACTGACCATCCAGTAAAGCACCCTGTTCGCCGAGTGTGAGTCGACCTTCGGCAAACCAGCGTACGGCCATCGGGTAAATCCGGTGTTCCTGGACGTGGACCCGCTGCGCCAGGCTTTGCGGCGAGTCGTGCAACTCTACCGGGATCACTGCCTGTACGACCAGTGGTCCGCCATCGAGTTCCTCTGTCACAAAGTGCACGCTGCAGCCGTGCTCAGTGTCTGCGGCCTCCAGCGCTCGCTGATGAGTGTGTAACCCTTTGTATTTGGGTAGCAGCGAAGGATGGATGTTGAGCAGGCGACCCTGATAGTGCCGCACGAAGTCTGCGCTGAGAATGCGCATGAATCCGGCAAGCACCACGAGCTTGGGCTGGAAGGCGTCGATCAGTTCGATCAGCGCGGCATCGAAGGCCTCGCGGCCTTCGAATGTCTTGTGATCGAGGGAGCGGGTATCGATACCCGCGTCCTGGGCGCGTTGCAGGCCGTAGGCATCGGCGCGGTTGGAAATCACCGCGCGGATGCGTACCGGGCTGTCGCCGGCCTGGGTGCTATCGATCAGGGCCTGCAAGTTGCTGCCGGTACCGGACAACAGCACCACTACATCACAGGTGGCGGGCATCGGCTCTTGCATCAATGTGCCTTGAGGTTTTTCAGCTCGACCTGGGCAGCGCCTTCGGCGGCGCTAGCGATCTGACCAATGACCCAAGGTTGTTCGCCGGCTTCGCGCAGGACGTTCAGGGCCGTTTCAACATGCTCCTGAGCCACGCAGATCACCATGCCCACGCCGCAGTTCAGCACGCGGTGCATTTCGTGTTCTTCGACGTTGCCCTTCTCCTGCAGCCAGTCGAATACCGCCGGACGCTGCCAGCTGGCCACGTCGACCACGGCCTGGGCGCCTTTTGGCAGAACGCGCGGGATGTTGTCCAGCAGGCCGCCGCCGGTGATGTGGGCCATGGCCTTGACTGCGCCAGTGTCCTTGATCAGCTTGAGCAGTGGCTTGACGTAGATGCGGGTCGGGGCCATCAGCAGTTCGGTCAGCGGCTTGCCGTCGAGCTGGACGGTTTCGATGTCGGCACCGGAGACTTCGATGATCTTGCGGATCAGCGAGTAGCCGTTGGAGTGCGGGCCGGAAGACGGCAGGGCGAGCAGGGCGTCGCCGGTGGCCACCTTGGAGCCGTCGATGATTTCGGCTTTTTCCACCACGCCGACGCAGAAACCGGCCAGGTCGTAGTCTTCGCCTTCGTACATGCCTGGCATTTCAGCGGTTTCACCGCCAACCAGGGAGCAGCCAGCCAGTTCGCAGCCGGCACCGATGCCGGTGACCACGGTGGCGGCGACGTCGACGTTGAGTTTGCCGGTGGCGTAGTAGTCGAGGAAGAACAGCGGTTCGGCACCGCAGACCACCAGGTCGTTGACGCACATGGCGACCAGGTCCTGGCCGATGCTGTCGTGCTTGTTCAGGTTCAGTGCCAGGCGCAGCTTGGTGCCCACGCCGTCGGTACCGGACACCAGCACTGGCTGCTTGTAGCCGGCCGGGATTTCGCAGAGGGCGCCAAAACCGCCCAGGCCGCCCATGACTTCCGGGCGCGCAGTGCGCTTGGCGACGCTCTTGATGCGTTCGACCAATGCTTCACCGGCGTCGATGTCTACACCGGCGTCTTTGTAGCTCAGGGAGGGTTGCTTGCTCATGATCCAGGCCTTTAGGGGGGATTCAGGGGGTATCGACCGAGTCCAGGGAGGCCATTGAAACAGTCGCGGCGGCAATGCCGCGCGATCATTTCAGCGACCCCGGCTGTTGCCGGTCTGCGAAGGCGCGCGATTTTATCAGGCTTGAGGTGTAGCGGCCATCCTCGGGCCGACGGGCAGGGCATATCCGCTTAAAAAAAACCGCAATTGCGTGTGTCGATCGCGTCGCTCAGGGCTGTATAAGGTATAGCCTTGTATCCGCTGTCGTTATGACAGCACGAAAACTTCCACCGATCGGGTGAATGTTTGCCTGGGCTTTGTGGTCACAGCCTGGGCCAGTCCTGTTCATGCGGTCTGTTCCAGCCGCCTTTTGTCGTCGGGAATCCTCCATGCGTTTGTACAAATTTCTTTTTATGGGCTGTTTGTCATTGGTCAGCCTGGCGAGTCATGCCGAAACCCTCAATAACCTGTATCAGGTCCGCGAGCCGGTCAGCAGCCAGGCTCCTGGCGAGCGCGATCAGGCCACCCAGCGGGCCCTGGAAACCCTGGTATTGCGCCTGACCGGCGATAGCAAGGCCCTGCAGAACCCCGGGCTGGCGGCGATCCGCAAGGACCCGCAGCAGATCATCAGCCAGTACGGCTACGACGCCGGTCCTCCCGAGAGCCTGCAGGTCGACTTCGATCCGTCCAGTACCGATCGGGCGTTGCGCCAGGCTGGCCTGTCGCTGTGGGGCAGTAATCGCCCATCGATTCTCGGCTGGTGGCTGACCGACTCCAGCGAAGGTTCCAGCCTGGTGGGGGATGGCCAGGCCAGCGCTACGCCGTTGCGTCGCGCGGCCCTGCACCGCGGTTTGCCGCTGCGTTTGCCGCTGGCTGACCTGAATGAGCAGATTGTCGCCACGGCGCCGAATCTCGAAGGTTCCGATCCGGCGCCATTGCGTGCCGCGTCGGAGCGTTATGGTGCGGATGCGCTGCTGGCGGTGCATGCCAGTGAAGAGGGCGGTCAGTGGCAGGCCAAATGGCGCCTGTGGCTGGGTGACCAGAAGGAGCAGGGCAGCGTCCAGGGAGCTGATGTGCCGGCCTTGGCCGATGCCGTGCTGTTGGCGGTCAGCCAGCGCCTGGCGCCGCGTTTCGTGGTCAAGCCGGGGGCATCCAGCGAGCAGTTGCTGGAAGTGCAGGGCATGAACCTGGAGCGTTATGCGGCGTTGGGGCGTCTGCTCGAACCCTTCGGCGGGCGTTTGCAGAGCGTCGATGGCGATCGCTCGGTGTACCGGGTCAGCGGCAGCGCCGAGCAATTGCGCGCGCAGCTGAGCCTGGCTCGGTTGCAGGAAGTCCCGGCGGGCGCTGCGCCTGTCCAGCCGACTGTCGAAGGCGCGGCACCTGCGCCGACACCTGCACCGGCCGCGCAACTGCGTTTTCGCTGGTAGGTTTTCTTTCTTTATATAGAAGCAATGGAGTGGTTCATGGCTGATACGCGTCGATGGGTCTGGTTGGGTGGGTTGGTCCTGCTCTGTGGGTTCGTGTACCTGTTGCATCCGATCCTGACGCCGTTCCTGGTGGCCTTGCTGCTGGCCTATCTGTTCGATCCGCTGGTGGATCGCCTGGAAAAGCTCGGCTTGTCGCGCACCTGGGGCGTGGTGGCGGTGTTTGCCCTGTTCACCCTGATCGTCATGGCGTTGCTGCTGGTGCTGGTGCCCATGCTCGCCAAGCAACTGCTGCGCCTGTACGAACTGGCGCCGCAGATGCTCGACTGGCTGCAGCACACGGCGATGCCCTGGGCGCAGTCCAAGTTGGGCTTGTCCGACGGTTTCTGGAAGTTCGACAAGGTCAAGGCGGCGATCAGCGAGCACATGGGGCAGACCACCGATATCGTCGGCGTGGTCCTGAGCCAGGCAACGGCCTCCAGCCTGGCGCTGATCGGCTGGCTGGCCAACCTGGTGCTGATTCCGGTGGTCAGCTTTTACCTGCTGCGCGACTGGGACCTGATGATGGCGAAGATCCGCAGCCTGTTGCCCCGTGATCGTGAGGAGCGGGCGGTGGCGCTGGCCGGGGAATGCCATGAGGTACTGGGGGCGTTCGTCCGTGGCCAACTGCTGGTAATGGTCGCCCTGGGAATGATCTATGCCGCCGGCCTGATGCTGGTCGGGCTCGAGCTGGGCCTGTTGATCGGCTTGATTGCCGGCCTGGCGGCCATAGTGCCGTACATGGGGTTTGTCATCGGCATTGGCGCGGCGCTGATTGCCGGGTTGTTCCAGTTCGGCGGTGACCTGTACCCGATGATCGGCATCGTGGCGGTGTTCATGGTTGGCCAGGCCCTGGAGGGCATGGTACTGACCCCCTTGCTGGTGGGCGACCGGATCGGCCTGCACCCGGTGGCGGTGATCTTCGCAATTCTCGCCGGGGGCGAGTTGTTCGGTTTCACCGGCATCCTGCTGGCCTTGCCGGTGGCGGCGGTGATCATGGTGCTGGTGCGCCATGTGCACGACTTGTACAAGGATTCGGACATCTATAGCGGCGCAGAGGAGTCCGAGCGGTAATGCCCACTGTTGATGCTTTCGGGCTGCCCGTGTTTCGGGCGGGTGGCCCCGAGGGGCTTTACAGCTGTCACATCCACCGTCAAAGAAACCCCCGTGATTTCATCAGGCTGACGCAAACCTTTGATTTTGCTTGTGGTCTGCTGCATTGTGCGCCCGGCGTCACGGGTATAAACTTTGCAAACTTTACACAGAGGCCACTAACGGTTCGTTTGGAACTGTTCAGTCAGCATGAAACCGATTCAGCTGCCCCTAGGTGTGCGTCTGCGTGATGACGCCACCTTCATCAACTACTACCCAGGCGCCAATGCCGCTGCACTCGGCTATGTCGAGCGGCTTTGCGAAGCCGACGCCGGCTGGACCGAAAGCCTGATCTACCTCTGGGGCAAGGATGGGGTAGGGCGTACGCACTTGCTGCAGGCGGCCTGCCTGCGGTTCGAGCAGTTGGGGGAGCCGGCGGTCTATCTGCCCCTGGCGGAATTGCTGGATCGCGGCATCGAAATCCTCGACAACCTGGAACAGTACGAACTGGTCTGCCTGGACGACTTGCAAGCGGTGGCGGGCAAGGCTGACTGGGAAGAGGCGCTGTTCCATTTGTTCAACCGTCTGCGTGACAGCGGCCGGCGCCTGTTGATCGCGGCCTCGACCTCTCCCCGGGAGCTGCCGGTGAAGCTGGCGGACCTCAAATCCCGCCTGACCCTGGCACTGATCTTCCAGATGCGCCCGCTCTCCGACGAAGACAAATTGCGTGCATTGCAATTGCGCGCTTCGCGTCGCGGGCTGCACCTGACCGACGAAGTCGGGCACTTTATTCTGACGCGCGGGACCCGCAGCATGAGCGCCTTGTTCGAGCTGCTGGAGCGCCTCGATCAGGCGTCCTTGCAGGCTCAGCGCAAGCTCACCATTCCCTTCCTCAAAGAAACCCTGGGCTGGTAAACCGCGGGCGGTAGTGGCTTTTTGGCATATTTCAGGCGCCAGAAAACCCGCATCCGGAAGCGGTTCCAGAGACGCGTGCGTTTAAAATGGGCTTAAGGCCTTAGATGTTGAGTCGAAACCGATAAGTCACATTTCAATCGATTGAATTTGCAAATTAGAGCGATAGAGGGCATAGTCGCGACTTCTTTATAACTTTAAGCCACGGTCGTGCCCATGCTGAAGCGCTTCGCACCCCTCGTGCCTCTTGCACTCGTCACCCTGTTGTTTGGTTGCGCCACCCACTCTCCGGTGAGCCAACAAGAGCAGCAACAACAGGTTCAAAACTCTTCAAAAGCCCAGTCTTCCGCTATTTTCCAGGAAGAGCTGGCAACCGAAAAAGAACTCGCCGAGTTCGCTGACAGCAAGCCTTACCAGCTGCCAGTGCTGGCTGACAGTATCCTCGAACGTGGCATGTCCCTGATCGGTACCCGTTACCGTTTCGGCGGTACCTCCGAAGCCGGTTTCGATTGCAGCGGTTTCATCGGCTACCTGTTCCGTGAGGAAGCCGGCATGAATCTGCCGCGCTCCACCCGTGAAATGATCAACGTTGACGCTCCGCTGGTTGCGCGTAACAAGCTGCAGCCGGGCGATCTGTTGTTCTTCGCCACCAATGGCCGCCGCGGTCGCGTAAGCCACGCTGGCATCTACCTGGGCGATGACCAGTTCATCCACTCCAGCAGCCGCCGCAGCGGTGGTGTGCGGGTGGACAGCCTGGGCGACAGCTACTGGAGCAAGACCTTCATCGAAGCCAAGCGCGCCCTCGCCATGGCCCCGACCGTGATCACTGCACGCAAGTAAGCGGACTTTTTGTAAGGTGAAGTTAAAGTCTTACTTGAAGTTTGGCGCGTAGACGCTAGAATCCTGATCTATTGTTGAAAACTAACCGCGTAAGCCCTGCTTACGCGGTTTTGTTTTCGGCCTCACGGCAGAGAAAGCCGCATCCAGATCAGGATTGTTCTGCATATGTCGACGTCGGCCCGCCTCGCATTGATCGTTCTCGCCGCGCTGCTCAGCGCGTGTGCCAGCCGTACCCCGCCACCCGCGCCTGTGGTCCGTGCTCCGGTTTTCAATACTCCCCAGACCTTCTCGCCAGCTGCCGAAGACGTGCTGTTTCGTGCGTTAGGCCTGGTGGGCACGCCTTATCGCTGGGGCGGCAACACGCCGGACTCCGGTTTCGATTGCAGTGGCCTGATCGGCTACGTCTATCGCGATGCCGCCGGTATCTCGCTGCCACGTTCGACCCGCGAAATGATCGGCATGCGTGCACCGAATGTCGGCAAGAACGCCTTGCAGACCGGCGACCTGATATTTTTTGCCACCAATGGTGGTTCTCAGGTCAGCCACGCGGGTATCTATGTCGGCGAAGGCCGCTTCGTCCATGCGCCGGCCACCGGCGGCACGGTAAAGCTGGACAGCCTGTCCAAGGCCTATTGGCAAAAAGCCTACCTGAGCGCCAAGCGCGTGCTGCAGCCAGAGCATCTGGCGCACAACCCTTAGGTTCTTCTTTCTTTGCGTCGAGGTGGCCATGACCGCTCGTACCCTCAACCTCGACGACGCCCTCTATCACTACCTGCTCGACGTTTCCCTGCGCGAAACGCCGCTGCTGCGCCGTCTGCGTGACGAAACCCAGGCGCTGCCCATGGCGCGCTGGCAGGTGGCGCCCGAGCAGGGGCAGTTCCTCGCCTTGCTGATCAAACTGATCGGCGCCCGGCGTGTGCTGGAGGTGGGGACTTTCACCGGCTACAGCGCCTTGTCCATGGCCGCGGCTTTGCCGGAGGATGGCCAGTTGATCTGCTGTGACATCCCGGGCGATTACAACGCCACCGCGCGCCGCTACTGGCAGGAAGCGGGTGTCGCCGGGCGGATCGAGTTGCGTCTGGCGCCGGCCCTGGAGACCTTGGCCAGGATCGAGTGGGAGGAGGGCGAGGCTGGTTTCGACCTGGTCTTCATCGACGCCGACAAGGCCAATTATCCGGCTTATCTGGAAAGTGCCCTGCGCTTGCTGCGCGTGGGTGGGCTGGCGGTGTTCGATAACACGCTGTGGAGCGGTCGGGTGCTGGAGGAGAATCCCCAGAGCGAAGACACCCGGGCCATCCAGGCACTCAATCGTGCCTTGAAGGATGACCCGCGTGTCGACCTGTCGCTGCTGCCCCTGGGGGATGGCTTGACCCTGTGCCGCAAGCGCTGAACCTATTGCGCCTTGGCTGCTGACACGCGCCAGACCTTGTTGCCGACATCATCGGCCACCAGCAGATCCCCTTGCTTGTCGATCACCACGCCGACCGGGCGGCCCATGGCTTTTTCATCGGCATTGAGGAAACCGGTCAGTACATCCACCGGTTGGCCCACCGGCTTGCCGTTGGCGAAGGGCACGAAGATCACTTTGTAGCCGCTGTGGGGCTTGCGGTTCCACGAGCCATGCTGGCCGATGAACACGCCTTGGGTGAACGGCGTCGGCAGCTTGCTGCCTTCGGCGAATGCCAGGCCCAGGGAGGCGGTATGCGGGCCGACGGCATAATCCGGGGCGATGGCCTTGGCCACCAGGTCCGGGTTCTGTGGAGTGACTCGCACGTCCACATGCTGGCCGTAGTAACTGTATGGCCAGCCATAGAAGGCGCCGTCCTTGACCGAGGTGATGTAGTCCGGCACCAGGTCGCTGCCGATCTCGTCGCGCTCGTTGACCGCGGTCCATAGCTTGCCACTTTGCGGCTCCCAGGCCATGCCGTTGGGGTTGCGCAGGCCGGAGGCGAAAATCCGTTGCTTGCCGGTGGCGCGGTCGACTTCCCAGATGGCGGCGCGACCTTCCTCCTGGTCCATGCCGTTTTCGCCGACGTTGCTGTTGGAACCGACCGTGACGTACAGCTTGCTGCCGTCCTTGCTGGCAATCACGTTTTTGGTCCAGTGGTGGTTCAGCTTGCCGCCAGGCAGGTCGACCACCTTGGCCGGCTGGGCGCTGATCTTGGTGTCGCCGTCCTTGTAGGGGAAACGCACCAGGCGATCGGTGTCGGCGACGTACAGGTCATTGCCCACCAGGGTCATGCCGAACGGCGAGTTGAGGTTTTCCAGGAACACCGTGCGGGTTTCCGCCACGCCGTCGTGATCCTTGTCCCGCAGCAGGGTGATGCGGTTCGGGCTGGGCACGCCGGCGCCGGCGCGGCTCATGAGCTTGCCCGCGATCCAGCCGCGCAAACCCTTGCCGTCATCGGGCGTGGGCGGGGCGTTGGTCTCCGCCACCAGGACGTCGCCGTTGGGCAGCACGTACAGCCAGCGCGGATGGTCCAGGCCTTCGGCGAATGCGGCCACCTGGGTGCCGGCGGCGGCCACCGGTTTGGCGCCTTGCGGCCAGCCGATCGCGGGCGCGATGTTCACGGTTGGGAACAGGGTTTTGTTCGGTTCGGGCAGTTTCGGCGAGGGGCCGGTGCCGTCGGAGACCTGGAGGGTGGAGCTTTCGCCACAGGCGGCAAGGCCTGCGGCGAGGGTAATAAGGATTGCGTATCGAGGCTTGAGCATGCTGATTTCCCTATGAATGCACGACGTCGGTGTAGTCATAGAGAAGCACAGACGGGCGATGGTTCAACCCGTTCAGCGCGCTTCCTTGAACAGCACGGCAACGCCGGGGTGATAGTTGCCGGCTTCGTTGCGCAATTTGCGGTACGCGTAGGGGAAGTACCAGGCCACGGCACAGCAATGTTCCTTTTGCAGGTCGTCGACCATGTCCTGCAGTTCTTCCGGGGTGGCGCTGTGCTGGGTTTTCTGTGGCGTGACGAACAGGCAGCCGAGTTTCAGGTCGCTGGGGTAGCTGGCTTTTTTCGCGTCGCTGGCGGCATCCAGCAACGGTTGGGTCAGGTGCAGGCTGTTGACCCGGGGCCAGCGCTGGGTGGTCTGGATATAGACGCGTTCCTCTTGCGTGGCGATGTAGAGGTCGGTGCGGCCGCTGCGGTCGCCGTCCTCGACCTGTTTTTTGCTCGGGGTGTGTTCCAGGGTGACCATCTCGGCCATCCAGGCCGCCGCCGAGAGCAATCCCAGGTTGGCTTGTTCGTCGAACCAGTAAGGGCTTTCGTTATCACCGCGCACGGCGTTGTAGCGGTCGATGCAATCAAACCAGCGTTCCAGGGCAGGGCGCAGGAATTCCAGTTTCGGATTGCTGACGATCATGCCTTTCATCGGACTTTTCCTATTATTGTTGAGATATTGGAGTTTTTTAACGGGATTATGGCTATTTGATATCGCTGCACTGAGTGTGGCACAAGATTGGCGTCATATTTCCGATATGCAGCAGTTCGTCGATCTGTCGGCCCCCGGCTTTAATTGACGCTCCACCCCCAACCCTCTAACCTTCGCGACTTGTTTCAGGTGCTCTGTGGCCGCAGGTCGACAGAGTGAAACAGGGAAGCCGGTGAGTACGCGTGCCGAAGGCGCACGCACGACAATTCCGGCGCTGCCCCCGCAACGGTAAGTGAGTCAAGACTGCGCCTGAGGCCACTGTGTCGATTGTCGACATGGGAAGGCGCGCAGTTGGGCGTCCAAGCCACTCACAAGCCCGGAGACCGGCCTGATCCATCCAACGGCATCACGGTGGGCGATGCCAGGCTTGCGCCGTCTATTCCTATTCCTGCCCCCCGTTATCCAGCCCCAACGGAGAGCTGCCCCATGACTGAATCCCCTGATCGTGACGAACGCCATCTGGCGCGCATGTTGCGCAAAAAAGCCGTGATCGATGAACGCATCGCCAACTCGCCGAACGAGTGCGGCTTGCTGCTGGTGCTGACCGGCAACGGCAAAGGCAAAAGCAGCTCGGCCTTCGGCATGCTCGCCCGCGCCATGGGCCACGGCATGCAATGCGGCGTGGTGCAGTTCATCAAGGGTCGCAACAGCACTGGCGAGGAGTTGTTTTTCCGGCGCTTCCCGGAGCAGGTGCGTTTCCATGTCATGGGCGAAGGTTTCACCTGGGAAACCCAGGATCGCCAGCGCGACATCGCCGCTGCCGAAGCGGCCTGGGCGGTTTCCCGCGAACTGCTGAGCGATCCGAACATCGGCCTGGTGGTGCTCGACGAATTGAACATCGCCCTCAAGCACGGCTATCTGGACCTGGACCAGGTGCTCAGCGACCTGCAGGCGCGTCCGCCGATGCAACATGTGGTGGTCACCGGGCGTGGCGCCAAGCCGGAGATGATCGAACTGGCCGACACCGTCACCGAAATGGGCATGGTCAAGCATGCCTTCCAGGCCGGGATCAAAGCGCAAAAAGGCGTCGAACTGTGAGTGATGCCCGTCATTGCCCGGCGGTACTGATTGCCGCGCCGGCTTCCGGTCAGGGCAAGACCACCGTGACCGCCGCGCTTGCCCGCCTGCATCGCAACCAGGGACGCAAGGTGCGCGTGTTCAAGTGTGGCCCGGACTTTCTCGACCCGATGATCCTCGAGCGCGCCAGCGGTGCGCCGGTGTATCAGCTGGACATGTGGATGGTCGGCGAGCAGGAAAGCCGCCGCCTGTTGTGGGAGGCCGCCGGCGAGGCGGACCTGATCCTGATCGAAGGCGTGATGGGGCTGTTCGACGGCACGCCGTCCAGCGCCGACCTGGCGCGGCATTTCGGCGTGCCGGTGCTCGCGGTGATCGATGGCACGGCCATGGCCCAGACTTTCGGTGCCCTGGCGTTGGGGCTGGCGCGTTATCAGCCGGACCTGCCGTTCGCCGGGGTGCTGGCCAACCGCGTCGGCACCCTGCGCCATGCGCAGTTGCTCGAAGGCAGCCTGACCGAGGGCCTGCGCTGGTATGGCGCGTTGTCCCGGGAAACCGGCATCGAACTGCCCAGCCGCCATCTGGGGCTGGTGCAGGCCAGCGAACTCAACGATCTGGATCTGCGTCTCGACGCCGCGGCGGCGGCCCTGGCCGACAGCTGCGAAGTGGCCTTGCCGCCCGCCGTGGCGTTTGCCGCTCCCCAGGCGGTTGCTATCGAACCGCTGTTGGCCAGGGTGCGCATTGCCGTGGCCCGCGACGAAGCCTTTGCCTTTACCTATGGCGCGAGCCTGGATCTGCTGCGGGCCATGGGCGCCGAGCTGAGCTTTTTCTCGCCGATCCATGACGCGGCACTGCCCGAGGCGGACAGCCTGTATCTGCCGGGCGGTTACCCGGAGTTGCATCACCGGGCGCTGGCGGCGAACGGCTCGATGCTCAGGGCGATCCGCGCGCATCACGCTGCCGGCAAACCCTTGCTCGCCGAGTGCGGCGGCATGTTGTATCTGCTGGACTCCCTGACCGACGTCGACGGCGAACGCGCCGAACTGCTGGGCCTGTTGCCCGGCGATGCGGTGATGCAAAAGCGCCTGGCGGCCCTGGCCTTGCAGGCAGTGGAGTTGCCGGAAGGCTCGCTGCGCGGCCATACCTACCACCATTCGCTGACCAGCACCGAGCTTGCGCCGATCGCCCGCGGCCTGAGCCCGAATGGCGGGCGCGGCGCGGAAGCGGTTTACCGCGAAGGGCGGATGACCGCCTCTTATGTGCATTTCTATTTCCCGTCCAACCCCGAAGCGGTGGCGGCCCTGCTGGCGCCGGCAGGAGCGAGCCTGCTCGCGCGGTGCCCATGAGCGACAACGCCTTTTCCGCGGCCGAACGCGATGCGGTCTATCGCGCGATCGCCGAGCGTCGCGACATGCGCCACTTCGTCGGTGGCAGGGTCGAGCCGCAGGTCTTGCGTCGCCTGCTGGAGGCGGCGCACCAGGCGCCCAGCGTCGGCCTGATGCAGCCCTGGCGTTTCATCCGTATCAGCGACCGGCCGTTGCGCGGGCAGATCCAGCAACTGGTGGAAGAGGAGCGGGTACGCACCGCCGAGGCCCTGGGCGAACGCTCCGACGAGTTCATGAAGCTCAAGGTCGAAGGCATCAACGACTGCGCCGAGGTCCTGGTGGCGGCGCTGATGGACGACCGTGAGCGGCATATCTTTGGCCGGCGCACCTTGCCGGAAATGGATCTGGCTTCGCTTTCCTGCGCGATTCAGAACCTGTGGCTGGCGGCCCGGGCCGAAGGACTGGGCATGGGCTGGGTGTCGCTGTTCGAGCCCGCTGCCCTGGCCGAGCTGCTTGGCCTGCCGGCCGGGGCCAAGCCGCTGGCGGTGCTGTGCCTGGGGCCGGTGGGCGAGTTTTACCCGGCGCCGATGCTGGTGCTCGAAGGCTGGGCGCGGGAGCGTCCGCTGAGTGAATTGCTGTATGAAAACTACTGGGGAGTGAGTCAATGAGTGTGGCGTTGCTGAGTGTCGCCGGGGTAGCGCTGGACGCGTTGCTGGGCGAACCCAAACGCTGGCATCCGCTGGTGGCGTTCGGCCGTTTTGCCGATCGCATCGAGCAACGTTTCAACTCCGGCGGTCGCGGCTGGCGCAGTCATGGCGTCACTGCCTGGGTCATCGCGGTGCTGCCGCTGACCCTGCTGGCGACGCTGTTTTCCTGGCTGCCCTATATCGGCTGGCTGTTCGAGATCCTGGCGCTGTACTGCGCCCTCGGCCTGCGCAGCCTCGGCGAGCATGTCGAGCCGGTGGCCCAGGCCTTGCGCAGCGACGACCTGGATCAGGCGCGGCAGCGGGTCGGCTATCTGGTCAGTCGCCAGACCAGCGAACTGGATGCCACCGAAGTCGCCCGCGCCGCCACCGAATCGGTGCTGGAGAACGGCAGCGACGCGGTGTTCGCCGCCTTGTTCTGGTTTGCCGTGGCCGGCGCGCCGGGCGTGGTGCTCTATCGTCTGAGCAATACCCTGGATGCGATGTGGGGCTATCGTAATGAACGTTTCGAGCGTTTCGGCTGGGCGGCGGCGAAGATCGACGACCTGCTCAACTATATTCCGGCCCGTCTGGTGGCCCTGACTTACGCACTGCTGGGCAAGACCCGCCTGGCGCTGAAATGCTGGCGCCGCCAGGGACCGACCTGGGATAGCCCGAATGCCGGGCCGGTGATGGCGGCCGGGGCCGGGGCCCTGGGTGTCGAGTTGGGCGGCGCAGCGATCTATCACGGCGAGCTGCACCAGCGCCCGCAGCTGGGCGAGGGCGTGGCGGCCGATGCTTCGTCCATCGATCGCGGCTGGCAACTGGTACAGCGCGGGGTCTGGTTATGGCTGCTGATTCTCTGCGTGGGAGCTGAGTTCTATGCTTGAGCACGGTGGCCGCCTGCGCAAGGCGGCCGAGCAATACGGCATCGCCGAGGCCGACTGGCTGGACCTGTCCAGCGGCCTGGCGCCCTGGCCCTGGCCGATTCCCGAGATAGGCATACGCGCTTGGGCGCGCCTGCCGGAAACTGACGACGGCCTGGAGCAGGCCGCCCGCGACTACTACGGCGCCGCCCATGTGTTGCCGGTGCCCGGTTCCCAGGCGGCGATCCAGTTGCTCCCGCGTTTGCGTCGCGCCGGCAAGGTCGGCGTGCTGTCGCCCTGTTATGCCGAACACGCCGAAGCCTGGCGCCGCAGCGGCTACATCGTGCGTGAAGTGCTGGAGCAGGAAGTGGACTTTTTCCTCGACAGCCTGGACGTGCTGGTGGTGGTCAACCCGAACAACCCCACGGGCCTGAGCCTGACCCCGGAGCGCCTGCTGGACTGGCACGCGCGCCTGGCGCAGCGCGGTGGCTGGCTGGTGGTCGACGAAGCCTTCATGGACAACACCCCGCACCTGAGTCTGGCGGCCCAGGCCGATCAGGTGGGGTTGATTGTCCTGCGCTCCTTCGGCAAGTTTTTCGGCCTGGCCGGTGTGCGCCTGGGTTTCGTCCTGGCTGAGCGCAAGCTGCTCAAGCTGCTGGCCGAACAGGTCGGCCCCTGGGCCGTCAGCGGACCGACCCGGGTGCTGGGCCAAGTATGCCTGCGCGACAGCGAAGGCCATGGGCGGCAACGGCTGCGCAGCGAAGCGGCGAGCCTGCGCCTGGCGCAACTGCTCGAGCGCCACGGCCTGAAACCCCTGGGAGGCTGTGCGCTGTTCCAGTGGCTGATCACCGATCGCGCCGAGTTGTTGCATGAGTTCATGGCCCGTCGCGGCATCCTGCTGCGGCTGTTCACCCACAACAGCAGCCTGCGCTTCGGCCTGCCGGCCGACGAGGCCGACTGGTCGCGTCTCGAACAGGCCTTTGTCACCTACGCCAAGGAACATCCATGACCACCCTGATGGTGCAGGGCACCACCTCCGATGCCGGTAAAAGCACCCTGGTGACGGCCCTCTGCCGCTGGCTGACGCGCCAGGGTGTCAGCGTCGTGCCCTTCAAGCCGCAGAACATGGCCCTCAACAGCGCGGTGACCGCCGACGGCGGCGAGATCGGCCGCGCCCAGGCGGTGCAGGCTCAGGCCGCGCACCTGGAGCCGCACACCGACATGAACCCGGTGCTGCTCAAGCCCAACAGCGACACCGGGGCCCAGGTGATCATTCACGGTCGTGCGGTGACCACCATGAACGCCGTGGCCTATCACGACTACAAGGCCATCGCCATGCAGGCGGTGCTGGCCTCTCACCAACGCCTGAGCGCGGCCTATCCGGTGGTGATGGTGGAGGGCGCGGGCTCGCCGGCGGAGATCAACCTGCGGGCCGGCGACATCGCCAACATGGGCTTTGCCGAAGCGGTGGACTGCCCGGTGCTGCTGATCGCCGACATCAATCGTGGCGGGGTTTTCGCCCATCTGGTGGGCACCCTGGAGCTGTTGTCGCCGAGCGAACAGGCGCGGGTCAAAGGTTTCATCATCAACCGTTTTCGCGGCGATATCGCCCTGTTGCAACCGGGCCTGGACTGGCTCGAAGCGCGTACCGGCAAACCGGTGATCGGCGTGCTGCCCTACGTACTGGACCTGCATCTGGAAGCCGAAGACGGTATTGATCAGCGTCAAGCCGACAAGGCCGAGCAGGTGCTGAAAGTGCTGGTGCCGGTGTTGCCGCGTATCAGCAATCACACCGACTTCGACCCGCTGCGCCTGCACCCCCAGGTGGACCTGCAATTCATCGGTCCGGGCCAGGCGATTCCGCCGGCCGACCTGATCATCCTGCCCGGCTCGAAAAGCGTGCGCAGCGACCTGGCGTATCTGCGCGCCCAGGGCTGGGACACGGCCATCGCCCGGCACCTGCGTTATGGCGGCAAGTTGCTGGGCATTTGCGGCGGTTTGCAGATGCTCGGCGAGCAGTTGCACGATCCCCTGGGGCTGGAAGGCGCGCCAGGCTCCAGCGCGGGTTTGGGGTTGCTGGCGTTCGAGACAGTACTGGAACAAGAGAAGCAACTGCGCAACGTGCGTGGACACCTGGCGCTGGAAAAGGCCGAGGTCAGCGGTTATGAGATCCATGCCGGGGTCACGACGGGGGCTGCGCTGGAACTGCCGGCCGTGACCCTGGACGATGGTCGTTGCGACGGCGCGCGCAGCGACGATGGGCAGATTCTCAGTACCTACCTGCATGGCTTGTTCGAAGCGCCGGCGGCCTGCAGTGCGTTGCTGCGCTGGGCGGGTTTGCGCGAGGTGCAGGCGGTCGATTACCACGCCCTGCGCGAGCGCGACATCGAGCGCCTGGCCGACCTGGTGGAACAGCACCTGGACACTGAGCGCCTGCGCCAGCTTTGCGGGCTTTAGAGCGTCGGCGCCAGCATTGCGGCGCCGCTGTGGCTGTACCTCAATTCAAGGGTTTCCAAGCATGTTGCAACTGATCCTCGGCGGCGCCCGCTCCGGCAAGAGTCGCCTGGCTGAAAAGCTCGCCGGCGAGAGCGGCCTGGCCGTGACCTATATCGCCACCAGCCAGGCGCTGGACGGCGAAATGAACCAGCGCATTGCCCATCACCGCGAACGGCGTCCGGCCGAATGGGCCTTGATCGAGGAGCCGCTGGAACTGGCGCGGGTGCTGCGCGAAGCGGCGAGCGCCGAGCGCTGCCTGCTGGTGGATTGCCTGACCTTGTGGCTGACCAACCTGTTGCTGCTGGAGGATGCCGAACGGCTCGCCAGTGAGCGCGAAGCCCTGTTGCAGTGCCTGGCGTCGCTGCCGGGCGAAATCATTTTTGTCAGCAACGAGACCGGAATGGGTGTCGTGCCGCTGGGCGAATTGACTCGCCGTTATGTCGATGAAGCCGGTTGGTTGCATCAAGCCCTGGCCGAGCGTTGTCAGCGGGTAGTGCTGACGGTGGCCGGCCTGCCCCTGACTCTGAAAGGAACTGCGTTATGAATGACTTCTGGTGGCTGCGGCCGTGCAAGGCGCTCGACACTCAAGCCCTGGAGGCGGCGCGGTTGCGTCAGCAGCAATTGACCAAGCCCGCGGGTTCGCTGGGGCAACTGGAGCGGGTAGCGGTACAGCTGGCCGGCTTGCAGGGGCGGGTCAAGCCTGGCCTGGAGCAACTGTGGATCGCGATTTTCGCCGGTGACCACGGGGTGGTGGCCGAGGGCGTTTCGGCCTATCCGCAGGAAGTCACCGGGCAGATGCTGCACAACTTCGTCACTGGCGGTGCGGCCATCAGCGTGTTGGCGCGGCAGCTGCGGGCACGCCTGGAAGTGGTCGACCTCGGCACGGTGACGCCCGGGTTGAACCTGCCTGGCGTGCGTCATTTGAACCTGGGGCCGGGCACCCGCAACTTCGTCGAGGGGCCGGCCATGACCCAGGCCCAGGGCGAGCAAGCCCTGCAGGCTGGACGTGACACTGTGCTGCGGGCCGTCGAGCAGGGCAGCGAGCTGTTTATCGGTGGCGAGATGGGCATCGGCAACACCACTGCGGCCAGCGCCGTGGCCTGCGCCTTGCTGGACATTCCGGTGACGCATCTGGCGGGGCCCGGCACCGGCCTGGATGCGGCGGGTGTCAGCCACAAGGCGCGGGTGATCGAGCGAGCCTTGAGCCTGCATGCCGCCCAGCGTGGCGATGCCTTGCAGACCTTGTTCAACCTCGGCGGTTTTGAAATCGCTGCCCTGGTGGGGGCGTACCTGGCCTGTGCCCAGGAAGGCGTGGCGGTGCTGGTCGACGGCTTCATTTGCAGCGTGGCGGCACTGGTAGCAGTGCGGCTGAACCCCGAGTGCCGCCAGTGGTTGCTGTTCGGCCATCGTGGGGCCGAGCCGGGGCATCGGCATATCCTGCAAACCCTCGAGGCCGAGCCCTTGCTGGACCTCGGTTTGCGCCTGGGCGAGGGCAGTGGCGCGGCGCTGGCGGTGCCCCTGCTGCGCCTGGCCTGCGACCTGCACGGGCAGATGGCGACCTTCGCTGAAGCGGCCGTGGCGGATCGCCCGGCATGACTTTGCGCCTGGACCTGCTGCGCCATGGCGAAACCGAGCTTGGTGGTGGCCTGCGCGGCAGCCTCGACGATGCCCTGACCGATGCCGGATGGCAGCAGATGCGCGCCGCCGTCGCCGGCCAGGGGCCCTGGGATCGGCTGGTGAGCTCGCCCTTGCAACGCTGTGCGCGTTTCGCCGAGGAACTGGGCTTGCGCCTGGCGCTGCCGGTGACTCTGGAACCGGATCTGCAGGAGCTGCATTTCGGCGCCTGGGAAGGGCAGAGCGCGGCGGCGCTGATGGCGACCGATGCCGAGGCGCTGGGGCGGTTCTGGGCCGATCCTTATGCCTTTACCCCGCCGCAGGGCGAGCCGGTGCTGGCGTTTTCCGCGCGGGTGCTGGGGGCGGTCGAGCGTCTGCACCAGCGTTATGCCGGCGAGCGGGTGCTGCTGGTCAGCCATGGCGGGGTGATGCGGCTGCTGCTGGCCCGGGCCCGGGGTTTGCCGCGAGAGCAGTTGCTGAATGTCGAGGTCGCTCACGGTGCCTTGTTCGCCCTGACTGTCGAGGCGGGCCTGGTGTTGAGCGAAGGAGCCTGAACGTGCTGCCATTCTGGATCGCCCTGCAATTTCTCAGCAGTTTTCCGGTGCGTTTGCCGGGCATGCCGTCGCCCGAGGAAATGGGCCGGTCATTGCTGTTCTATCCGCTGGTCGGCCTGCTGTTCGGGCTGCTGCTCTGGGGCATGAACCAGTTGTTGATGGGCGCGCCGTTGTTGCTGCATGGGGCGTTGTTGCTGACGGTCTGGGTGCTGCTCAGCGGTGCCCTGCATCTGGATGGGCTGGCCGACAGCGCGGACGCCTGGCTGGGCGGCTTCGGCGATCGCGAGCGCACGCTGACGATCATGAAGGACCCGCGCAGCGGGCCGATCGCCGTGGTCACCCTGGGGTTGGTGTTGCTGCTCAAGTTCGCCGCGCTGGTAGCGCTGATCGAGCAGCAGGCCGGCGTTGCCTTGCTGCTGGCGCCGCTGATCGGTCGCGGCGCCTTGCTGGGGCTGTTCCTTTGCACGCCTTATGTGCGCCCTGGTGGCCTTGGGCAGGCGCTGGCGAATCATCTGCCGCGTCTGGCCGGCAAGTGGGTGCTGGCGCTCGCAGCGCTGGCGTGCGTAGTGCTCGGTGGCTATAGCGCAGTGTTGGCGTTGCTGCTGGCGGGCGTGGTGTTTGTCGGCTTGCGCCAGCTGATGCTGCGTCGTCTGGGCGGCACCACCGGGGACACGGCGGGGGCTCTGCTGGAACTGCTGGAGGTGGCGGTCCTGGTGGGGTTAGCGCTGTTCTAGAAAGGCGGGGCGCGGGTGTTATCCGCGCCCTGGGCTTTGCAAAATTCTTGCATTCCGTTAATCGCGGGTATATACACGCACCATGCTTCCTTCTCAATGTCTGTGCACCAACCTGCGTCGCGCCGCCCGTGGCGTCAGCAGGTTCTACGACGGCGCTCTCGACGGCTTCGGGATCAACGTTGCCCAGTATTCTTTACTGAGCAACCTGCAGCGCCTGGACCAACCGAGCATTTCCAGCCTGGCCGAGGCCATGGGCCTGGATCGCAGCACCCTGGGCCGCAACCTGCGGGTGCTGGAAGGCGAGGGGCTGGTCCGGCTGTCCGAGGGTGAGGATCAACGCAATCGTATCGTCCAGCTGACCCAGGAGGGCCAGCAACGACTGCTGGCGGCCTTGCCGGCCTGGGAAGCGGCGCAACAGCGCTTGATCGATCGTCTGGGGGCAGAGAAACGCGAAACCTTGCTGGCCTTGCTGAACGAACTGTCGTGAGCACTGTTCGTTCGATGATAAGCGGGTATATACCCGTAAATGGAGAATAAAATGACTTCGATGTGGCGTACCAGCGGTTGGGTTCTTCTCGGGAGTGCGCTGATCCTGGCCTTGTCTCTGGGGGTTCGACATGGCTTCGGGCTGTTTCTGCCGCCCATGAGCGCTGAGTTCGGCTGGGGGCGCGAGGTGTTTGCCTTTGCCATCGCCTTGCAGAACCTCATTTGGGGCCTGGCCCAGCCTTTCACTGGTGCCCTGGCCGATCGCTTCGGCGCGGCCAAGGTGGTGGTGATCGGCGGCGTGCTGTACGCCGTGGGCCTGCTGTTCATGGGGTTGGCCGATTCGCCGCTGTCGCTGTCATTGAGTGCCGGATTGCTGATCGGCATCGGTCTTTCGGGGACCTCGTTCTCGGTGATTCTCGGCGTGGTGGGGCGCGCGTTACCGCCGGAAAAACGCAGCATGGGCATGGGGATCGCCAGTGCGGCCGGTTCGTTCGGCCAGTTCGCCATGCTGCCGGGCACCCTGGGTTTGATCGGCTGGCTCGGCTGGTCGTCAGCGCTGCTGGTGCTGGGCTTGCTGGTGGCGTTGATCGTGCCGCTGGTGAGCATGCTCAAGGACAAGCCGCTGCCAAGCCTGGGCCATGAGCAGAGCCTCTCCGAGGCCTTGCGCGAGGCCTGCTCCCATTCCGGGTTCTGGCTGCTGGCGTTCGGCTTTTTCGTCTGTGGTTTCCAGGTAGTGTTCATCGGCATACATTTGCCGGCCTACCTGGTGGACCAGCACTTGCCGGCTACAGTGGGCACCACGGTGCTGGCGCTGATCGGCCTGTTCAATATCTTCGGCACCTACACCGCCGGCTGGCTGGGCGGGCGCATGTCCAAACCGCGCTTGCTGACCGGCCTGTACCTGCTGCGTGCGGTGGTCATCGGCCTGTTCCTCTGGCTGCCGGTGACGCAAGTCAGTGCTTATCTGTTCGGCATGGCCATGGGCTTCCTGTGGCTGTCGACGGTGCCCCTGACCAATGGCACGGTGGCCACCTTGTTCGGTGTGCGCAACCTGTCCATGCTGGGCGGCATCGTGTTTCTGTTTCACCAGTTGGGCTCGTTCCTCGGCGGTTGGCTCGGCGGGGTGGTCTACGATCGAACCGGGAGTTATGACTTGATCTGGCAGGTGGCGATTCTCCTCAGTCTGCTGGCCGCGGCCCTGAACTGGCCGGTGCGCGAACGTCCGGTCGCGCGTTTGCAGGCAAGCGCGGCATGAGCCGGACAGGTCTGCGCTGGGTCGGCCTGGCGGTTGTCGTCGCGCTGTTGGCGTTGGCCTGGTGGGGCTGGCACCAGGGCGGGCTGGCGCTGATGCAGTTGGGCATGGGCGTCTGCTAGGAGGCGCTTGCTAGGGCCTCCGCCGGGCGAGTAGCTTCACCCCTGACGGTACTTTCAAGGAGTTGAATATGTTGGCGCGTTGGCTGGCTGTTCCAGCTGTACTCATGGTGTTTGCCGGTTCGACCTGGGCGGGCGAATGCCCGTCGCTGTTGCAGGGCTCGTTGCCCAAGCTGCGCGCCAAGGAATCCATCGATCTGTGCCAGCGCTTTGCCGGCAAACCGCTGGTGGTGGTCAATACCGCAAGCTTTTGCGGTTTCGCCCCGCAGTTCAAGGGGCTCGAAGCGCTGTACCAGCGTTACAAGGATCAGGGGCTGGAGCTGGTAGGTGTGCCGTCCAATGACTTCAAGCAGGAGTCCAGGGATGGCGCGGAAACGGCCAAGGTCTGTTATGTGAACTACGGCGTCACCTTCACCATGACCGAGCCGCAGCAGGTCCGAGGCCCGGACGCGGTGCACCTGTTCAAGGTCCTGGCCGAGCAGAGCAGTGCGCCGAAGTGGAATTTCTACAAGTATGTGGTCGATCGCCAGGGCAAGGTGATCGCCAACTTCTCCAGCCTGACCAAACCGGACAGTCCTGAGTTGATCGAGGCAGTGGAACAGGCGCTGGCATCCAAGCCTTGAGTGTTATTTGCGGCCAATAAAAAAGCCCCGGCATCCTTGGATGCGGGGGCTTTTTCGTTCAGGCCATCAGGCTTTAGAAGCGGTAGGTTGCACCCACGCCGAAGCCGTTCGCGCTGTTTTCGTACTCGGAGCTGTAAGACTGGCCGAGTTGCTGGTTCCTGTTGTTGACCTTGACTTTCTCTTCCTTGAGGTAGGAGTAGGCCACGTCGATGGTCAGGTCTTCGGTTGGGCTCCAGCCGGCGCCGAGGCTGAAGATGGTCCGGTCGCCGGTAGGAATGCGTGGCGAACGGTTGGTGTTGTTGGCTGGCGACTGGTCGAAGCTCAGGCCGGTACGCAGTACCCACTGCTTGTTCAACTGGTAGGACGTACCGATGGCGTAGGCCCAGGTGTCGTGCCAGTTCTGCTCTTCCTTGACGGTGCTGAGCGCACCCGGGGCCAGAAGGCCGCCGGCGCTGGCAGTTACGCCTTCGTTTTCCACGGTGATGTCTTTCAGGCGGCTCCAGCGGGTCCAGGTCGCACCGGCGTAGAGTTTCCAGGCATCGTTGAGGTCCTGGGTCACCGAGAAGTCGGCCGATTCAGGGGTGGTGATGTCCAGCGAGGCGTCATAGCGAGCGCCACGCAGCAGGGCGCTCGGAGTGCCGGCGCCTGGGCTGACTTCAGTGTGGCCTTCGAGCTTGTACTTGACCTTCGAGTGGTAGGTCAGGCCCACGCGGGTGGTGTCGGTCGCCTGGACCAGCACGCCGATGTTGTAGCCGTAGCCAATGTCGTTCCCCTTGATCTGGACACGACCGTCGTTGGGCGACAGAGGGGTGGTCAGTGCGGATTCCAGGACGCCGGAAATGCGGTTGATGGTCGGGCCGAAACCGATCGACACCTTGTCGTTGAAGGCGTAGCTGACGGTTGGCTGGAAGGTGATGACCTTGACTTCGCTCTTGCTGCCGAAGTTACGGCCTTGGAAGCCGTTTTCGTAGTCGGTGATCAGGCCGAATGGGGCGTAGACACCCAGGCCGAAGGCCCACTGATCGTCGATAGGCTTGACGTAGAAGCCCATGGGCACGGTGGTGAAGGGCACCATATCGCCTTTGTTGGTACCGCTACGGCTGCCGCTGGCATCGTTGATGTCGGTGGATGCATCGATGGCCGCGACACCGCCAGTGACTTGCTGGCGTTTCAGGCGCGACATACCGGCAGGGTTACCAAAAACTGTGCTTGCATCATCGGCAGCAGAGGATCGACCGGCGAAACCAGTGCCCATGCCGCTGATGCTTTGTTCGTTCAGGGCAAAGCCACTTGCGAAGAGTTGAGTGGATGCCATGGCAACGGCAAGGCTAAGACTGGTTTTGAGTATTACTTTTTTCATTATTAGAACTCCTGGTGATCACCGGAGCGAAAATTACCAACATTTCCTCCTCAGCGCTATAGGCTGTATGGCTTGAGATAGAGCGGTTTTGTAGGACAATCCGACCAAAATTGCCGTTGTTTGCACGATCTTGCAAAAAGTCCGATTCAGCAGGCGACCTGATTCAGCGGTGCAACACAGGTTTGCCAGGCGTCGGCAAAGTCCCGCAAGCGTCCTTGTGGCTGGAAGATCTGCTTCCAGATGCGGGCCATGCCGACCAGGTCGTCGGCCTCGGGGAGCGGGGTGTTCTGCTCTTCTACCAGCAGCCAGGCGATGGCGGTGGCGTAACGCAGGTTGACGGTCAATTCCAGGTGTGGCCCGCTGAGGAATGCATGCTGGCTGGCCAGGCCGCGAACCAGGCTGGCCCGCTCCGGGTCCAGGGCCAGGTAGTGGTCCCAGAGTGCCTGGTGGCGGGGTTCGGCGATGCGATAGAGGCCGTGGCCTCTGCGGTCGTGCAGGGCGGAGCCGAGGGCGGATTGGCTGGCAGCGATGCCTAGCAGCAGTGATTCTGCAGTGCGACTGTGACTGCCCAGATAGATCAGGGTTGGGCGGATCACGTAGCGGCACAGTTCGCTGGCGGCAATACCCATAAAACCCTCGAAAGGTGAAAGTGGCCGGCGAGGCCTGATGGGGGAGCTTGGCAGCGGTGGATCGGTCAGACTCGCCGGAAGCGGATCATGCCGCTTGAGTTGAAGTCTAGTGTCATATCGTTGCTGTAAAGGACTGTTTTTAAAATATTTCCAGCTTCGAGTTATAACCGTTATATCGGATGGTGCTTTAGCCGAAGGCGGAAAAACCGAAATAACAGGCAACAAAAAGCCCCGCTGTTCAGGCGGGGCTTCGGGTTTTCAGCGCTCTGGCGTCTCAGGCAGTCAAGGCCTGGCGGGTTCGCTCGATCACCGCTTGCAGCGGCTCGGCGCTGGAGTACTGGTCGGGGTACAGGCGTTCGCTGTGACGAGCGATACCGTGTTCGTTGACCAGGGTGAAGCTGAAGCAGCCTTTGCGAGCAGCCATGATCAGGCAGTTCATTGGAGCAAAAGCGTTGGTGAGGGTGCGAATGGCATCCTGGGTCTGGATTTGAGTAGACATAGTTATTGGGTGTTCCTACAAATGACACGGTTAAGAACCGTGCAACGTTAAAACGTTCCAGTAACGTCGACCACCATTGGTCGAACGAAGAACCCGACTGGAACAAAGCAGCCAGTTGGAAGCGCTTTATCAAGTGCGCGCTAGGGCTGGCAGGTAGGTACTTAGGAGGGCAGGCAATCACAGCGGGGGGTTAAGGTTCTGGGCCCCAGGTGAAGATCCTGATCAATTTGCAGGTTGGTTCGGTCAGAGTAAAAGTGCTTCGCGACATCCTTTGCAATGTGTTCAAAGGCGGTGTCGGCGAAAGCTTTACCTGGAAACCAGCGAGGTGGTCGATCCCTTGTAGTCGGTAGAAACTTCTCTTGAGGGAAGCTGAACCGGGGGACTTGTTCGACCAGAATTGACTTTCAGCTTGGTACTAACGCTGTGGATGATAACGGATTGATGTAGCTGGTGCAAGTGTGTTAGGCAAAATGGTTATGAGCGTTGCAGGGGCGAGGCCATGAACGAGACAGGCTGGGCTTTCCAACGTAGTTGAGCAGAAAGTTGTTACTGGAATCTTTGGTCCTCGATGCTGTTCTCCCGTGAACGGGCGAAAAAGGTGCAGCGATATAACCGGATCGAGGGTACTTGTGCACAATAGTTGCGCGGGCTGTCACCAGCCTGTCACCTCAGCTGCCGGGCCCTTCAATGCCTGCGATGAAAATTTAAGTCAATGAAAAACATCGGTTTTTTTTACTGGTGAAAAAATCGTCAGTTTGACTGCGGGCCCCGTCCCATGCGGCTTTCGGCGACTTGTAGGGCGGTTGTCCACTGAGTTATCCACAGCTTCTGTGGATTGTCCCAAGCGCTTGCTCTAGCACGGGCGTGCCGAGTTTTTTTCGACTTTACGCATGCGAAAAAAGGAGTAGAGTGGCGCGCCTTCCGATCTGCCCTACAGTGCTTTATGAAGTTTCGCTCAGTGTCACCTTCTGTTACTTCTGCCTCCTCCAGTGTTACCGAACCCAAGCGTTTTACGTTACGCGTGGCCATGTGGCTGCTCGACAGTCCACGCCTGGGGGATAACCGGAACGTCAAACACTTTGCCGGGCGTTTGCTCAAGCAGCCTGCCCGGGAAGGGGTGGTGGCGGCGCAGAGTCGTCTTGGCCAACTGATGTGCCGCGAGTGCGGCAACGCCCGCGATCGGCGGATCGGCCACGATCTGCTGCGCCAGGCGGCACGAGCCGGCGACCGCCGCGCCCAGTTGGAGCTGGGCCAGATCGAAGACTGAGCTGTCCAAGCCTCGGTCCCTTGGTTAACCTTCAAGCTTTATTTCACTGTCTGGAGTGGCTATGGCTATGGACTTGACCAGCGTATTGCTTGGTCTGGCAGGCGCGGCATTGCCCTTGGTGGCGCTCGCCTGGCAACTGCAGCGCCGTCTGAGCTCCCGCCAAACCGAACTGTCCCTGCTGGAGGAGCGCCTGGCCACCGCGCTGCTGGCGCAGGATGGCTTGAACGCCCAGTTGGATGCCTGCCGCGACGAGATCAGCGACCTGGGCCAGGCCAATGCCGTGAAGCAGGCCGACCTGGCTGCGGTGCGCCGGGAAGTCGAGTTGTTGCAGATCGAGCGCGACAACGCCCGTGATGCCGCCCACGCCTGGAACCTTGAACGGGCCAATAAAGAAGCCGAACTGCGGCGCCTGGATGCCCAGGCCGCGTCGTTGAATGCCGAGCTGCGCGAGCAGCAGGAAAGTCACCAGCAACGCCTGAGCGATCTGCAAGGCTCGCGAGATGAGTTGCGGGCGCAGTTCGCCGAGCTGGCGGGCAAGATCTTCGACGAGCGTGAACAGCGTTTTGCCGAGAACAGCCAGCAGCGTCTCGGACAATTGCTCGACCCGCTCAAGGAGCGCATCCAGTCCTTCGAGAAGCGGGTCGAAGAGAGTTATCAGGCAGAAGCGCGTGAGCGTTTTTCCCTCGGCAAGGAACTCGAGCGCCTGCAACAGCTGAACCTGCGCTTGAGCGACGAGGCAACCAACCTGACGCGCGCGCTCAAGGGCCAGAAAACCCAAGGCAACTGGGGCGAGCTGATTCTCGAGCGGGTGCTGGAGCATGCCGGCCTGGAGAAGGGCCGCGAGTACCAGACCCAGGTCAGCCTCAAAGGGCCCGACGGCGAGCGTTTCCAGCCTGACGTGCTGATCATGCTGCCCGGCGACAAGCAAGTGGTGGTGGATTCCAAGGTCAGCCTGACCGCCTACCAGCAGTTTGTCGCGGCGGACGACGAAGTGATCGGCCAGGCGGCGCTGAAGCAGCATGTGCTGTCCTTGCGCAATCACGTCAAAGGCCTGGCCGGCAAGGACTACAAGCGCCTGGAAGGCTTGCACAGCCTGGATTTCGTGCTGCTCTTCGTACCCATGGAAGCAGCCTTTTCCGCTGCCTTGCAGGCCGAGCCCAACCTGTTCCAGGAAGCCTTCGACCGCAACATCGTGATCGTCAGCCCGACCACCCTGCTGGCCACGCTGCGGGTGATCGACAGCCTGTGGAAGCAGGAGCGGCAGAGCCAGAACGCCCGGGAAATCGCCGAGCGCGCCGGTTGGCTGTACGACAAGTTCGTGTTGTTCATTCAGGATCTGGACGAGGTCGGTAATCGTCTGCAGCAGCTGGACAAGGCCTACAGCGCCGCGCGCAACAAACTGACCGAGGGGCGCGGCAACCTGGTCAGCCGCAGCGAGCAACTGCGGTTGCTTGGCGCGCGCGCCAGCAAGAGCCTGCCGGCGGACCTGCTGGAGCGGGCGATGACTGATGCCGACGGCGCCGTGCTCGAACTGCCGGATTGATCTGTAGCCGCTGCCGTAGGCTGCGATCGGCCCCGGAGGGGACGCGGCATTTTCAATATCGCTGAAGGCCTTCGGCCTTATTGCAGCCGGCGGCAGCGACTACAGGACTCTCAGAGCGGCAGATGCCGGCTCAACAGCGCTCGCAACGCTGCCGGCTTCACCGGTTTGGCCAGGTAGTCCAGCCCTGCGGCGTGTACCTCGGCGACCATCTCGGGGCGCCCGTCGGCGCTGATCACCACGCCTGGCACCGGATCCCCCAGCTGGGTGCGCAGCCAGGCCATGACCTCGGTGCCGGTTTCGCCATCGTCCAGGTGATAGTCCACCAACGCCAGTTGCGGGCGCACGCCGTCACCCAGCAGCACGGCGCATTCTTCCCGGTTGCGTGCGGTCCAGACCTGACAGCCCCAGCGGCTGAGCAGGCTGTTCATGCCGATCAGGATGCTGTCTTCATTGTCGACGCACAGCACTTGGGCGCCGGACAGCAGATGGCCATTGAGTTCGGCCACCTGCCTCGGTGCGCTGACGGCCGCCTTGGCCAAAGGCACGCTGACGCTGAAGACGCTGCCCTTGCCCGGCCAGGAGCGGACCTGCAGGCCATGGCCGAGGACGCGACACAAGCCGTCGGCGATCGCCAGCCCGAGGCCCAGGCCTTTTTCGGCGCGGGTCTGGTGGCTGTCGAGGCGCTTGAACTCTTCGAAGATCACTTGCTGCTTGTCCAGCGGGATGCCCGGCCCGCGGTCCCAGACCTCCAGACACAGCTGGTTGCCGCGGCGGCGCACGCCCAGTAGCACAGGGCCCTTGGCGTAACGGAAGGCATTGGTCAGGAAGTTCTGCAGGACCCGGCGCAATAGCTTGATGTCGCTGTCGACCCTGAGGTGGCTGCCACGCAGGCGGAATTTCAGGCCTTGCTCCTGGGCCAGCGCCTTGAATTCGGCCCCCAGGGTATCGAACAGCTCGTTGAGCACGAACGGCTTGCGCTCCGGATTGATCTTGCCGTTTTCCAGGCGGGAGATATCCAGCAAGTCGCTGATCAGGTCTTCGGCGGAGCGCAGGGAGCTGTCCAGGTGCTGGACCAGTTGCTGGGCTTCGCTGGACAAGCCGTCGTCCTGGTGGGAGAGGGCGGCGGAGAACAGCCGGGCGGCGTTCAGCGGTTGCATCAGGTCGTGACTGACCGCCGCCAGGAAGCGCGTCTTGGATTGGTTGGCGGCCTCGGCGGTGCCCTTGGCCTCGGTCAGCGCGGCGTTCAGCTGCGACAGTTCCTGGGTCCGTTCGGCGACCCGTTGTTCCAGGCCTTCGTTGGCTTCGGTGAGGGCCTGTTCGGCCTCGCGGAACGGGGTGATGTCGGTGAAGCTCATGACAAAGCCGCCGCCGGGCATCGGGTTGCCGATCAGCTCGATCACCCGGCCATTGGGGAACAGCCGCTCGGAAGTGTGGGCGCGGCCCTGGCGCATCCAGTGCAGGCGGCGGGCGACATGCACTTCGGCCTCGCCCGGCCCGCACAGGCCACGCTCGGCGTTGTGGCGGATGATGTCGGCGATCGGCCGGCCGACGCTGATCAGCCCGTCCGGGTAGTTGAACAGTTCCAGGTAACGACGGTTCCATGCCACCAGCCTGAGGGACTGGTCGACCACGCTGATGCCCTGGCTGATGTTCTCGATCGCGCCTTGCAGCAGGGCGCGGTTGAACTGCAGCACCTCCGAGGCTTCGTCGGCGATGCGCACCACGTCTTCGAGCTGCATCTCCCGTCCTTCGATGGCGGCCTTGACCACCGCGCGGGTGGACGAGGCGCCGAGGACGCCGGCCAGCAGGCGTTCGGTATGGGCGATCCACTCGCCATCGGCGTTCTGGTTGGGGTTGAAACCCTTGCCCTGGCGGTAGGCAAAGCGGATGAAGCTCTGGCGGGCCCGTTCTTCCCCGACAAAACGCGCGGCGAGCTTGAGCAGGTCGTCGATCTGCACCGACAGCATCGAGCGGGAGCTGGGGCGGCCGCTGATTTCCTGGCCGATGAAACGCCCGGCCTGCCAGTGTTCCGAAACCCGGGTGCGCGACAGCACCGAGACCCAGGCGAACAGGGTGAAGTTACCCGCCAGCGACAGCACCACACCCTGGGTCAAGGGCGTGATCGGCAGGTTCAGCGGGTTGCCGTGCAGCCAGGCCAGGCCCGGGAAGCTGCTCAGTGACCAGCCCAGGCTGTGGGCGGCGATCGGCAGGATCAGGGTGTAGAACCACAGGAAGGTGCCGGCCGCCAACCCGGCGAACACGCCGCGGCGGTTGGCCTGCTTCCAGTACAGCGCGCCGAGCATGGCCGGGGCCAGTTGGGTCACGGCGGCGAAGGCGATCTGGCCGATGGTCGCCAGGCTCGCGGTGGAGCCCAGCAAGCGGTAGCTGACATAGGCCAGCAGCAGGATCACCACGATGCTGACCCGGCGTACCGAGAGCATCCAGTGGCGGAACACTTCGAAGGGCCGCTCGGCACTCTGCCGGCGTAGCAGCCAGGGCAGCAGCATGTCGTTGGAGACCATGGTCGACAGCGCCACGCTGGCGACGATCACCATGCCGGTGGCGGCCGACGCGCCGCCGATAAAGGCCAGCACGGCCAGGGCCGGATGGGCCTGGGCCAGGGGTAGGCTGATGACGAAGGAGTCCGGCAGGACCGAGCTGGGCAGCATCATCTGCCCGGCCAGGGCGATCGGCACCACGAACAGCGCGGCCAGGGCCAGGTAGGCGGGAAACACCCACTTGGCCAGGCGCAGGTCCTGGGGCTCGATGTTTTCCACCACTGTGACGTGGAACTGCCGCGGCAGGCAGATGATCGCCATCATGGCGACGCCGGTCTGCACCACCATCGACGGCCAGTTGATGGTTTCCTGCCAGTACCGCTCCAGGCGCGGGGCGAGCATGGCCTGGCTGAACAGATCGTCGAAACCGTCGTACAGGCCATAGGTGACAAAGGCGCCGACCGCGAGAAAGGCCAGCAGCTTGACCAGGGATTCGAAGGCAATCGCCAGCACCATGCCGCGGTGGTGCTCGGTGGCGTCGAGGTTGCGGGTGCCGAAGACGATGGTGAACAGCGCCAGGATCAGCGACACGATCAGCGCCGTGTCCTGGGCGCGGGTGCCCATGGTGTCGGCGCCGGCACCGATCAGCAGGTCCACGCCGAGCACGATGCCCTTGAGTTGCAGGGCGATGTAGGGGAGCACGCCGACCAGGCAGATCAGCGCCACCACCACCGCCAGGGACTGGGATTTGCCGTAGCGTGCGGCGATGAAGTCGGCGATGGAGGTGATGTTTTCCTGCTTGCTGATTATCACCATCTTTTGCAGGACCCAGGGGGCGAGTACCAGCAGCAGGATCGGCCCCAGGTAGATCGGCAAGAACGACCAGAGTTGCTCGGCGGCCTGGCCGACGGCGCCAAAGAAGGTCCAGCTGGTGCAGTACACCGCCAGCGACAGGCTGTACACCCAGGCACGAACCCGCGGCGGCAAGGGCGCGCTGCGACGGTCACCGTAAAAGGCGATGGCGAACATGATGGCCATATAGGCCAGGGCGACGATGGCGATCAGCCCGCTGGACAGCGACATGGAAACTCCGAACATAAAGGCGCGCCGGGCATTTGGGCCCGGTCAGACAGTCTCGCACGATGTTCGGGGTTCGTCAGTGTCGACCAAGGTATTGGCGCGGCCAGGTGTCGCAGGGGGAAGAGGGCTAGCTGTCAGGCTTTGCCCTGAACAGGCGCGCTCCTGCAGAAGCGCGATGACGGCCTCAAGACTGCAGCGCGATGTCGATCAGTTCATGCAGCTCCTGCACGTCAAGCGGTGCCGCGGCGAACAGGATGCGGAACACCGTCGGCGCCACCAGCATATTCAGTAGCCGGTCGAGGTTGGGCAGGGCTGCTTCGCTGTGCCGGTGGCGATCGAGGATGATCTGCAATTGCCCGCTGAGAATGCTCACGCAATAGCCGGGCGTGGCGCTGCATTGCACGTCGCGCATCATGGTGCGTCCGGGTTCGGAGCTCATTTCGTCGAGGTACTGTTCGGCCCAGGCCCGCAGGTCGCCGCGCAGGCTGCCGGTAGTGGCCGGTTCGCCGTCCGGGCGCATGCGTTCCAGGGCGACATCCGCCAGCAGCGCCGACAAGTCACCCCAACGCCGGTAGATGGTCGAAGGCGTGACGCCGGCGCGGACGGCGATCTGCGGCACGGTCAGGGTCGAGCGCTCCTGTTCTTCGAGGAGTTCACGGACTGCCGAGTGGATGGATTCCTGCACCCGGGCACTGCGCCCGCCCGGGCGTAAACCTTCTTTAATAGCCATGGATCGAACCTTAACACAAAGAATTTGCTTTAAGAGCGAGGCGGTAGCACACTCCGCAAAAGCAAAAAATTAGCTTTAATGGAGCGTGCCCATGTCCAGTCCTGTCGACTCTTCACTGTCAAACCGTTCCAGACTGCTGTTTCTGGCGATCACCTTACTCAGTTTTCTCGCCGCTTCCAGTGTGCCGACGCCGATGTACCACCTGTATCAGCAAGCGCTGCAATTCTCCTCGGCGACCTTGACCCTGATCTTCGGCGTCTACGCCTTGAGCCTGTTGGCGGCACTGCTGAGCGTGGGTTCGCTTTCGGATTATCTGGGGCGCAAGCCGGTGATCTTCGTGGCGCTGCTGCTGGACATACTGGCGATGCTGCTGTTCATCCAGGCCGACAGCGTGGCCTGGCTGATTGCCGCACGGGTGATGCAAGGCTTCGCCACCGGTATGGCCACCAGTGTGCTGGGGGCGGCGCTGCTGGACACCGACCGGCAGCAGGGGCCGCTGGTCAACAGCGTGGCGCCCTTGCTGGGCATGGCGTGCGGGGCGATGGGCAGCGGCTTGCTGGTGGAATACGCACCGTTGCCGCTGCAACTGGCCTACTGGCTGCTGCTGGTGTTGTTTGTCGCCCAGGCGCTGTACCTCTGGCGCCTGCCGGAGACGGTCAGTGCCCAGCCTGGTGTCTGGGCCTCCCTGCGGCCCACCCTGCATGTGCCGCCCCAGGCGCGACGGGCACTGTGGCTGGCGTTACCGGTGGACGTGGCAGTGTGGGCCGTGGGCGGGTTCTTTCTGTCGTTGGCGCCATCGCTGGTGCGCACCGCGACGGGCTCGACCTCGAACCTGATCGGTGGCGGCCTGGTGGCGGTGCTGACCCTGAGCGGTGCCCTGATGATTTTTGCCCTGCGCCATCGTCCGGCGGACAAGGTGCTGCGGCTGGGCGCGAGCCTGCTGGTCGTCGGCATCGGTCTGGTCCTCATCGCCGTGCACACCGCCAGCCTGCCGTTGTTCTTCCTCGGTACCCTGGTCACAGGTGGCGGTTTTGGCTCCGGGTTCCTCGGCGCCTTGCGCAGTGTGATGCCCCTGGCCTTGCCCCATGAGCGGGCGGGGTTGATGTCGGCGTTTTATGTCCTGAGTTATCTGGCGTTCTGCCTGCCGTCCCTGCTCGCGGGAAACCTGACGCGCAGCCTTGGCCTGATCGCGACCACCGACGGCTATGGCGTGGTGTTGATCCTGCTGTCCCTGGCCGCTTTGCTGGGGCTGCTGCGTCAGCGAACCGCCAAGACCTGTATCGCCCAGGAAAGTTGAGCACTGGGGTGGCTGATCCGGGCGCCGGCTTGGGTTAGCCTGCACACCGGGCGCGTGCAGGGTGCGCGCGCCAACCTTGGGAGCGGCGGGCATCGATGAAGATTATTCGCAGTAAAACCTTTACCGGGGAGCGGGCCTGGGCGGCGCTGGATATCGCCAACATGAACGGCATCACCACACGCCTGCATTGGACCGACCAGCCTTATAAATGGCACACCAACGACGGGCAGGAAGTCTTTGTCGTGCTCGATGGCCAGGTGCGCATGCACTATCGGGAAAACGGCCTGGAACAGTCGGTGCTGCTGGAAGTGGGCGATATCTTCTACGCCGATGTCGGTACCGAGCATGTGGCCCATCCGCAAGGTGCGGCGCGGGTGCTGGTGGTGGAAACCGAGGGCAGTGTCTAGTTCTTGTATTTGTAAAATAGATAACAGATAGAGAAATTACCCGTTATATAGATATTCGATCCGGTTCTATCATGGCTCCACCTCATCGGAGGACAGGAGATCACACCATGACATGCCCCAACACCCTCAGAACCGGACGGCCCTTGAGCCAGTTGCAGCATCCTCGCGAAGCCATCCGCCAGTTCACCCCCAACTGGTTCGCCGCCACCATGGGCACCGGCGTGCTGGCCCTGGCGCTGGCCCAGTTGCCGCTGCGGATCCCGGGCCTGCACCTGTTGGCCGAGGGGCTGTGGCTGTTCACCATCGTACTGTTCGTAGTGTTCAGCGCGGCCTATGCGGCACGCTGGGTAATGTTCTTCGACGAAGCCCGGCGGATTTTCGGGCACTCCACGGTCTCGATGTTCTTCGGCACCATCCCCATGGGCCTGGCCACCATCATCAACGGTTTTCTGCTGTTCGGCCTACCGCGCTGGGGCGAGGGCGTGGTGCAGTTGGCCGAGCTGTTGTGGTGGCTGGACGTGGCGCTGTCGCTGGCTTGCGGGGTGCTGATTCCCTACATGATGTTCACTCGCCAGGAGCACCGTATCGACCAGATGACCGCGGTCTGGCTGTTGCCGGTGGTCGCGGCCGAAGTCGCCGCCGCCAGTGGCGGGCTGCTGGCGCCGCACCTGGTGGACGCGCATTCGCAGCTGGTGATGCTGGTGACCAGCTATGTGCTCTGGGCCTTCTCGCTGCCGGTGGCCTTCAGCATCCTGACCATTCTCATGTTGCGCATGGCCTTGCATAAGCTGCCTCACGAAAGCATGGCTGCCTCGAGCTGGCTGGCCCTGGGACCGATCGGCACAGGGGCCCTGGGTATGTTGCTGCTGGGCGCGGACGCTCCGGCGATCTTTGCCGCCAACGGCATGACCGGAGTGGGCGAAATCGCTGAGGGCCTGGGGCTGGTGGCCGGTATCACCCTGTGGGGTTTCGGCCTGTGGTGGATGCTGACGGCGTTGCTGATCACTCTGCGTTACCTGCGCGACGGCATTCCGTTCAACCTCGGCTGGTGGGGGTTCACCTTCCCGCTGGGGGTCTATGCCCTGACCACCCTGAAACTGGCCAGCACCCTGAACCTGACGTTTTTCGCGGTGTTCGGCAGCCTGTTGGTCCTGGCGCTGGCGTCGATGTGGCTGCTGGTGGGCAAGCGTACGCTGCAGGGCGCTTATCGAGGTGAGTTGTTCGTTTCGCCTTGCATCGCAGGATTAGCGAAATAATCCGCGAACTTTAGGTAAGGTTGTGGCCTGGATCGAAGATCGATAATCCAATAACAGCATCCAAGCCACTCAGGGACATGGAAGATGAGTCACCCCTCACAGTTCACCTTGCTTCGTACGCGGCGTTTCCTACCGTTCTTCATTACCCAGTCCCTCGGTGCGTTCAACGACAACATCTTCAAGCAGTCGCTGATCCTCGCCATTCTCTACAAGCTGGCCATCGAGGGGGACCGCTCGATCTGGGTCAACCTCTGCGCCTTGCTGTTTATCCTGCCGTTCTTCCTGTTCTCGGCGCTGGCCGGGCAATTCGGCGAGAAGTTCGCCAAGGACGCGTTGATCCGCCTGATCAAGCTCGGCGAGATCCTGATCATGGCGGTGGGGGCGGTGGGTTTTGTCTTCGATCACCTGTCGCTGATGCTGCTGGCGCTGTTCGCCATGGGCACTCACTCGGCGCTGTTCGGCCCAGTGAAATATTCGATCCTGCCCCAGGCGTTGCGGGAGGAAGAATTGGTGGGGGGCAACGGCCTGGTGGAAATGGGCACCTTCCTGGCGATTCTCGCCGGGACCATAGGCGCCGGGATCATGATGTCTTCCGCCCATTACGCCCCCATCGTCTCGACGGCGATCATTGCCGTCGCCGTGCTCGGTTACCTCGCCAGCCGAGGCATTCCCCGGGCCGCGGCAGCCACCCCGGACCTGCGCCTGAACTGGAACATCTTCAGCCAGTCCTGGGCCACCCTGCGCCTGGGTCTGGGGCAGACTCCGGCCGTGTCGCGCTCGATCGTCGGCAACTCGTGGTTCTGGTTTGTCGGGGCGATCTACCTGACGCAGATCCCGGCCTATGCCAAGGAGTGGATGCACGGGGACGAGACGGTGGTCACGCTGATCCTCACCGTGTTCTCGGTGGGGATCGCTGTCGGTTCCATGCTGTGCGAGAAGCTCTCGGGACGTAAGGTCGAGATCGGCCTGGTGCCCTTCGGTTCGTTCGGCCTGACGGTGTTCGGCCTGCTGCTGTGGTGGCATTCCGGCGGGATTCCGGTCAGCGAGGCGGGTTACGGCTGGATCGAGGTACTAGGTTATAGCCACGCCTGGTGGGTGCTGATCGATATTCTCGGCCTGGGTATCTTCGGCGGTTTCTACATAGTGCCGCTGTACGCCCTGATTCAGTCGCGGACCCCGGAGCACGAGCGGGCGCGGGTGATTGCCGCGAACAACATTCTCAACGCGCTGTTCATGGTGGTGTCGGCGATCGTCTCGATCGTCTTGCTGAGCCTGGCCAAGCTGTCGATCCCGCAGCTGTTCCTGGTGGTGTCGCTGCTGAACATCGCGGTCAACGCCTACATCTTCAAGATCGTCCCCGAGTTCAGCATGCGTTTCATGATCTGGCTGCTCAGCCATTCCATGTACCGGGTCGAGCATCGCAACCTGGAGGCGATCCCGGACGAAGGCGCGGCGTTGCTGGTGTGCAATCATGTGTCCTTCGTCGATGCCTTGCTGATCGGCGGCGCGGTGCGACGGCCGATTCGTTTCGTGATGTATTACAAGATCTACAACCTGCCGGTGCTCAACTTCATCTTCCGTACCGCCGGGACCATTCCGATTGCCGGACGCAACGAAGACATCCAGATCTACGAAAGGGCGTTCACCAAAATTGCCCATTACCTCAAGGATGGCGAGCTGGTGTGCATCTTCCCGGAAGGCAAGCTGACCGCCGATGGCGAGATCAACGAGTTCAAGGGCGGGCTGACGCGGATTCTCGAAGAAACGCCGGTGCCGGTGATTCCGCTGGCGTTGCAGGGGCTGTGGGGCAGCTTCTTCAGCCGTGATCCGAGCAAGGGGCTGTTCCGCCGCCTGTGGTCGCGAGTGACCCTGGTGGCCGGTTCGGCCGTGACAGCCGACAGTGCCGAACCGGCCCGTTTGCAAAGCCTGGTGGGCGAGCTGCGCGGCTCCGTGCGCTGATACCTGTAGCCGCTGCCGAGCCTGCGAGGCTGCGATAAGGCCCGCAGGGCCTTGGTTCCCGATCTGCCGCCAGACCGCTGGCGATCTTCAGAACGCTGCGACCGTGCCGGTCGGTCGCAGCCTGCGGTAGCGGCTACAGAGGGTTCAGGCCGCGCTGACCTTCAAGCCGACCAACCCGGTAATGATCAGCGCCACGCTGGCCAGGCGGAACAGCGCCATGGACTCACCGAACAGAATGATCCCGGCGATCACCGTGCCGACCGCACCGACCCCGGTCCAGATGGCATAGGCGGTGCCCAGCGGCAGTTCCTTCATCGCCAGCCCCAGCAGGCCGAGGCTGACCGCCATGGCGGCGATGGTCAGGGCAGTAGGGAGAGGGCGACTGAAACCGTCGGTGTATTTGAGGCCGACGGCCCAGCCCACTTCAAACAGGCCGGCGAAAAGCAGAATGATCCAGGACATGATGACCTCCATCGATTGACGGGGTCGTCCCCAGATTAATGACTCGATCGAGCCGCGGGGTCGTCCCCGCGTTGCGCAGTATAGTGTCCAGCATTAATCCGGGGATCAAGTTTCTCCTTAGTCGCTCGCTTGCTGGGCCGCCAGCACGCGCTCGTCCTTTTCGCTCATGCGGCGGAACCAGGTGGAAAGCAGCGCCCCGGAAATGTTGTGCCAGACGCTGAACAGTGCGCTGGGCACCGCCGCCAGCGGCGAGAAGTGCGCGCTGGCCAGGGCGGCGCCGAGGCCGGAGTTCTGCATGCCGACTTCCAGGGCCAGGGATTTGCGTTGCGCCAACGGCAGCTTGAACAGGCGGCCGGTGAAGTAACCCAGCAGGTAACCGAAGCTGTTATGCAGCATCACCACAGCCATGATCAGCAGGCCGGACTCGGCGATTTTCGCCTGGCTGGCGGCCACCACCGCGGTGACGATGATCACGATGCTGACCACTGACACCAGCGGCAACACCTCCACCGCATGCCGCACTCGGTCGCCGAGCACGCGCTGGGCAATCACCCCGAGCACGATCGGCAGCAGCACCACTTGCAGGATCGACCAGAACAGCTCCATGAACGAGACCGGCAGCCAGGCCGAGGCCAGCAGCCAGATCAGGGCCGGGGTCAGCAACGGCGCCAGCAGGGTGGTGACGGCGGCGATCGCCACCGACAGCGCCAGATCACCGCGGGCCAGCCAGGTCATGACATTGGACGAAGTACCGCTCGGGCAGCAGCCGACCAGAATCACGCCGACGGCGATTTCCGGCGGCAGCTGGAAGACCTGGCACAGCAACCAGGCCACGCCCGGCATGATCACGAAGTGCGCGACCACGCCCAGGGCCACGCGCCATGGATGGCGGGCGACTTCGGCGAAGTCCTCGAGCTTCAGGGTCAGGCCCATGCCGAACATCACCAGGCCCAGCAGCGGCACGATGGCGCCCTTGAGGCCGATGAACCAGCCCGGCTGCAAGAACGCCACCACCGCGAAAATCAGTACCCAGTAGGCAAAGGTATTGCCGACAAAACGACTTAATGCTGCCAGTGCACGCATGGCCTGTTCCTTCTTATATGAAAACGCCACCGAAAGCGGTGGCGTCTATGGTGCTCCTGCAGGAGCGAGCGGCGGATCGGGCCAGCTGGCTGCTACAAGGTCAGATGCCTTGTGGAATCTCTTCGCCACCCAGGGCTTCGAACAGCGCCGGGAGGAAGTCGCCGAAGGTCAGCATCATCAGGGTGAAGCTGGCGTCCAGTTGGCCCAGGGCTTCGTCGCCGCCGTCCTGTTCCGCCTGGTCCTGCAACAGGTCTTCGAACTTCAGGCGCTTGACCGTCATCTTGTCGTCGAGCATGAAGGACAGCTTGTCCTGCCAGGCCAGGGACAATTGGGTGACCACCTTGCCGGTGCTCAGGTGCAGCTGGATTTCTTCGCTGGTCAGGTCCTGGCGCTTGCAACGGACGATGCCGCCGTCTTCGTGGGTGTCGCGCAGCTCGCATTCGTCGAGGACGAAGAAGTCGTCGGCGGCTTGTTGGGTTTTCACCCAGTCGGTCATGATCGCGGTCGGCGCGGTCTTCACGGTCAGCGGACGCACCGGCAGGGTGCCGAGCACTTCGCGCAGGGTGGAGAGCAGGTCTTCGGCGCGCTTCGGGCTGGCCGAGTTGACCAGGATCAGGCCCTGCTTCGGCGCGATGGCGGCGAAAGTCGAGGAGCGGCGGATAAAGGCGCGCGGCAGGAATGCCTGGATGATTTCATCCTTGATTTGGTCGCGTTCCTTTTTATAGACCTTGCGCATTTGCTCGGCTTCGATCTCTTCGACCTTTTCCTTGACCGCGTCGCGCACCACGCTGCCAGGCAGAATACGTTCTTCCTTGCGCGCGGCGACCAGCAGGAAGTCCTGGCTGACGTGTACCAGCGGCGCATCTTCGCCTTTGCCGAACGGCGCGACGAAACCGTAAGTGGTCAACTCCTGGCTTGCACATGGACGCGCCAGTTTGGTGGCCAGTGCGGTTTCCAGCGCCTCAGCATCAAAGGGCAGATCTTGGGTCAGGCGATAGATAAGCAGGTTCTTGAACCACATGGGGTGAATCTCTCCTTTATACAAAGGGGGGCATTATTCTCCGCGCAGCTCCATAGGCCAACCCTCCGCTAAGCCTTTGGAAGGCCTGAAAAAATTATTTTAAAAAGTGCTTGCCAGAGTAGGGGGCGCTCCGTAGAATGCGCGCCACACCGAACGTGAAGGGTGATTAGCTCAGCCGGGAGAGCATCTGCCTTACAAGCAGAGGGTCGGCGGTTCGATCCCGTCATCACCCACCATTCGCTTTCAGTGTTACGCGCAGCGGTAGTTCAGTCGGTTAGAATACCGGCCTGTCACGCCGGGGGTCGCGGGTTCGAGTCCCGTCCGCTGCGCCATATTCGATGATCTGGAACACTGAACGCCAGGTCATCACAGAAAGCCCGCTAACGCGGGCTTTTTTGTGCCCGTGTTTCATGCGCGGCGCCCGATACATCGAAATTCAGCTTTTTTTGATAATTTTGTTATTTAAATCAGCACGTTATGAATTTCTGTGTAATAATGCGCCCCGCAACGAAGGTAAAGGGTGATTAGCTCAGCTGGGAGAGCATCTGCCTTACAAGCAGAGGGTCGGCGGTTCGATCCCGTCATCACCCACCACTTGCTTTCAACGCTACGCGCAGCGGTAGTTCAGTCGGTTAGAATACCGGCCTGTCACGCCGGGGGTCGCGGGTTCGAGTCCCGTCCGCTGCGCCATATTCGATGAGCTGGAACACTGAACGCCAGCTCATTACAGAAAGCCCGCTAACGCGGGCTTTTTGCTGTCTGGGGTATGCGAATGCCCCCCCAAAAAAGCGGCCTGCGGGCCGCTTTTTTCGTTTGTGGCTCACTGCTCGGCGTTGCGACTGTGCCGGTAGTCGCTGACCGCTTCGTACACCGCCTTGCGCAGGCGGTTGATGCCACCGATGGGGCGGTGCGCCTCCAGGCCGAACCAGGGGTTGAAGGACAGGTTGTCGCATTGCAGGTTCTGCTGCGGGGTATCGAAGTCCTGGGCGGGAATCCTGATCCGCGCCACGGTTTCGAAGGGCGCATCGCTTTCTCGCCATTCGATGCTGGTGTCTTCGATGGGCATGTAGTGGCTTGGGTCCTGGCGTTGCACCTGCAGCACGAAGCAGGCCGGCACCCGGTCGGTCGACAGCTGCTGGTTCAGGGCGTGGCGCAGAAAGTTGGGCAGGGCCTGGTTCTGTGGGGGCAGGTTGTACGCCGGGCAGCTGTCCGGATCCGGTGCGACGCGGAACTTGGCGTTGACGCCGCCGAACTTGTAGGGCGAAACCGAAAAATAGCGGGTTTGCGTCGGGCTGGCCGGGGGCGGTGACAGGGTGGCCAAGGCAATGAACAGGTGACGGACCTGCCAGGTGCGCGGGTCCCAGCCAGGGAAAAAGGCTCCGACCTTTTTTCCGTCCGCCTGCGCGGCGACATTCTGCCGATACTCGGCGACATCGCTGACGAAGAAGTTCGGATGGTTGAACATCACAAAGTCCTGCTCGCCACGGCCCTGCTGCTCCTTCAATAGCTGGGTGCCGGGCACATTCAGCAACTTGATCGCCATCCCGCGTGCATCACGAATGCTGTCGAACTGTGGATAAGCATTGCCGTTGGACAGCCGCACCATGGCTTGCCAGGTCTTGCCGGGTTCGGCGAACACGCCCTGGCGCAACGGCGGCGTCAGTTGCTCGAGAACCTGGACCTCGGCCTTTATGCAGCCGTGGGCCTTGGCGTGGGCGTCGCGCAGGTATCGGGTGTTGTCCCGGTGCTGATCGACGATGCGCACGGCGGTCTTGATGATGTCCTGGGTCATGGCGGCTTCGCCGGGCGGGACCTGCTCTTCGGTCGAGACTGGCCCCTGGTAGCGCCAGATCGACCAGGCGCTGTTCAGTGCCCAGCCGAGCAGGGCGATCAGCACCAGCAGCACAAGTGTCTTGAGCAGCAGCGCACCAAGGCGCAGCCATAAGGTGATCAGCATCAAACCGTCCTTTCGATGAGGGGGCAGGGTCATGGCAGCTGCGCCTCCAGCGGCCCGCCCAGCACTTTCAGGTATTCCAGCAGCGCCCAGCGTTCCTCGGGTTGCAGCAGGTGGCCGATCACCCCGTTGCCACGCTTGCCCGAGCGGAATTCATGGCCGCTGTTGTGGTTGCCGCTGATCCGCGTATCGAACAGGAAGCCGTTCTTGAAGGGCGCGGTGCGGTAGCCCAGGTGCTTCGGATCGTATTCGAAGGTGCCTTTATAGAAGGTGCTGGCGCGTTCGGCCTGAGGCGAGAGCAACTGGTACAGGCTGGGCACCGAACCGTTATGCAGGAAGGGTGGGGTGGCCCACACTCCTGCCAGCGGCCGGGCCTTGTAGGCCCGCAGTTCGCGAACGCCGATCGGCAGGCCGTAGCCGTCGAGCCGCGGCCGCTCGGCCGGGGTCACCTGGGCGTCCCGGTAGGCGCGCTCCTCGACGAAGGCCGTGACATAGGCCAGGCCCTTGGCCGCGGACAACTGGCGCATGTCCAGCGGTTCGCCGGGTGTTGGGTGCAGTTCGACATTCGACTGGGCCAGCTCGGCGGCATCCCATTGCAGCGTGCTCAGGTCATAGCGTTGGTCGGCAATATTGTTGGCGGTATTGGGGTCGGTGCCGATCACCGCAACCGGCAGCATTTTCAGTCGTTGCACCGGGCGTCCGTTGACCTCGCTGACCGGCGGGACATGGCAGCCCGCACAGTTTTCCGCGAACAGCGCTCGCCCCTTGGCTGCCAGCGGCTTGTCGATGCTGCCGAACAGTTCTTCGGGCCAGGTTGGCGGTTTCAGCCGTTGCAGGGTTTCTTCGATGCGATTGAGGTCGCGCACCCGAACGCTCGACGGATACCGGGCATCGCCCTTGAGCGGCTGGCCCTGGGTATCGAAGAAGTTCAGGGTGGCGCCGACGCCCAGCGCCTCGCCGATATTGCGGGCCATGGGTTGCTGGGCCGAGCCGTTCCACTGCACCCAGTCGAAGGTCCAGATGTCCCATAGCTGGGGGTAATCCACCGGCGCATTGGCTACCCGATAGTTGTCGGGGGAAATGGCGTCGCCGAAGCTGGCGTTGGCGATCCGGCCAAAGGCGTCGGTACGCCCGGGGCCTTCTTCGGTGGGATAGAGGCCACGGTGGGTGTCGTTCCAGGCGACGCGCAGGAAGGTGTCCAGCGACGCCTTGAAGTCCTTGCGCAGCTGTTCATGCTCGGCATCGTAGTTCTGGCCCAGCACGTTGCGGGCGAAGCGCTCGAATTTCCACGGGTTGTAATAGGTCGACGCCAGGCTGGCGACCAGCGCCTGGCCGAAGCTGCCGCCACGCAGGGTGGGCACGCTGGAGGGCAGTACATGCTGCGCTGAACCGCCATCGACCCGCAGGGCCTGCTGGTTGTAGCGCAGCTCGCCGGTGTGGCAGGCGGCGCAGGTGATGTCCAGGTAGTGCTGCGGGCTGCCAGGGTTCTGATGGCGGGTGAAACCCACCGGCAGGTTCGCCGGATTATCGGCGCTGGCCTGCTGCGCCGGATCGACCAGGAAACCAAAGCGGGCCAGGTACTGGGGCGCGGCGAAGCGTTGCGTGGAGAAGGGCAGTTCCAGGGCGGCGAACCACTCATAGCGCAGGCCCTTCACCTGCGTGCCCTGGGGCGTGAAGTAATAGGCCTGGCGGTCGGCGGCGCTCCATTGATCCTGATAATGCACCTGTCGGGCGGGCACATAGTCGGGCAATTTCGGATTGGCCACGTAATACAGGGCTACGGCCAGGGCGACGCCGATCAGGGCGAGAATCAGCAGCAAAACACGGGATAAGAGGCGCAAGATGTACATCCTTGTCGAATTGTGGCTCTCTTATGCCTCAGGGCAAACTGCCGGGCAAGTGGCCATTACGTCAGATATCAGCCAGGTGTCATTACCTTGTGTGTGATGCATTCTTCCCCGCACTCGTTGTAATGACCGGCAAAATGCTTTTAAACACGTGAACTTATCGGGTTAATCCAGCTCTCATGCCGGTAGCCATTGGTCGTGGCCGCCTGATAAGCTCGCGGCTTTACTCGAATGCCCTTTAGGCGCATGAACAAGGAAATAGCATGAAACAGCATCGGTTAGCGGCGGCGGTAGCCCTGGTTAGCCTGGTACTCGCGGGTTGTGACTCGCAGACCAGCGTGGAGCTGAAAACCCCGGCGCAGAAAGCTTCCTATGGTATCGGCCTGAACATGGGCAAAAGCCTTGCCCAGGAAGGTATGGATGATCTGGATTCCAAAGCTGTAGCCCAGGGCATCGAAGATGCCATCGGCAAGAAAGAACAGAAGCTGAAAGACGACGAATTGGTCGAAGCCTTCGCCGCGCTGCAAAAGCGTGCTGAAGAGCGCATGGCCAAGATGAGCGAAGAGTCGGCAGCCGCCGGCAAGAAATTCCTCGAAGAAAACGGCAAGAAGACTGGCGTGACCACTACCGCCTCGGGCCTGCAGTACGAAGTGCTGAAGAAAGCCGATGGCGCCCAGCCTAAGCCGACCGACGTGGTGACCGTTCACTACACCGGTACCCTGACCAACGGCACTGTGTTCGACAGCTCGGTCGAGCGCGGCAGCCCGATCGATCTGCCGGTCAGCGGCGTGATTCCGGGTTGGGTCGAAGGCCTGCAACTGATGCACGTCGGCGAGAAGTACAAGCTGTACATCCCGAGCGATCTGGCCTACGGCGCACAGAGCCCGAGCCCGGCCATTCCGGCCAACTCGGTTCTGGTGTTCGAGCTGGAACTGCTGGGCATCAAGGATCCAGCGAAACAAGACGCCGCCAAGTAATCTTCGTCTGGTTCAATGACAACGCCCCGTCCTTACGGGGCGTTGTCGTATCTGGTCGTTGGTCCGGGAAAAAATGCGAACCCACGGCATAAGGCATAGTCTTAACAGGACGCGCTGCGGCTAGCCGCATGAGACTGCCAAGTCAATGAAATTATGGGTTTTTTTATGTGAGTAAAAAACGCCCGATCTGAGCCGAGCCCTTGTAAAACGGGGCTTTCAGCTGTGAAAAGCGGCTCTGTTCACAAGGTTATCCACAATTTGTGTGGATAACATTTCAGTGGGAGTGACGATGAAAGCACCCTGGAATTTTGCCCGCTTCCTGCCCCTGGCCGGCCGCTTGCTCAGCCGTGGCCGGTTGCCGACCCTGTTGTTCGCCGTGGCCAGCAAAGGCGCCTTGCAAGGCGGCCGTCTCGGCAAGCTCAAGGACGATTTGCGCCTGCTGCAGGCCCTGTGCCTGGCTTACTGGCGTGGCGAGTACCGCGCCATCAGCCCCAAGGCGCTGCTGTCGGTGGTCGCGGGCCTGATGTACTTCCTCAGTCCGCTGGATGCCATCCCGGACTTCCTACCCATGTTCGGCATGCTCGATGACATCGCCGTGCTGGCCTGGATCATGAAAACCCTGGACGGCGAACTCAGCGCCTTTCGCGCCTGGCGCAATCGCCAGCAACCGGAGAAGCTGGCGGTGGTGGAGCGTTTGCCCGACACCCCGGAACAACTGCAATTGGAAGGTCCGAAGAAAAACTGAGGTGAATTCGGATCCATACAACGCTGCCCCCGCGACCTTAGTGACTGTTAGGATTACACTTCATAAGGAAAAGTCCGACTCGTTATGTGTCGTCCTACGGGGTAGTAATGGATATTCAGATAATTGCACGCGATGGCGAGCCCGAGTATGCGGTTCTGCCATGGGCTCAGTATCAGGCTTTGCTAAAGGCCGCAGGTGTCACCGATCAATCTTCGCGAGAGGCCAGGGGGCCTGTCGCAACCGCAGCCGACCAGCCGCTTCCGGGTCTGGATCAACTCCGCAGTTTGCGCGAAACCAAGGGAATCGCCATCGAGGCGCTTGCCCGTACGGTAGGTATCAGTCCGTCATATCTGGCCATGATTGAAAGCGGTGAGCGTCAACCGGACGCCGCTATACGCCGTAGCCTGGCCTGGGAATTGACGGTTCCGGGTTGGAGGGATGAATCGTGAGCGTAAGGATCAGTCGTCAACATTGGGATGGCCTGTTGGGGGAACTCGACCAGGCCCGTCGGCAACGCCATCTTTTGACCTATCGCGCTCTGCTTGAGCGCTTGCAGCTACCCAGCCCCGCCATGCAGACCCTGACCGCGGCCCTTGAGCATCTGGCCGCGCTGGATGCGCGTGCGGAGCAGCCGTTGCGCAGTTCGCTGGTGATCAGCCAGGGGGCGAGCCGTTTGCCACGCACCGGTTTTTTCGAGTGTGTGGAGCGCCTCGGACGTTTTTCCGGGCCTTCCGACGGGGTGGCGGCCGCCTCATGGCATGCCTCGGAAGTGGTGCGTGTATTCGAGTACGAATACCCTGAGTCGGCGGAGGCCTGAGTGTACTGGCGCCTCAAGGCGCGGGCCGGCTACTGGCTGGCCCGCCGGTTGTTTCATTGGCCCTGGTTTGTGCGACAACCCCGGGGCTGGCACTGGCTGGAAGGGCAACTGGCGCGCATGGCGAACCTGGGGGACGTCGGCGCACAGAGCTTTTATGGCCATATCCTGACCTTTCGTGGCCAGGGCCTGGGGGCCCGTGAAGAAGGCATACGCCTGTTGCGTCTTGCCGGCTTGGCCGGGGACGCCAAGGCGGCCTATCAGATGGGCGTCATCAGCCTGGCCGGCTCACCCAGCAAGGCTGCGGATGCGGCAGAAGCGACCCGTTGGTGGACGCTGGCGGCGAAAGCCGGGCACCCCCTGGCCGAGGTCAAGCTGGCGCAGCTGAATCAGTCGAGTGCGCCGGATCCGCTAGCGGGGCCGCGTCAGTCGTAAAGCCGCCGGCCACCTGGCGGCTGTCGATCACATGAATGCTGTAGCCCGGCACGTTCTTGGCGTGGTGCTTGGCTTGCGAGGCCAGCTCGGCCAACTGGCTGGCATCGAGTTGTCCACAGGCCTGTGGATACAGATGCACCACGCCAATGGACAGTGACAGCAGGGCGAACTCCTGGCGAATGCCCTGGCGGTTGGGGGCGATGAAGCAGCCGGCTTCCAGGTGTTCGCTGCGATAGAAACGCCGGCACTGGCTGTGGAAGTCGTCCAGCAGCTGGTTCAGGCGCTTTTGCCAGTCTTCGGGGCCCAATACCAGGAGAAAGTCGTCGCCGCCGATATGGCCGACGAAATCGCGGCTGGGGTCCACCCGGTCATTCAGGCACTGCGCCAGACACAGCAGCACTTCATCGCCACGGCCGTAGCCATAGATATCGTTGAAGGGCTTGAAGCTGTCGATGTCCACATAACAGATCAGCGATTCCCGTCCTTGTTGCAGCAGGTGGGTCAGGCACTGCTGGATCGGTACGTTGCCAGGCAGCAGGGTCAGCGGGTTGGCATAACGCGCCTGCTGGATCTTCAGCTCGGTAATCAGCTTGAGCACATCGATCACCCGGCCCAGGCCCAGGTAGCCGCCGTTGAGGGTGATGATGAAATCCTCCTCGATCCGTTGCCGGGCGCGGCTGGTGATCAAGCGGCTGACCTGTTGTAGCGACTGGCTGAGCTCCACCGCGAGGAAGTCATCGTTCATCAGGCGGCTGATGGGCTTGCGGGCAAACAGATCGGTGGCAAAGGGCTTGAGCAGGGCGTCGGACAACGAATGGCGGTGCACGATGCCGCAAGGCTGGCCCTGTTCGTCGAGCACCGCCAGCGAGTTGAGGTTGGCCTGGCGACGGAAGGCTTCCAGTACCGTGGCTGTCGGTATGTTGCGCGCCACCGCTGGTTGTTCGTTGAGCAGGGCACTGAGGTCGCTGCCTTCGTCGTTGAGCGTCGCGGGAGTGCTTTCGCGCTTGGGCAGCAGGTTGCGGCCATCGCGGGGCGGATGTTCCTGGGGGCGGCAGAGCAGGTAGCCCTGCAGCAGGTCCACGCCCATTTCCGTGAGCACCTCCAGCTCTTCCGCCACTTCGATGCCCTCGGCGATCACCTGGGCGCGGGAGGCCTTGGCAATTTGCAGGATCGAGCCGACGAATTCGCGCTTGAGGGCGTCCTGGTGAATGCCGTCGATAAAGTGCCGGTCGATCTTCACGTAGTCCGGACGCAGCTCGGACCACAGGCGCAGGCTCGAATAACCGGCGCCGAGGTCGTCCAGGGCAATCGAGAAACCCATGTCCCGATAGTGATGCAGCGCATTGTGCAGCAGCTGGAAGTCGTCGATCGGCGTCTGTTCGGTGAGTTCGATCACCACCTGGCTCGGCGGGATACCGAAGTCCTGCAGCAATTGCAGGGTGCGGCCGGGCTGGTGGGCGGCCTCCAGCAATGATTCCGGGGACACGTTGAGGAACAGCTTGCCGGGCAACTGCTGCTCGCTGAACCCCTTGCAAGCGCTCTGGCGACAGGCGATTTCCAGCTCACTGAGGCGTCCGACCTGGCGGGCCACGGCAAACAGGGCGACAGGGGAGTGCAGCGGGCTGTTGGACGGGCCGCGGGTCAAGGCTTCATAGCCGAGAATGCGCCGTTCGGAGAGACAGATGATCGGCTGGAACAGACTGTGCAAACCGCTTTGAGCCAGGATTGAGCTCAAGGCACTCAGCTGTTCGGTCGTGGTCATGGCGATCTCTGTCGATAAAAAAAGGACCGGGCGCGCCCTTGATTCAAGAGCAGCGCCCGGTCCTTTATTTCACGACAGAATGATGACTGTTTGATGACGCTCCGAGGAGCGTCAGCATTAAATTGCCATCATCTCAGTGCTTGGCTACCGCAGTGTTGAGCTTCAGGTAATCGAGGAGGATTCGCCCGGTTTCGCTCAGGTAAGCGTCGTCTTCCGGCTTGGTCTTGTCCGGATCGGCGGCCGCGATGGCGTCTTCGTCTTCTTTCTTCAGCTCCTTGAGCGGCTCTTCACCCTTGGCCTTGCGGCGGATGTTTTCCAGCGCCAGTTGCTTGGCCTCGATGTCGGCGTGCTGCGCCCGACGTTCGGCTTCGTTGAGGCTGACGGTTTTTTCCGCCATCAGCTTCTTGGCCAGGGCCAGCTTGTCGCGGATGAAGACGAACTCGGCGTCCTTGGCCGAGCGCGCGTCATGCTCGGATTTCAGCTGCGTGAGGAACGGCTTGAACGGATCCACCGCCGGCTTGATGGCCGGGCGAATGGTGTCCCACGGCATGGCTTCGGGCAGGGCGCTTTCGCCGATTTCCTTGGTGTCGATGATCGACGGGTAATCGATGTCCGGCAGCACGCCCTGATGCTGGGTGCTCTGCCCGGAAACCCGGTAGAACTTGGCCAGGGTCAGTTTCAGCTCGCCGTGGTTGAGCGGCTGGATGGTCTGCACGGTGCCTTTGCCGAAGGTCTGGCCACCGATGATCAGTGCGCGGTGATAGTCCTGCATGGCACCGGCGAAAATCTCCGAGGCCGAAGCCGAGAGGCGGTTGACCAGCAGCGCCATCGGCCCTTTGTAGAAGGCGCCAGGGTTTTCATCTTCGAGCACGTCGACCCGGCCGTCGGCGTTACGCACCAGCACGGTAGGGCCCTTGTCGATGAACAGGCTGGTCAGTTCGGTGGCTTCCTGCAGGGAGCCGCCGCCGTTGTTGCGCAGGTCGATGACCACGCCGTCGACCTTGTCTTTCTGCAGCTCGGTCAGCAGCTTCTTGACGTCACGGGTGGTGCTCTTGTAGTCCGGATCGCCGGCACGGAAGGCCTTGAAGTCCAGGTAGAAGGCCGGGATCTCGATCACCCCGAGCTTGTAGTCCTTGCCGTCCTGCTTGAGGTTGAGGATCGACTTCTTCGCCGCCTGCTCCTCCAGCTTCACCGCTTCGCGGGTGATGGAGACGATCTTGCTGGTCTGGTCGTTCGGCGCGTTGCTCGCCGGGATGATTTCCAGGCGCACCACCGAGCCTTTCGGACCGCGGATCAGCTTGACCACTTCGTCCAGGCGCCAGCCGACCACGTCGACCATTTCCTTGTCGCCCTGGGCCACGCCGATGATCTTGTCCGCCGGTGCCACCTGCTTGGTCTTGTCCGCCGGGCCGGCCGGCACCAGGCGCACGACCTTGACCTGGTCGTTGTCGCTCTGCAACACGGCGCCGATGCCTTCCAGCGACAGGCTCATGTTGATGTCGAAGTTCTCCGCGTTATCCGGCGACAGATAGTTGGTGTGCGGGTCGTAGGACATGGCGAAGGTGTTGATGTACGCCTGGAAGATATCTTCGGCGCGGGTCTGGTCCAGGCGGGCGAGCTGATTCTTGTAGCGCTTGGTCAGCGTTTCCTGAATCTGCTTGGGTTCCTTGCCAGCGATCTTCATGCGCAGGACTTCGTCCTTGACGCGCTTGCGCCACAGGTCGTCGAGTTCCGCGGTGGTCTTGAGCCAAGGGGCGTCCTTGCGATCGATCAGCAGGGACTCCTTGGTGGTGAAGTCGAATTTGTCGACGCCTTTGCCCAGCTCGGCCAGGGCGAAGTCCAGACGCGCCTTGACGCGGTCCAGGTAGCGTTTGTAGATGATGAAGCCGGCGTTCAGGTCACCGCTCTTCAGGAAGTCGTCGAACTGGGTTTTCCACTTGTCGAATTCCGCGATGTCGCTGGCCATGAAGTAGCTGCGCGACGGGTCCAGCAGCTTCAGGTAGCTGTCATAGATGATCGCCGAGCGCGCGTCGTCCAGCGATGGCTTGCTGTAATGATGACGCTTGAGCAGCTCGACGACATTGAGGCTGGCAATTACCTCGTCGCGATCCGGCTGAAGTTTGTCCCAGCTATTGGCTGCGAACGTATTGGTCGACATCGGCAGCAGACCGAGACCAATGAAAAGAGCGAGGGCGGTGCTGGGGAACAAATGCTTCATGCTGATTCGACGCGGGGGCAATTGATAACGCATATTAGGCCGTCTTTGAAGTCGCCGGTTCCACAAGGGCCGGTCGCATAATGCAAAAAGCCCGGTGCTACAGCTCCGGGCTCAGTCCAGACTCACTATGGAGGCACTGTGAAAGCATTGCAAGGCGTTGAAGGTCATGTGGAGTGGGTTGAAGAGCCGAGTCCGACGTGCGACGTAGGACAAGTGCGAATCCGCGTGGCAGCTGCGGGACTGAACCGGGCCGACCTGTTGCAACGGGCCGGGCTCTATCCTCCGCCACCGGGCGCCAGCAAGGTGCTGGGCCTGGAGTGCTCGGGCGTGATCAGCGAGGTCGGCCCGGGTTCTGCGTGGCAGGTCGGCGATCGGGTCTGCGCGCTGCTGGCCGGTGGCGGCATGGCCGAGGAAGTGGTGGTCGATGCCCGTCATGTCCTGCCGGTGCCGGAAGGGCTGTCCCTGGCGGAAGCGGCGGCGCTGCCCGAGGTGTACAGCACCGCCTGGCTGAACCTGTTCCAGCTGGCGGCCCTCAAACCGGGGGAAAAGGTCCTGCTGCACGCTGGCGCCAGCGGCGTCGGTTCGGCGGCGATCCAGCTGTGCAAGGCTTTCGGCAACCCGTGCTGGGTCAGCGTCGGTTCTGCCGACCGCCTGGCCTACTGTGAAGCGTTGGGGGCCCAGGGCGGCGTGGTGCGCACCGATGGCCTGGAAGGCCTGCGGGATTTCGGGCCGTTCGATGTGATCCTGGATCCGGTCGGCGCCAACTATGCGGCGCACAACGTCAAGCTGCTGGCCCTCGATGGGCGCTGGGTGCTGATCGGGCTGATGGGCGGGCGCGAGGCCCAGCTGGACCTGGCGCAGATCCTCGGCAAGCGCATCCAGTTGCTGGGCTCGACCCTGCGCAGCCGCGACGAGCAGTTCAAGGCCGATCTGTTCAGCGACCTCAGCCAGCATGTCTGGCCGCTGTTCGCCGAAGGGCGCCTGAGCCCGCAGCTGGCCATGACCTTCCCGATCAAGGACGCCGAGGCGGCCTTTGCCGAGCTGGCGACCAACCAGGTGTCGGGCAAGCTGGTGTTGGTGATCGACGAGACTTTGGTGTGATCCTGTAGCCGCTGCCGCAGGCTGCGATAAGCCCGAAGGGCTTCAGCGATCTTCAGATCTTGCGCCCACGTTGTGGGCGATCGCAGCCTTCGGCAGCGGCTACAGAGGCGTTTATTTCCAGTGGTGGATCGGCCAGCCGGCCTTTTCCGCGTGTTCGCGCAGCACCGGGTCCGGGTTGACCACGTGCGGGTAGTCGACCTTCAGCAGCAGCGGCAGGTCGTTGCGCGAATCGGAATAGAAGCTCGCGCCTTCAAGGTTTTCTTCTTCGGCATCCAGCCATTCCAGCAGGCGGGTGACCTTGCCTTCGCGGTAGGTCAGGGTGCCCAGGGTATTGCCGCTGTAGACCCCGTGCAGCACCTCCAGCTCGATCCCCAGGACTTCATCGATGCCCAGGCGTTCGGCAATGGGCTGGACCAGATGGGTGCCCGAGGCCGAGATTACCAGGATCCGGTCGCCGGCCTTGCGGTGTGCGGCGATGGCCTTGCAGGCGTCGCTGAAAATGATCGGCTCGATCACATCCTCGACCCAGGGACCGACCAGGTGCCCGACCTCTTCCGGGGTACGGCCGGCCATCGGCTCCAGGCTAAAGGCCATGAACTCCTCCATGGCCAGCTTGCCGTGGCTGTAGGCGTCCATCAGCTCATTGTTGCGGCGCATGAAAGACTCGCTGTCGACCCAGCCCAGGCGCCCCATCTGTTCGCTCCAGAGGGTGGCGCAGTCGCCGTGGATCAGGGTTTCGTCCAGATCAAAAATTGCCAGGGCCATTAGTACCGCTCTCTCTTAATCGTCTGCGTCAAAGTCATCAGGCTACCTCACAGAGGGCCGTGGGATCGATGGAAAGTGCCAGGCGTTGACCGTCGGGGTGCAGGTCGTCCGGCGAGCGGTTCAACACATCCACCACCAGTTCCACGCCACGGGCCTCGACCCGGTAGCGGATTACGTTGCCCAGCAGGCTGTGGCTGCGGATCTGTGCGTCGGGTTCGCCGTCCTTGCGCAGTTCGATGGCCTCGGGACGAATCGCGATACGCCCGTTGATCGGCCGTTGCAGCAGCTTGCTGGCACTCTCGGCATCCAGCAGGTTGTAGTTGCCGATAAAGCCGGCGGCGAACACATCCACCGGTGCGGTGTAGAGCGTCTCGGCGTCGCCGCTCTGGACAATCTTGCCCTGGTTCATCAGGAAGATGCGGTCGGACATGGTCAGGGCTTCTTCCTGGTCATGGGTGACGAAAATCGTGGTCAGCCCCAGTTCGCGCTGGATCTGCCGGATCTGCTCGCGCAGGTGCTTGCGGATCCGTGCGTCCAGCGCCGACAGCGGCTCGTCCAGCAGCAACAGGCGCGGACGGGTCACCAGCGAGCGAGCCAGGGCCACGCGCTGGCACTGGCCCCCGGACAGTTGATGGGGATAACGACTGGCGAAGTCGTGCAGCTCCACCAGGCGCAGGACTTCGAGCACGCGCTTGCGGCTCTCGTCGGCGTTGACCTTCTGCATGCGCAGGCCGAAGGCCACGTTCTGTTCCACGGTCATGTTGGGGAACAGCGCATAGCTCTGGAACACCATGCCGATCCCGCGCTTCTGTGGGCTCAGGGGGACTATGTCGTGGCCGTCGAGGAGGATCTTGCCGGCGTCCACCGGGGTCAGGCCGGCGATGCAGCGCAGCAGGGTGGACTTGCCGCAGCCGGACGGGCCGAGCAGGGTGACGAATTCGCCCTTGTGGATTTCGCAGTTGATGTCGCTGAACACCGGGGTGCCTACATGCCCTGATGGAGAGTAGCTTTTCTGCAGGTGTTGGACGCTGACGAAGCTCATTGGCTTTTGTCCTTGTTCAAGATGTTGGCGGCCCAGGTCAGAACCAGCACAAAGAAGAAGTAGGAAATCACCAGTGCGCTGGTGAAGTGGCCGCTGCTGTTGCGCATGTTGTTCAGGTAGACCTGCAGGGTTTCGTAGCGGGTGCCCACCAGGATGTTGGCGAACACGAACTCACCGAACAGGAACGAGAACGACAGCAGCAGGGCCACCATCAGGCCCTTGCGCAGGTTCGGCAGCACCACCAGGAAGGCTGCCTGCCAGGTGCTGGCGCCCAGCAACTGGGCGGCGTCCATCAGGTCGCGCAGGTTGATCGCCTGCAGGTTGTTGGTGATCGCCCGGTACATGAAGGGCAGGGCCACGGTGAAGTAGCAGCCGACCAGGATCCACGGTGTGCCGACCATGGCGAACGGGCCGGAACCGTAGAGTTGCAGCAGGCCCACCGAGGACACCACCGGCGGCACCGCGAACGGCAGCAGGATCAGGATGTTCATCAGCGCGTCGAGCCGCGGGAAGTGGTAGTGCACCACGAACAGCAGCGGCAGGATCAGCACCACCGACAGGATCAGGGCGCCGACGCAGACCAGCAGCGACTGGCCGAAGGCATGCAGGAAGCGCGGGTCGCTCCACAGCTGGATGTACCACTTGAGGGTAAAGCCGCTGGGCAGGATGGTCGCCGACCAGCTGCTGGCGATGGAGTAGATCAGGGTGCCGGCCAGAGGCAGCAGGAGGATGGCGAACAGCAGGTAGACCACGAACCGGTGATAGAGGGCGGCGGAGCCGGGTTCAGCGCGAGACATGGTAGCTCCTCTTCAACAGCAGCTGATGGACGATGGTCACCAGGGTCATCAGCGCCACCAGGACCACGGCCAGGGCGCTGGCCATGTTCGGGTCGAGGGAGATGTCGCCGGAAACCATGGCGGCGATGCGGATCGGCAGCACGTTGAAGTTGCCGGTGGTCAGCGCATAGACCGTGGCATAGGCGCCCAGGGCATTGGCCAGCAGGATCACGAAGGTCCCCAGCAGCGCCGGGGTTAGCACCGGCAGGCCGATGTGGCGCCAGAACTGCCAGCCACTGGCGCCGAGCAATGCGGCGGACTCGCGCCAGTCTTCGCGCAGGGCGTCGAAGGCCGGGTAGAGCAGCAGCACGCCCAGGGGGATCTGGAAGTAGGTGTAGAGGATGATCAGGCCGGTCTTGGAGTACAGGTTGAAGTCCTGAATGATCCCCGCCTGCTTGAGCATGATGGTGATGCTGCCGTTGAAGCCCAGCAGGATGATGAAGGCGAACGCCAGGGGCACGCCGGCAAAGTTGCTGGTCATATTGGCGAAGGCGTTGACGAAGTTGCGCAGCTTCGAGTCGACCCGGCGCAATGAGTAGCTGCCGAGAATCGCGATGACGATACCGAACAGGCTCGACCAGAAGCTGATCTCCAGGCTGTACTGGATGGCTTGCAGATAGAACTTCGAGCTGAAGATCTTGTTGAAGTTGGCCAGGCCCCAGCCGAACTCTTCCGATTGCAGGCTGTTGACCAGCACCCAGAGCAGCGGGGCGATCTGGAACACGATGAAGAACAGGGCAAAGGGCAAGAGGCAGAGGATCGCCAGCCATTTGCCGCGGGTGAATGCATTCACTTCAGCAACTCCCGGCATACAGGTTTGTCGTGGGGTACGCCGAGCAATTCGCAGATGGTGCCGCACAGCTCGGTCTGATCCGGCGTAGCGACAGGGCTGAAGCTGAACGCATCGCCGAGGACGAACAGCGGCACTTCCCGCTCCTCGGGCAGCAGGCCGTTGTGCGAGCGGTCGTTGTTCATGCCGTGGTCGGCCGTCACCAGCACCTGGTAGCCGGCGTCGAGCCAGCCTTGCAGGTAGTCGGCGAGGATGATGTCGGCCGCGCGTGCGCTGTTGCGGTACTGCGGGGTGTCGAGGCCGTGCTTGTGCCCGGCGTCGTCGATGTTCATCGGGTGCACCAGGAGAAAGTTCGGCGCATGGCGCAGCCGCAGGTGTTCGGCATCGGCGAACAGATGGGAATCGGGGTAGTGGTCGTTCCAGTAGAAATGCCCATGCTGGATCGGCAGCTTCTTGTTGTCGGTATGCCGGTCCCGGGCCGGCTCGAACGGCGAACGGTTGTACAGCTCGCTGATCCAGTGATAGGCCGCGGCGGCGGTGCTGAGCCCGGCGGCGCTGGCATAGTGGAAAATACTGCGCTGGTTGGACAGGCGCGAGACGTTGTTGTGCACGATGCCGCTGTCCAGCGGCGGTACCCCGGTGAGGATGCATTCGTAGAGCGGTCGGGACAGGGCCGGCAGTTCACATTCCAGTTTGTACAGCGCGGCGCGTCCTGCGCCGACATAGGCCTGAAGGTGTCCCATGGCATGGCGGGCGACCTCGTGGTTGAGGCCGTCGAGCACGACAAGGATGACGTTGTGCTTCATAGGGCGGGTGACTCCGCAAGGCAAGATAAAACAATCCTGTGTAGGAGCGAGGCTTGCCCGCGATGGGGGCACTGCGGTTNTCGCGGGCAAGCCTCGCTCCTACACGGATGCAGCATTACTGCATGTTGATGATCACTTCTTCCTGCCATTTCTGTGGCAGGGCCTTGGAGGTCTTCTCCCAGGCGTCGGCGTCCTTGATCGGCGTGACTTTCTTGTACTGCTCGTTGGGCAGCAGGTTGGCCTGGACTTCGGCGGGCAGGGTCAGGTGCTCGGCGCGGATCGGACGAGCATTGCCGCGCGCCAGGTTGATCTGCCCGGCATCGCTGAAGATGTATTCACGGGTCAGCTTGGCCGCGTTCGGGTGCTTGGCGTATTTGTTGATGATAGTGGTGTAGCCGGAGATCACCGAGCCGTCCGACGGGATCAGCACGATGTAGTCGTCCTTGTTGACCATCTTGTTGCGGTAGCTCAGGCCGTTGAAGTCCCAGACCACGCCGACTTCCACTTCACCCTTTTCCATGGTGGCGATGGTCGGGTTGGCCAGCGACAGACGACCCTGCTTGGCGATCTCGGCGAACATCAGCAGCGCCGGCTGCAGGTTCTTTTCATCGCCGCCCTTGGCGATGGCCGCGGCCAGCACGCCGTTGGCAGCCTGCGCCGCGGTGCTCACGTCGCCGATGGAGACCTTGTATTTGCCTTTCTCCAGGTCGGCCCAGCTTTTCGGTGCTTCGGAACCGTGCAGCAGCTTCTTGTTGATGATGAAGGCGATGGTGCCGGTGTAGGCCAGCGCCCAGTTGCCGTCCTTGTCCTTGGCCCAGGCCGGGACCTGGTCCCAGGTGCTTGGCTTGTAAGGCTGGACCACGCCCTGCTTGACCGCGATCGGGCCGAAGGCCGCGCCCACGTCGCCGATGTCGGCGCTGGCGTTGTCTTTCTCGGCGGCGAACTTGGCGATCTCCTGGGCCGAGCTCATGTCGGTGTCGATGTGCTTGAGGCCGTAGTTCTTGGCCAGGTCTTCCCAGGTCCCTTTCCAGTTGGCCCAGTCGTCGGGCATACCGACGCTGTTGACGGCGCCTTCAGCTTTCGCCGCGGCTTCCAGGGTCTTCAAGTCGGTATCAGCGGCCATGGCGGCGGTGCACATGGCGATGGTCGAGCCTAACAGTGATGCCAGGAAAAGCTGTTTCATCCGAAGCTCCTTTGGGCGTGTTCAACGCTGCGTTTTTATCTAACGTTTGCGGTTGGGTTGGTCTAGGTCAGCAATACCTGAGCCAATCTAAGCCGGCTGGATGACACTTTGATGTCGGCATCAGTCCTGCAAGGCATTCGCGGGCGGCAGGCGCGGGGCTGCGAGATAAGCGTAGACCAAGGCTAAACGGCTGATATGAAAGGACTTGGCCAGCCAATTGCAGGCCTCTGGCACAGCCGTTGGGCGGCTTTGTCATCTGTCAGTCATATGCAGTGCCTAGGCTCTCGGTGAAGGCTGAGGGCCTTTTTTCCAGGCACGTTTTGCCCTGAAACAGTACTGGTCTAGTCCAGATAGGTAACGTTGATGCGCGAAGAGGCAGTCAAGGCGGTGACAGCCATTGGGCAGGTCCTGCAGGAACAGATCGATCACGGGTTGTTGGCGCCCGCTAGCAAGCTGCCGGCCGAGCGCAAGCTCAGCGAGTTGTTCGGTACCACCCGGATTACCGTGCGCGAAGCCTTGTTGCAGCTGGAGGCCCAGGGCCAGATCTATCGCGAGGAGCGGCGCGGCTGGTTCGTCTCGCCACCGCGCCTGGCCTACAACCTGATGCAGCGCAGCCACTTTCACGCGATGGTCAGCGCCCAGGGGCGGGTGCCGTCGACCGAGATGATTTCGGCGCGCCTGCAACCGGCCTCAGCGGCGGTCTGTGCCTGGCTGCAGCTGCCGGCGCTGTCCAGCGTGATCCAGATCCGTCGGGTACGGCGCATCGACGAGCGCCTGGTGCTGTATGTGGAGCACTACCTCAATCCGCAGTATTTCCCGGGCATTCTCGAGTTCGACCTGAACCAGTCGATCACCGAGCTGTATGCGCGGCACTACGACCTGCATTACGGTCGGGTGCGCTTCGAGATCGTGCCGACCTCCTTGCCGGTGGAAGCCGCGGCGGCGCTGAAGGTGTCGGCGGGCAGTCCCGGGCTGCGGATCGCCCGGGTCAATTACGACCAGCACCAGCGCCTGATCGACTGCGACCTGGAGTTCTGGCGCCACGACGCGATCCATGTCGGCGTCGATGTAGTCTGAGCCCGCTCCCTTGTAGGAGCGAGCTTGCTCGCGATAACGCCCGCCAGGGCGTTTTACGCCTCTTGTTCAGGCCCGCCGCCGGCGGTGATCACTTGCACGCTCATGCGTGGCGTGGCCAGGTCCATTCCGGCTTCGTCGAGGTGGCGCTTGAGGGACAGGTTGAAGGCTCGCGACACTTCCCATTGTTTGATCGGCGCGGTCTTGAAGCGGGCGCGCAGGATCGCGTTGCCGGATTCGAAGCTTTCCACCCCCTGGAACTCCAGCGGCGACCAGATATTGCGCCGTTGCAGCGGGTCGGTGCGCATCTTCTGGCCGACATCGCGCATCAGCTTGATGGCCTCGTCTATGTCCATGTTGTACGGAATGGCCACCCGGAAGATCGCATAGCCGAACTCCCGGGAGTAGTTCTTGATGCTCTTGATTTCGCTGAACGGGATGGTGTGCACGATGCCGTCGATGTCCCGCAGGCGCACGGTGCGGATGGTCAGGCCTTCGACGGTACCCAGGTGGCCGCCGACGTCCACGTAGTCGTCGATGGCCAGGGAGTCCTCGATGATGATGAACAGGCCGGTGATCAGGTCGGCCACCAGCGACTGGGCGCCAAAACCGATGGCCAGACCGATCACCCCGGCACCGGCCAGCAGCGGCGTGACGTTCATGCCCATGTTCGCCAGGGCGACGATCAGGCCGATGATGAAGATCGCCACGAACAGCACGTTGCGGATCAGCGGCATCATGGTCTGCGCCCGGGCATTGGCCAGGCCTTTGCGCGATCGGGTCAGGGCGTGGTGCACCGCGGTGTCGCTGAGGATCCAGATCAGCCAGGCGAACAGCAGGGTGCCGCCGAGGCCGAACAGCTTGACGCTGATTTCGTGGCCGTCGCCTTCGGTGAAGCGGATCAGCGACATGCCCCAGACCCGCAGGCCGAGTTCGATGAACACCAGCCACACCACCAGGTGGGCGAGGGTGTAGAAGAAGCCTTTCAGGCGCTCGGAGTACAGGGCGTGGCGCTTGTGCCCGCGTTGGGGCTTGAGGGAATGGCGGCGCACCAGGCCGTTGATCACCATGCACAGCACCAGCAGCACGGTGCAGATCAGCGACTGGCGCAGGGCGGTGCTGGTGTCGCCGGCGGAAATGAAGGTGGCGAACAGGGAAATGGCCACCAGTACCAGTGCCGGCAGGTACCAGAAGGTGCCGATGATCTCGATGGTGTCGCTCAGGGCGCGGCGGGTCAGGCGGCGGGACAGCGGCTGGTTGCGGATCAGGTGAGCGATCGGCCGCCGGAAACGCAGGATGAACACCCCGGTGGACAGGGCCGCCATCACATTGGCGAAGGTGGCCGCGGTGTGCGCCAGGTGGCTGCCCAGGCTGGCGATCAGCCGGGGGTCGCTCAGGGCCTCGCCGAAGGCGGCGAAACTGCCGATCAGCCACAACGGCCGGAAGGCCTGGCGACGCAGGATGTACAGCGCGCGGTGGCGATTCGGACCGTCCAGCACGGAAAAGGCGATCACGCAGATCGCCGAGAAGCAGGTGCCGACCACCAGCGCATAAGCCAGGACCATGGCCAGGTCCTTGCCCAGGGACGACGGCAGTTTGTAGGTCATGTACACGGTCATGATCAGGGCGATCAGCCAGGGCCCCAGTTTGCGCAGGGCGAAGCGCAGCAGGTCCCAGGTCTTGGGGTGTTGCGGCAGTTCTTCGGTGAGGCCGAAACGCTCCCGCAGGCGGTGACTGAGCCAGATCAGCGCCGCCGCCAACAGGCTCCAGACCATCAGGATCAGGGCGAAGGCGAAGATGATCGGCAGCCATTCGCTGGCCGGCAGCATCAGGGCCGCCAGTTCATCCTGGGCCTGATCGAATTCGTTCGACCAGCGGGTGATCGGGCTGTCGGCGCCGGAGAACTGTTTTTCGAAGCTGGACAGGGTGCCGCCGATCAGGCCGAGCACGCCTTCTTCGGCAGGTGTCTGGGCTTTTTTCGTGGCGTCGCGGAGCTTTTTCAGGTCGGTCAGCAACTGGGTGCGTTGCTGGTCGTTTTCCAGGGACTTGATCACTTCATCCAGCGACTGTCCCAGGGGCTGCTCGGCTTGTGGCTGGGTTTTGCCGCTGTTGAGCAGGCCCGGCAAACCCACCGCCTGGGCCGATGACAGCGGCAACAGGGTCAGGAGACAGAGAAACAGGCAGTAGGGCAGAACGGAAAGACGAGCAAACACTGGGCGGTCAACCTCAGAAAAAGCGGATCGACCGAGTGTACGAGGCAGCTAATACCAATGCGAGCCTGGACGGCGCATTTATTCGGCGAGTTTGGCGAGGATCTTGTAGATCACGGTACCGAGGATCAGCAGCATACCGGCCCACATGCTGAAGATGCCGGCATTCTTGTCGCGGAAGTTGTAGCCGATGGCCAGCAGGATCATCCCCGAGAGAATGGGAATGAGCATGGCGTGGAACGAAGACATCGAGATCATGGCGACAGCCTTGTCGGAGGAGATACTCACCAGTCTAGGTGGCTTTGGCGGAGTTCGGGTTGATGTGCATCAGAAATGCCTCGACGCCTGGGTTTTCGCGTCTTGTAGGAGCGAAGCTTGCTCGCGATGGCGGCGACGCGGAGGTACTGGACGACCGCGTCATCGTTCATCGCGAGCAAGCTTTGCTCCTACAGAAGAGGGCTTACGGCAGGTCGCGGCTGGCGTAGAACGCGCTCAAGACCTTCACCAGATGGGCCAGGTCCTGGCTGCCGCACAATTCGCGGATCGAGTGCATGGCGAAGGTCGGCAGGCCGATATCCACGGTGCGCACGCCCAGGTGGCTGGCGGTGATCGGGCCGATGGTCGAGCCGCAGCCCATGTCGCTGCGCACCACGAAGCTTTGCACCGGCACTTCCTCGGCCATGCACAGATGGCGGAAGAAACCGGCGGTTTCGCTGTTGGTGGCGTAGCGCTGGTTGCTGTTGACCTTGATCACCGGGCCGGCGTTGAGTTTCGGGCCGTGGTTGGCATCGTGCTTGTCGGCGTAGTTGGGGTGTACGCCGTGGGCGTTGTCGGCCGAGACCAGCAGCGACTTCTGGATGGTGCGCACGAACTCGTCGCCTTCGGGCAGCAGGCGGCGCAGGGTCTGCTCGAGCATCGGGCCGTCGGCGCCGCAGGCCGAGCAGGAACCGACTTCTTCGTGGTCATTGCAGACCAGCACGCAGGTTTCCTCGGTGTCGGCGTTGAGCAAGGCTTGCAGGCCGGCGTAGCAGGACAGCAGGTTGTCCAGGCGCGCGCCGGCGATGAAGTCGCCGTGCAGGCCGATCACCGCGGCGCTTTGGGTGTCGTAGAAGCTCAGCTCGTAATCGAGCACCACATCGGCGTTCAGGCCGTGTTCGCGGGCCAGCTGGTCGGTCAGCACCGCGCGGAAGTCGACCCGCTCGTCACCGGCGAATTGCGCGAGGATCGGCGGCAGTTCGGTCTGGGCGTTGATGGCCCAGCCCTGGTTGGCTTCGCGATTGAGGTGAATGGCCAGGTTGGGGATGGTCGCGATGGGCGCCTTGAAGTCGATCAGCTGGCTTTCAACCTTGCCGTCGCGACGGAAGGTGACGCGGCCGGCCAGCGACAGGTCGCGGTCGAACCAGGGCGCCAGCAAGGCACCGCCGTAGACTTCCACGCCCAGTTGCCAGAAGCCCTGGCGTTGCAGCTCCGGTTGCGGCTTGACCCGCAGGCACGGGCTGTCGGTGTGCGCGCCGACCATGCGGATCCCGCCTTGCAGGGGCGAATGCCGACCCAGCTTGACGGCCACGATGGAGGAGTCATTGCGGGTGACGTAGTAGCGACCGTTGGCTTCGGTGGTCCATGGCTCGCGCTCGTCGAGACGCTGGTAGCCTGCGGCCTCCAGGCGTTGAACGAGGCTGGCGGTTGCATGGAAAGGGGTAGGGGAGGCCTTGAGGAAGTCGATCAGGCCCTGGTTCAACTCTTCGCGCATAAGTAACTCCAGACAGCAGTGGCGCGAGTTTACCGTATCGGCTCGCGGCATTGCAGGCGCAATGCCGTTGAGGGAGACAACATTCATCGCAGCCGGGAAAACGACTCAACCGGTGATCAGGTTGCCCTTGAGGAACACTTCGCGGCGCTGCTTGCGGCCCACATATTCATGCTTGCTGGCCTGGTAAACCTCGGTGAATTTCTCTGCGCAGATGCCCGGCAGTTGATCGAGGTATTCCTCCACCAGCGCGTCGTACTGCGCTTCGGTGATCAGTTTGTAGACTTCGCGACGATAGAAGAACCCCAACTGAAAACCCAGGGTCTCGCTGGGATGGGGCGTGATGGTGGCGAAGCAGTTCTCGAAGTCGATGGCCTTGAGCGGAGCCTGGGGGCTGATCATGATGTTGCCGGCCCAGAAATCCATGTGGGTGATGTTCTTTTGCGCGAGGGAGTGCAGCAGTCCGAACGCATCGCGGATAAAGGGCTCGATCTTGTCCGGGTTGTTGCGCAACCACTGTACGCCGTCGATGTAATCATCCAGCAGACGGGTAAGGATGAAGTATTCCTGTACCAGTCCCAGGCGGTCCCGGGTATAGCCGAATCCTTCAAGGTCGGACATCTGTACGCCGCGTCGCTGGGCTTCGACGGTGTTGATCAGCTCTTCCAGCGGCCAGTCGAAGCGGCCGTTGCGCTGGGGCTTGCCCAGGGTGACGCGAACTTTCGCCTTGAGCGTATCCAGGGGCTGCACTTTGGCGAACAGCGGTGTCTCGCCGCTCGCCAAGGGCGCGCTGGCGCGGGTCTGCTTGTGTTCGTGACGTTGGCGGATGAGTTTTTCGAGGGCTGCGCAGGCGTCTGCCGAAGGTTTTTCACGAAGGTGCAGGGTGGTATTGAGAAAGCAGAAGGTGAAAGGGTAATCGCGTTGAAATGGCTGACTGCTGAGCACGGGGCTTCCTGCCTTAATGTCGAATAGCCACTATTTTAATATTTTTTTCACAAATTCATAACAAATTATTCAGACCAATCTTTATTTTTGATCGGATTTTTCTTGGGAGTGTGCCCCTCAATCGAGGGGCGTCCCGCTAGGGCGGCCGCTCTCGATCAGAAGGGGGCCGGGCACTCGAAGCGCAGGCGTTCGCCACTCTGCGGATGGGTGAAGCTGAGCATGCTGGCGTGCAGGCACAGGCGTGGCCAGGCGGCTAGCGCTTGCGGGTGCGCGTACAGGCCGTCGCCCAGCAGCGGGTGACCGATGGACAGCATATGCACCCGCAACTGGTGCGAGCGCCCGGTGATCGGGGTCAGCTCGACGCGGCACCAGTCGCCGCAGCGCTCCAGCACCCGCCAGAAGGTCAGGGCGTTCTTGCCGAATTCGTGGTCCACCACGTGCCGCGGTTTGGTCGGCGGGTCATAGCGCAGTGGCAGGTCGATGCTGCCGCTGTCCAGTTCCGGCTGGCCCCAGCACAGCGCGGTGTAGGCTTTTTCGGTCTCGCGGTCGTGAAATTGCCGGGACAGTTCGCGGTGGGTGTCGGGGTCGCGGGCCAGCAGGATGATGCCGGAGGTTTCCCAGTCCAGCCGATGGACGATACGGGCTTCCGGGTAACCGTTTTCCTGCAGGCGGGTTATCAGGCAATCCTTGTTGTCATCGGCCCGGCCGGGCACGGAGAGCAGCAGGGTGGGCTTGTCCACCACCAGGACGGCGGCGTCCTGGTGAATGATGCGGATATTCGACAGCGGCATTAAAACAGCCTCGTAACAAACGCCAACGGCGGCTCGATCAACCCGGCTTCTACAGGAGCAGGCTTGCTCCTGTAGAAAAACCGAGGGATCGAGCCGCCGTGGCTCCAACCGAATCGATCAGCGATCAGGCAGGGTGATATTGAGTTCCAGGATCGAGCAGCTGCCCTGGTTTTCCAGAGCGACGTGCACGTCATCGGACCCGATATTGACGTACTTGCGGATTACTTCCACCAGTTCCTTCTGCAAGGCAGGCAAGTAATCGGGGGTAGTGCGTTGGCCGCGTTCATGCGCCACGATGATCTGTAGACGCTCTTTCGCTACCGACGCGGTGCTTACTTTTTTGCTGGCACGAAAGAAGTCAAAAAGGTTCATTACCTACCTCCAAACAGGCGCTCGAAGAATCCCTTCTTCTCGACATTGAGGAACCGGTGTTCCTTTTCCTTGCCCAGCAAGCGATCAACGGTATCGCTGTAGGCCTGACCGGCATCGCTCTGGTCGTCGAGAATCACCGGCACGCCCTGGTTGGAGGCCTTGAGCACTGCCTGGGATTCCGGAATTACGCCGAGAAGGCGCACAGCGAGGATTTCCTTGACGTCTTCGACGCCGAGCATTTCCCCTTTTTCGACACGCTCCGGGTGGTAGCGGGTGATCAGCAGGTGTTCCTGGATCGGCTCTTCGCCTCTTTCGGCGCGACGGGACTTGCTGGCCAGAAGGCCGAGCATGCGGTCGGAGTCACGTACCGAGGAAACTTCCGGGTTGGTCACGACAATCGCTTCGTCGGCGAAGTACATGGCCAGGTGGGCACCTTTCTCGATACCGGCCGGGGAGTCGCAGACCACGAAATCGAAGGTCTCCTTGAGCTCCATCAGTACTTTTTCCACGCCTTCCTGGGTCAGCGCGTCTTTGTCGCGGGTCTGACTGGCGGCCAATACGTAGAGGTTTTCCAGGCGCTTGTCTTTGATCAGGGCTTGCTGCAGGTTGGCTTCGCCGTTGACCACGTTGACGAAGTCATACACCACGCGACGTTCGCAACCCATGATCAGGTCGAGGTTACGCAAGCCGACGTCGAAGTCGACGATGACAGTTTTGTGACCGCGCAGAGCGAGGCCGGTACCGATAGCGGCGCTGGTGGTGGTCTTACCCACACCACCCTTGCCGGATGTAACCACGAGAATCTTGGCCAAGGTGTTTCACCCCTAAGGAAGAAGGACTTTTTAGCCCCTGAAAAACATCTCTTGAAAACTACTGCAGTCGGACAGCCTTGGCTGGAGGTCGGTTGACACCTGCTCCTACTTCGTTTGAGCCGTAATCGCTACGTTTTAGAGATGCTTGGAAAATGCGGCAGTATCCGTTAAAGACGTGTGATGTTCAACACGTCACCCGACAGGCTGACCTGGACTCCGGCACCCCACAGCGGATCGCGCCGCAGGTCCTCGGAAACCTTGTACTGGCCGGCGATGGACACCAGTTCAGCGCTCAACTGCTGACAGAAAATCCGTGCCTTGGTGTCGCCCTTGACCCCGGCCAGCGCCCGACCGCGCATCGGGCCGTATACATGGATGTTGCCATCGGCCAGAAGTTCCGCACCCGGACTGACTGAGGAAGTCACTACCAGATCGCCACCCTGGGCATAGATCTGCTGCCCGCCGCGTACTGGCGAAGTGATGATGCGGGTGGGCTTGATGGTCGGCTCAGGCGGCTTCTCAGGCTTTTTCCGTACTTCGTTTTCCTGCGGTTCCAGTGGCCGTTCCCGGGCGCCGGAGGGTGGCAGGACGGGCAGATCGACGGCGATCGCCGCGGCGATGTCTTCGATGCGGCTGGCGCGGATCGCCAGGGTGCGCAGACCATGGTGACGACAGACGCGCATCAGGCCGGGCAGATCGACGGCGCCTTCGTTGGCCGGCAGTTTGTCCAGCGCCAGCACCAACGGGGCGTTACTGAAGAAATTCGGGGCTTGCGCGACCTTCGCCGCCAGTTGGCGATCGAGGCCCTCGAGGTCGTTGCGGGCCAGTTCCAGCACGGTGATGGCCAGCATGCTGCCCTTCAACTGGAACACAGGATCCAGGTCTTGCGATTCGGTTTGGCTCATGGTCGGCATAAAGCGGCTTGTCACTAAAAGTGCCGAGACTTATAACGAGAACGCCCGCGGGCCGCAAGCCGGGTCGAACCGATGTAGAATGCGCGACCTTGTTGTCTGTCCGGAATCTGTAATGGATCGCCCGCGTTTTCGAGCTGCATTTCTTTATCCCCGTTTTTGGCCGCTGTGGCTGGGCCTGGGCCTGCTATGGCTGGTGGTCCAGCTGCCTTATCCGTTGCTGCTGTGGATCGGTCGTGCCCTGGGGGCGCTGATGTACCGGGTGGCCGGCGAGCGCCGGCGGATCGCCAAGCGCAACCTGGAACTGTGTTTCCCCGAAAAGTCCGCCGCCGAGCGCAAGCGTCTGCTCAAGGAAAACTTCGCCTCCACCGGCATCGCTTTTTTCGAGATGGCCATGAGCTGGTGGTGGTCCAAGCCGCGCCTGGCGCGCCTGGCCCATGTCGAAGGCCTGGAGCATCTCAAGCAGGCGCAGCTGGAAGGCAAGGGCGTGATTCTCATGGCTTTGCACTTCACCACCCTGGAAATCGGCGCGGCGTTGCTGGGCCAGCAGCACACCATCGACGGCATGTACCGCGAGCACAAGAACCCGCTGTTCGATTTCATCCAGCGCCGTGGTCGCGAACGGCACAATCTGGATTCCCTGGCGGTGGAGCGTGAAGACGTGCGTGGCATGCTCAAGCTGCTGCGTGCCGGCCGTGCCATCTGGTACGCACCGGACCAGGATTACGGCGCCAAGCAGAGCGTGTTCGTGCCGCTGTTCGGCATCCAGGCGGCGACGGTCACCGCCACCAGCAAGTTCGCCCGGCTGGGCAAGGCCCTGGTGGTGCCTTTCACTCAGCAGCGGCTGGCCGATGGCAGTGGTTATCGGCTGGTGATTCACCCGCCGTTGCAGGATTTCCCGGGTGAGACCGACGAGGCCGATTGCCTGCGCATCAACCAGTGGATCGAAGGCGTGTTGCGCGAGTGTCCGGAGCAGTATCTGTGGGCGCACCGCCGCTTCAAGAGCCGCCCGCCAGGCGAGCCGAAGCTATACAAGAAGCGCGGTTGAAATTATCGCGTTAGATTGAAAACCCTTTATCAACGCCATGGAGTGTAGCGATGAGCCCAGCGGAACCGGTCACAGGATTGATTCTTTCCGGCGGCGGGGCTCGTGCGGCATATCAGGTGGGGGTGCTGGCGGCGATTGCCGAGTTGCTGCCGGCGGGGGCGAGCAATCCGTTTCCGGTGATAGTCGGGACCTCGGCTGGGGCGATCAATGCGGTCAGCCTGGCCAGCGGCGCGCTGGATTTCACTGCGGCCATCGAGCGTCTCACCGCATTCTGGCAGGGCTTTCGCAGCCATCAGGTGATCCGCAGCGACTGGCCCGGGGTGATCCGCCAGGCCACCCGGTTCGTCGGCCACAGCCTGCTTGGCCTGGGCGCACAGGTGCCGGTGGCACTGCTCAACAGCTCGCCGCTGCGGCAGTTGTTGAACGATAAGCTGCAGCTGTCCGGTATTCGTCAGGCTATCGCGCAAAAGCATCTGAAGGCAGTGGCGGTCACGGCCTTCGGTTATGAGTCGGGCCAGGCGGTGACCTTCTACCAGGGCGGCGGCACCATCGATGCCTGGCTGCGTCATCGGCGCATCGGCCTGCCCACGGAACTCACGGTTGAACACTTGCTGGCCAGTTCGGCGATCCCACTGCTGTTCGCGCCGGTGAGAATCGGCCAGGAGTTTTTCGGCGACGGCGCGGTGCGGCAATCGGCGCCCATCAGTCCGGCGTTGCACCTGGGGGCCAGCCGGGTGCTGGTGGTCGGGGTCAGCGGCAACCCTCGTGGCATCGACCCGCAGGCGCCCCAGCAGCGCAGCTATACCGGGCAGCAGCCGACGCTGGCGCAGATCGGCGGCCACATGCTCAACAGTACGTTCATTGACAGCCTGGAGAGCGATATCGAACTCCTGCAGCGGCTCAACCAGTTCAGTCATCTGCTGCCGTCGGGCACGCCCGTCCGTACCCTGGGGGTGGCGCCGGTGGAGGTGCTGGTGATTGCGCCCAGCCAGCCGATCGATGAAATCGCTGCCCGTCACCGGCATGAGTTGCCAGCGGCGCTGCGCCTGTTTCTGCGCGGGCCGGGGGCGACCAAGACCAGCGGTGCCGGGGTCCTGAGTTACCTGCTGTTCGAGGCGGGGTATTGCAGCGAGCTGATCGAGTTGGGGCGCAGCGATGCATTGGCCAAGCGCGACGAGCTGCGGCGGTTTCTGGGGTTGGCGGCTGCGGTCGAGACGGCCTGAAAAAGCATCGCGAGCAAGCTNNNNCTCGCGATAGCGTTTCTAAGGGCAATGCTCAGGCGGTCAGTTTGTCGTCGCGAAAATCCCGCAACGCCTGCTCGATCTCTTCCCGGCTGTTCATCACGAACGGGCCGTACTGCACGATCGGCTCGCCCAGGGGCTTGCCGGCGATCAGTAGCACACGGGCGCCTTCGGCACTGCTGAGCTGGATCTCGCCCTGGTCGGACAGGCGCACCAGCTTGCTGCTGGCCACCTGCTGCGGGTGCCCGGGCAGCTCGATCTGGCCTTCATAGACATACAGCAGGGCCCGGTGCCCCTCGGGCAGACGCGGACTGATGCTGGCGCCAGCAGGCAAGCGCAGGTCGAAGTAGTGGGGTTCGGTGTCCGGTCGTTCGACGGCACCGGTCTGCTGCGCCTGACCGTCATCGAAGCGGCCGGCGATCACCACCACCTCCACGCCATTGGCAGTGGTCAGGCGCGGGATGTCCTGGGGTTGAATGTCCCGGTAGCCGGCCTTGTCCAGCTTGTGTTTGCCCGGCAGGTTCAGCCATAGCTGGAAGCCGCGCATCACGCCTTCTTCCTGCTCCGGCATCTCGCTGTGGATGATGCCCTTGGCGGCGGTCATCCATTGCACGCCACCGCCTTCCAGCAGGCCGACGTTGCCCAGGTGATCCTCATGGCGCATGCGGCCTTCGAGCATGTAGGTGACGGTTTCGAAACCGCGGTGGGGGTGGGGCGGAAAGCCGGCGATGTAATCGTCGGGGTTTTCCGAGCCGAACTCGTCGAGCATCAGGAACGGGTCGAAACGCTCGACACCCTGGCCACCGAAGACCCGGGTCAGTCTGACGCCGGCGCCGTCCGAAGCGGGCTGGCCGGTATGGACGCTGAGTACTTTGCGAAATTGAGTCATCGATGCAACTCCTGATCAGGTTGGAATGAGCGACATGCTATGCCAGCTCAACTGATCGATGGTTGCGAATATCGGGGTGTTGCTATCGATTTATTCGATGCAATCCGTTCCCGCGACCAGCACGGGAACGGCGCTTACAGCATCAGAAGTGGTACTTGAGCAGCAGGCTGGCGGTGTTCTGGTCGGTGTCGAAGTAGGGGGTGTCCTTGACCCCGTACTTGTTCTTCCAGTAGTCGTATTCGATACCGACATACAGCTGTTTATCGCCCAGTTTCAGCGCCTTGCCCAGGTCGTACTTGATTTGCGGGTTGATGTGCAGGTTGGCGTGGTACTCGCCTTTGGCGTTCTTGTCGTTGTCCACCACCCAGTCGATGAAACCGTCGACCAGGATGTCCGAACTACCCACGGGAATGGTGTAGGACCAGACCGGGGTGATCTGCCAGACATTGTCGCCGGCACGGCTGCCTTCGGTCTGACGGTTGTAGAAGTTCAACTGGAAGTAATCGAACCCGGGGATCGCCAGGTCAAAACCCGGACCGATCAGGTAGGACTCGTTATCGCCTTCGCCGAACTCGTAAGTCATGGCCAGCAATACATCCTTGATCGGGCCGAACTCCAACTTCTGATCAAAGATCTTGCCGAACGAAAGACGCGGGCTGAACTCGCCGTAATAGGTGTTCGGGCCGACGTTGCCGTCCTTTTTACCGTTGTAGAAGATCTTGTCGATAAACAGGAAGTTGTCGCCGTACTTCCAGGCATCGGCATGTTCGAACGTAACGGTCTGTTGGATCTCCGGATTGATCGCGAAGTCTTTGCCGTAGAGGTAGGTCAGGCTGTTGTTCTGCCATTGCAGCAGGTCGCCGGCGTTGGCCTGGGCCCCTGCCAGCAAGGATCCGGCAAGCATCAGGCCTTTACAGATGCGGTTCATTCGGTTGCTCCCAAAAAGTAAGTGGTTCTACGTTTTTCTTTAAAAGCCGGTGCTCTGGTGTGGCACCTTTTCAATGGCTGAAAAATCATCCGATCGGTCAGCTTTGTTGCTGATAGCAAGAGCTGAGCCAAGGCGAAAAAAAAGCGCAAAAACTCCCGCGCGGCTGTACCAATACAGTCGGTCGAGAGTGAATTCGGTTTTAAATCGGTACGCCTTGGTACTTTCCAGAGGCCGGGATAAGTTGGCTTTCTGGTCAGGTTTTAAATCCGGGCTTTTTTTTTCACCGGACTCAGGCGGCCGCGGAGAATACTGACTCCCACGGCCTTGCTCAAGTGCTCTGCAATAGCGCACTTGAAACAACTTTGGGGCGCGTTTGCCGGCCATCCTAGAAATGCACCTTCACCAGCAGGCTGGCGGTGTTCTGGTTGGTGTCCAGGTTCGCGCTGTGCTGGATGCCGTACTTGTCTTTCCAGTAGCTGTATTCGAGGCCGACATACAGCTGCTTCTCGCCCAGGCTCAGGGCCTTGCCCAGGTCGTATTTGATCTGCGGGTTGATATGCAGGTTGGCGTGGTAGGTGCCGCGGTCGTTCTGGTCGTTGTCCACCACCCAGTCCAGGTAGCCGTCGATCAACAGGTTCGAGCGCCCCAGCGGGATGCTGTAGGACCAGGACGGGGTGATCTGCCAGACACCGTCGCCGGGGCGCGGGCCTTCGGTCTGGCGGCGGTAGAAGTTCAGGGTGAAATAATTGAAGCCCGGAACGGCGAGGTCGAAACCGGGGCCGATCAGATAGGCCTCGCTGTCGCCTTCGCCATATTCGTAGGTCGTGGCCAGCAACAGGTCCTTGACCGGGCCGAAGGCGAATGAGCGCTCGAGGATCTTGCCGAAGGACAGCCTTGGGCTGAACTCGCCGTAAAAGGCGTGGGGGCCTTTGTTTCGGTCTTCCTGGCCGTTGTAGAAAATCTTGTCGACGAACAGGAAGGTATCGCCGTATTTCCAGCGGTCGGCGTGCTCGAAGGTCAGCGTCTGCTGGATCGACGGGTTGATCGCGAAGTTCTTGCCGTACAGGTACGTCAGGCTGTTGGTCTGCCACAGCAGCAGGTCGCCAGCCATGACCTGGGTTGTCGCCAGCAGTCCACCGCTCAGCAGCAGGCGTGCGTGTGCATGTCTCATCGTGTTGCTCCCTGTTTGTTTTTATTGTCAAGGCGCAGGCAGCCGCCGACTGCGACCGGGCGCGGTGCCGGGTCTGCCTGTCGTGCGTGTATTTCGGGTATCGACGGTCAAGCAGGGGCGACCGCCAGGCCGCCCCGTTCAGGCTTCAATGCTGGTGGGCGTGTCGGGTGTTGCTGGCGGCTCGTTCGGTGCCGCCCAGGATGTTGAACAGCAGGTTCAGGGTCAGGGCACTGAGGGTCGCCATGGCGATTCCGCTGTGGGTGATGGGGCTCATCCACAGGGGCAAGTGAGCGAAGAACTCCGGCCGGACCACCGGAATCAGGCCCATGCCGATGCTCACCGCTACCAGCAGTTGATTGCGGCGGTCGGCGATGTCGGCTTCCTGGAGGATCTTGATCCCGGTCGCCGCCACCATGCCGAACATGGCGATGGCCGCGCCGCCCAGTACCGCGGGTGGAATCGAGGCCACCAGGAAAGCCGCCTTGGGCAGCAGGCTCAGCACTATCAGCAGGCCGCCGGCGACTATGGTCACCGAGCGGCAACGCACGCCGGTCATCTGCACCAGGCCGATGTTCTGGGCGAACGAAGAGTGGGTGAAGGTATTGAGGAAACCGGCGAAAAACGAGGCGCCGGCATCACACAGCAGGCCGCGCCGCAGCATGCGCGGGGTGACTTCCTGGCCGGTGATCTTCCCCAGCGCCAGGAACATCCCGGTGGACTCGACGAAGATGATCACCACCACCAGGCACATCGAAAGGATCGGTGCCAGATGGAACTGCGGCATGCCGAAGTGCAGCGGGGTGACCACCTGCACCCAGGGCGCCTGGGCCATGCCGCTGAGGTCGACCATGCCGATCAGGCCGCAGAGCAGGTAGCCCAGGCCCATGCCGATCAGCACGGAAATGTTCACCCAGAAACCGCGCATGAAACGGTGCACCAGCAGGATGGTGCCCAGTACCAGCGCGGCGATGCTCAGGTAGATGGGGGAGCCGAACTCGGCATTGTGGCTGCCGCCGCCCGCCCAGTTCACTGCGACCGGGAACAGCGACAGGCCGATGGAGGTGATGACGGTACCGGTGACCAGGGGTGGGAAGAAGCGCACCACCTTGGACATGAAGGGCGCGATCAGCATGCCGAAGAAACCGGCGGCGATGGTCGCGCCAAAGATCCCCTGCAAACCGATGCCCGGCATGCCGGCCATGGCCACCATGCTGCCCACGGCGGCAAAGCTGGCGCCCATCATCACCGGCATGCGGATGCCCATGGGGCCGATGCCGAGGGATTGCACGATGGTGGCGATGCCGGCGACCAGCAGGTCGGCATTGATCAGGAAGGCGATTTCTTCACGACTCAGACCCGCGGCCTGTCCGATGATCAACGGCACCGCGATGGCGCCTCCGTACATCAGCAGGACGTGCTGCAAACCGACCAGGATCAGTTGCAAAAGGGGCAGTCGCGCAAAGGCGGGTGCGTCGGGGATGCGCGGTTCGTTTAACGCGGACATGCAACACCTCGGATCTTTTTTATTCTTGTGATTAGAAGCTGTGTGGTTGCGAACAGCTTTTTTGCAGCAGGCCAACCGCGTGGCGGTTGATCGCGAGCAAGCTCGCTCCCGTAGGAGCGAGGCTTGCCCGCGATGTTTTTCAGCGGTGACTCAGTTGGTGCGTGCCCCCTGGGTGATCCAGGCGCCGATCAGGTCACGCTCCTGCTGGGTCATCTGGGTGATGTTGCCCAGCGGCATGATCTGGCTGGCAACGGCCTGGGCCTGGATCCGTGGGGCCTGGAGCTTGATCTGCTCCGGGGTGTCGAACATCACGCCGGCTGGCGCGGCACTGAACAGCGGGCTGGTGGGCTTGGCCGAGTGGCAGACGGTGCAACGTTCCTGGATCACGTCATGCACCTTGTCGAAGCTCGGGCCCTGGGTTGCCGTGGACGCTTGCGTCGGAGCAACTTCGGGAGCCGCCGGAGCTGCCGGAGCCGCTGCGGTTGCTGGCTTGGCACCGCCGCCAAGGGCGGTTTCCGGCAGTGGCTGGTACTCGATCTTCGCCGACGCCTTGGCCACTTCCGGAGCCTTGGCCATTTGCGCGGGGCCGGTGACGTAGGCCAGGCAGATCATGCCCAGGGCTGCGACCGGCAGGGTCCAGGCGAACTTGTGGCTGTCGTGGCGGGTGTTGAAGTAGTGACGCACCAGCACTGCCAGCACCGCGATCCCGGCCAGGATCAACCAGTTGTACTTGCTGCCGTAGGTGCTCGGGAAGTGGTTGCTGATCATGATGAACAGCACGGGCAGGGTGAAGTAGTTGTTGTGGCGCGAACGCAGCAGGCCCTTGGCCGGCAGGGTCGGGTCCGGCGTGCGGTTTTCCGCGATGGCGGCCACCAGCGCGCGCTGGGCCGGCATGATGATGCGGAACACGTTGCCGACCATGATGGTGCCGATGATGGCGCCGACATGCAGGTAGGCGCCGCGACCGCTGAACACCTTGCTGAAGCCATAGGCTGCGGCGATCAACAGCACGAACAGGATGAAGCCGAGCAGGGCGGGTTTCTTGCCCAGGGGCGAGTCGCAGAGGAAGTCGTAGACGAACCAGCCGGCGATCAGGGAAGCGATGCCGATGGCCACGCCTTCAGGGCCGGTCAGGCCGCTGCCGGGCGCTACCAGGTAGAGCATCGGGTTGTAGTAGAACACCAGGCACAGCAGGGCGATCCCCGACATCCAGGTGAAGTAGGCTTCCCACTTGAACCAGTGCAGGTTCTCCGGCATGGAGGGTGGGGCCAGTTTGTATTTTTCCAGGTGATAGATACCGCCACCGTGGATGGCCCAGAGGTCGCCCGACAGGCCGTCCTTGGGGTTGACGCGATTGAGGTTGTTTTCCAGCCAGACGAAGTAGAACGACGCGCCGATCCAGGCCACGCCAGTGATCATGTGAACCCAACGCACGCTCAGGTTGAGCCATTCCAACAGATGTGCTTCCACAGTCTTTACCTCTCGCCTGTCACCCTTGTTTTCGGGTGATCAGACCTTCTCTTATTGGTGGGGGGCGAGGATCAAACACTCATCCTCTTCAAAGAAATGCTCATCGCAGTTATTGCCTGTGCCACTGCGATCAACCACCAGGAAGTCATCCCGCTTTTCGATCGTCAGCACCGGGTGGTGCCAGACGCCGCGATGGTAATTAATGCCCTGCCTGCCATTGCTGACAAAGGCGCGGACCAAGCCCGATACAGGTGCATCGCCAAGTGGCGCGACCACGATCAGAAAGGGGTTGCCGAGCAGCGGAATGAAAGCCTGGCTGCCCAGCGGATGGCGCTCCAGCATGCGCACGGTCAAGGGCATGTCCAGCGCGTCGGCGCGGAAGATGCTGATGATCGCCTTGTCGTCCGGCGTGGCGGTTTCCACGGTAGCCAGACGATGGAAGCGCATGGTCGAACCGTTGTTGATCATGAAGTGATCGCTGCCGTCGGTTTCGATCACGTCACCGAAGGGGGCGAAGGCTTCTTTGGTCAGCGGTTCGATCATCAATGTGCGCATGCTGTTCTTCTTAATCTGTGAATTCGTTGTTGTCGGTGAATCATGTTTTTGTAGGAGCGAAGCTTGCTCGCGATGGCGTCAGACCGGACAGCGGATGTCGACCTGACAACCGCTATCGCGAGCAAGCTGCGCTCCTACAGGCTCGGCATTACTTCGCTACCTTGCCCAGGATCCGCAGGCGGCTGACGCCACCGTCCGGGAATACGTTCAGGCGGATATGGGTGATCGGGCCCAGGGCCTTGATCTGCTCGGCGAAGCTGTGTTCGGCGTGCATTTCCAGCTTCTGGCTCGGCAGCAGTTCGCGCCAGAACAGCGACTGGGTTTCGATCTGGCTGTCGGTGCCGCCCTTGACGAAGGCGCCCTGGATCGAGCAGCTGTCCGGGTAGTTGCCCTTGAAGTGCAAGGTGTCGACGATGATCTTCTCGATCTCGCCCGGATGGCCCAGGGCGACGATCACCCAGTCATTGCCTGGCGTGCGGCGGCGGGCGGTTTCCCAGCCATCACCCATGTTGATGCCGCGGCCCGGGTTGAGGATGTTGCTCATGCGGCCGAAGTGTTCGTCGGAGCAGGCGAGGGCGCGGCCACCGTTGAGGGCGGCTGCCAGGTCGACCTGTTCGTTGTCGCCGACCGCCGACCAGTCGCGGTATGGAATGCCATGCACGCGCAGGCGGGCCACGCCGCCATCCGGGTAGATGTTGAAGCGCAGGTGGCTGAACGCCTGGTCGTTGCTGATCTCGTGGTAGTGGTGGCTGTTGCCTTGCAGCTCGACGGCCGGCAGCACTTCCACCCACTGGGTGTTTTCGTTCGGCTCGCCTTCGGCCAGGAAGCAGGCTTCCAGGGAGGCCGATGGCGGGAAGTTGCCGGTGAAGAATGAGGTGTCGATGTCCACACCCTTGATCTGGCCAGGCACGCCCAGGCGGATCACGGCGCTGTCGTAGCCTTCGAAGCGCTTGCGGCGCGACTCCCAGCCGTCCATCCACTTGCCGTTGTCATCGAATACGCCCTCCTTCCATACGGCCGGGGTCGGCTGGAACAGACGGTTGGCGTCAGCGAACCAGTCATCGGTCACCGAGATGATCTTGGTGCCCAGGCGGGCGTCGGCCAGGTTGACGAACTTCTCGAAAGGTACGGCGTAAGCTTTCATTCTTCTTGTCTGCCTTTGATTGAGTGGCTTGGGATGCTTGCAGGGCCCTGGGTACGTTCCGTACTCGGGCCAGGCTTGCTAGAGAGTCAGTAATCGGAACAAGGCGATCTTGTTGATCTCCGCCAGCGCGCAGCGGAATTCGGTGTCCACCGAGTTGTGGATGCGTGCTTCGAACGCCGCGAGGATCTGATGCCGGTTGCTGCCTTTTACCGCCATGATGAAGGGAAACTTGAACTTGGCCTTGTAGGCGTCGTTCAGCTCGGTGAAGCGCTGGAACTCTTCGGCCGTGCATTGGTGAATACCGGCGCCAGCCTGTTCATGGGTGCTGGCTTCGGTCAACTGCCCCTGGACGGCGGCTTTGCCGGCCAGGTCCGGGTGAGCGTTGATCAGGGCGAGTTGGCTCTGGTGATCGGCGCTCAACAGGATGTCGCTCATGCGCTGGTGCAGGGTGTCGATCCGGTCGATCGACGCATCCTGGCCCAGGTCGAAGGCCTTTTCGGCGACCCATGGCGAATGTTCGTAGATATCGGCGAAGGCTTTGACGAAGGCGTCGCGGCTCAGGGTCGAGGGTTTCAGGGTTTGGAAGGTGCTCATTTCGCAGCCCCCGGGAACGGATGGGTTTGCTGCCAGTGGCGGGCGATGTCCACGCGGCGGGTGAACCAGACCTGATCGTGACCTTTAACGTACTCGATAAAGCGCTTCAGGGCGGCCAGGCGCGCCGGGCGGCCGATCAGGCGGCAGTGCAGGCCGATGGACAGCATCTTCGGCGCCTCGGCGCCTTCGGCATACAGCACGTCGAAGGCATCCTTGAGGTACTGGTAGAAGTCATCGCCCTGGTTGAAGCCCTGGACCTGGGTGAAACGCATGTCGTTGGTGTCCAGGGTGTAGGGGATCACCAGGTGCGCCTTGCCGGTCGGGTTGTTGGTTTCCCAGTAGGGCAGGTCGTCGTCGTAGGTGTCGCAGTCGTAGAGGAAACCGCCTTCTTCCATCACCAGGCGCCGGGTGTTCGGGCCGGTGCGGCCGGTGTACCAGCCCAACGGGCGTTCGCCGGTGAGTTCGGTGAGGATGCGGATCGCTTCGAGCATGTGCTCGCGTTCCTGGGCTTCGTCCATGTACTGGTAGTCGATCCAGCGGTAGCCGTGGCTGCAGATCTCGTGGCCGGCTTCGACCATGGCGCGGATCACGTCCGGATGGCGCTGGGCGGCCATGGCGACGGCGAAGATGGTCAGCGGAATGTCGAATTCCTTGAACAGCTTGAGGATCCGCCAGACGCCGGCACGGCTGCCATACTCGTACAGCGATTCCATGCTCATGTTGCGCTCGCCCTGCAGGGGCTGGGCGGCGACCATTTCCGAAAGGAAGGCTTCCGACTCCTTGTCGCCGTGCAGGATATTGCGCTCGCCGCCTTCTTCGTAATTGAGCACGAACGACAGGGCGATGCGGGCATTGCCCGGCCAGTGAGGGTGAGGAGGGTTGGAGCCATAACCGATCAGGTCGCGTGGGTAGTCAGCGCTCACTGCAGTCTTCCTTCTTATCGTGATAACGGTGGCGTGGCGGGGCCTGAGGGGGAAAGGCAGGCTGGCGTCACAGCGATGGACTGATTGTATACAACTTTTCAATCGGTTTGTAAGCCCGATTTTTTGCATTTTTCATCGATTGTGCTCATGGCTGGGTGCTGCAAGAAACCTGCCTGGTTGGTCAGCTAATGGATGAAAAGTCTTCTGTCCTCATGGTGTAGCCGCTGATCAAGGGAATACGGAGGCTTGGCAGAAGTACCCGGAAATGGGTGATTTTTATTGTGTACAATTTTTTTGAAAAGTGTCTTAATAAATTCCTCGCCGTATCCTTTCGTGCTCCGAAACGGTGCGGTCTCCTTATCAACTGACTTCAGGAGGCGCGAGGTCTGGACGTGTGAGCGCGCACAGACACGCAGAATCAATGGGACGTTTGACTACACACGTGTTGGATGCCGCGCATGGCTGCCCAGGCAGCGCCATCAAGGTCGAGTTGTACCGGGTCGAAGGTACGCAACTGGAACTGGTTGCCAGTGTCCTGACCAATAGCGATGGCCGTTGCGATGCGCCGCTGCTGCAAGGCGATGACTACCGCACCGGGGTTTACCAGCTGCAATTCCATGCCGGCGATTACTACCGTGCTCGCGGCGTACAGCTGCCTGAGCCGGCGTTTCTTGATGTGGTGGTGCTGCGTTTCGGCATCTCGGCCGAGCAGGAGCATTACCACGTACCGCTGCTGATCTCGCCCTACAGTTATTCGACCTATAGAGGAAGCTAGGACTTTCCCCCCACGAAGCCTGCGCAAATAGCTTCTTTGGTCTTTCGCCCGCTCACACTGCGGGCTTTTTTTCGTCCCCAGAAAAGTGGTGCTTGTGAGGACGCTATCGCGGGCAAGCCTCGCTCCTACAGAGAAACTGCTACAANNCCCGCGAAGCTTTCAGCGGCTCAACAACGACGCGGCCCCCGCACCGCTGAACAGCCCGGCGCTGACCCGGTTGAACCAGCTCTGGCCCTTGCCGCTGCGCAGGTAGCGCGCCGCGCCATGGGCACCCAGGCCGTAAGCCAGCTTGCACAGCAGGTCAAGCAGGGTCCAGGTGACGATCATGATCAGCAGCTGCGGCAGGAAAGGTTGTTCGGCACTGAGAAACTGCGGCAGAAACGCGGCGAAGAACAGAATGTCTTTCGGGTTGCTGGCGCCCAGCACAAAAGCGCGCCCGAACAGTGCGCGAAAGCGCGGTTTCGGTGCGGCTTCGGGCACTTCGGCGCCGAGGGAGGGTTGCCGCGATTGCTGCCAGCTTTGCCAGGCGAGATAGAACAGGTACAGCGCGCCGACGATTTTCAGGGCGCTGAACAGCTGTTCCGAGGCCAGCAGCAGGGCGCCCAGGCCCAAAGCCGAGGCGCTTAGCAGGCAGATCGAGGCAAACACGCCACCGAGAAACGCCGGGTAGGACCGACGCAAACCGTAATTCAGGCTGTTGCTGATCATCAGCAGCGACAGTGGGCCCGGGATCAGGATCACCACCAGTGCCGCGCCGCTGAACAGCAGCCAGGTTTCCACGCTCATTGTCTTTCTCCTTATGTGCAAAAGCCTCACCCGACGGGGTGAGGCCGTTTGAAACCGATGTGCCTACAAGAAAATGAACTTGGCGATAAAGATCGCGCACAGCACCCACAGGCTGATGGAGATTTCCTTGTACTTGCCCGTCCCGGCCTTCAAGGCCACGTAGGTGATGAAGCCCAGGGCGATACCGTCGGCAACCGAGAAGGTCAGCGGCATCATGATTGCGGTCACGATCGCCGGGATGCTGTCGGTGGCCTCTTCCCAATCGATGTGGGCCATGCCGCCCATCATCAGCATCGCCACATAAATCAGCGCGCCGGCGGTGGCATAAGCGGGGATCATGCCAGCCAGCGGGGCGAAAAACATGGCTGCGATAAATAGCACACCTACGGTCACTGCGGTAAGACCAGTCCGACCACCCGCGGCGACACCCGCAGCACTTTCCACGTAGCTGGTCACGGGCGGAACGCCGACCACCGCACCGAAGACGCTGGAGGCGCTGTCCGCCTTCAGGGCGCGGGAGAGGTTCTCGATCTTGCCGTCGGGGTTGACCAGGCCGGCGCGCTGGGCCACGCCCATCAGGGTGCCGGCGGTATCGAACATGTGCACGAAGAGGAAGGCCAGCACCACGCTGATCATGCTGACGTTGAACACCCCGGCGACGTCCATGGCCATCCAGGTCGGTGCCAGGCTCGGCGGGGCCGACATGATGCCCTCATAGTGCACCAGGCCCAGGCCCCAGCCGGCCAGGGTCACGGTGATGATGCTGATGAGGATCGCGCCGAACACCCGGTGATAACTGAGCACTGCAATCATCAGGAAGCAGATCGCCGCCAGCAGCGGGCCGGGTTCGCGCAGGGAGCCGAGCTTGATCAGGGTCGCCGGGCTATCGACCACGATGCCCGCGGTCTTCAAGCCGATCAGCCCGAGGAACAGGCCCACACCGGCGCCCATGGCAAAGCGCAGGCTGGCCGGAATGCTGTTGAGCAGCCATTCGCGGATCCGCGAGAAGGTCAGGAACATGAACAGCACGCCGGACACGAACACTGCACCGAGGGCGGTTTCCCAGTTGTAGCCCATGGTTCCGACCACGGTGTAGGTGAAAAAGGCGTTCAGCCCCATGCCGGGCGCCAGGCCTACCGGCCAGTTGGCGTACAGCCCCATCAACAGGCAACCCAGGGCGGCGGCGATGCAGGTGGCGACGAATGCCGCGCCGTGGTCGATGCCGGCGTCGGCCATGATGTTGGGGTTGACGAAGATGATGTAGGCCATGGTGATGAAGGTTGTCAGACCGGCGATCAATTCGGTCTTCACCGTGGTGCCATGCAACCTGAGTTTGAAGATGCGCTCCAGCCAGCCACTGTTCAGCGGCGGCGAGAGTTCCAGCGTAGGGGCGTCGGATTTGCGGCTTTCCACAGCGAGTACTCCTCAAGAGTTTTATTATTTTTTCCAGAGCCGGACACGCAAGGGTGGGCAGCGGCTCTTTGAGGCATGTAAGGCTTGCGGGCTTTTATTGACCTAAGGGTCAGGAACTCGCACGTGGCGAATTATGCTTTTGTATACAAAGAAAGCAAATAATGTTTTTTAGGTTGTGTGCGAAAAGTTCGCCAGAAAGGCTATATGGCCTGTAGCCGCTGGCGCAGCCTGCGATCGAGCGCGCAGCGGTCGCAATGGGGATGAAGCGGTCTTGCAGAAGCATCGGGTATGCAGGTTGACGACCGTTGCGCGCTCGCAGGCTGTGGTGTCAGCGGTTTTCGCCCAAGGCCTTGTTCACCGCCAGCCAGCCATCCACCGCCGCCTCGCCGGCCTCGGCGAATACCCGTTGCAGCAGCTTCACCTGCTCGCGCCGCAGCGACTGTTCAAAGCGCGCGCCGTCCTCCGTCAGCTCCAGCAGGCGTTTGCGCTTGTCGCTTTCCGGGGCAAGGCTGTTGACCAGGTGCATCTCCATCAGTTGGCGCAGCGGAATGTTCAGCGCCTGCTTGCTCACCCCCAGGGCGGTGAGCAGTTCCTTCACGCTCAGCCCCGGGTAGCGGGCGATGAAAAACACGATGCGCTGGTGCACGCGACTCAGGCCGCGGCGCTCGAGCATTTCGTCGGCCTTGGCGGTGAACGCCTGGTAACCAAAGAAGAAGGCTTCCATGGCGGCTTGTTGCGTGGTCTGGTTTTTAAGGTCAAGCATATTGACGTATCTGCGAAAGTCGGCGTAATTTCGGTCAAGCAGTTTGACGTATTTTCCTCCGCCTTTGCTACGGGTGCCCCTCATGGCCTTCTCCGAACGTGTTTCGCGTCTTAAAAGCTCACTGATCCGTGAAATCCTTGCCGCCGCGCAGCGTCCGGAAGTGATGTCGTTCGCCGGAGGCCTGCCCGCCGAAGCGATGCTGCCGAAGACCGATTGGCAGGCGATGCCGGTGTCCATGGGCCAATACGGCATGAGCGAGGGCGAGCCACAGCTGCGCGAGGTCCTGGCGGCGCAGGCCCGGGCGCTGGGTGTGCCGTGCGAGGCTAGCCAGGTACTGGTGGTCAGCGGTTCCCAGCAGACCCTCGATCTGGCGGCCAAGCTGTACATCGACAAGGGCACCGAGATCATGCTGGAAGCGCCGACCTACCTGGCGGCGCTGCAGATCTTCCAGCTGTTCGGCGCCGATTGCCTGACCGTGCCGCTTCAGGCCGATGGGCCGGATCTGGCGCAATTGCGCGCGCGCCTGGAGCAGCATCGTCCCGCGTTCATCTACCTGATCCCGACCTTCCAGAATCCTTCGGCGGTGCGCTACAGCGAGGCCAAGCGCGATGCCGTGGCGGCGTTGCTCGACGAGTTCGGAGTGACCCTGATCGAAGACGAGCCTTACCGCGAACTGACTTTCGACGGTGGCAGTGCCATGCCCATCGTCGGGCGCCTGCGCAACGCCAGCTGGATCTACACCGGCACCCTGTCGAAGACGCTGCTGCCAGGGCTGCGGGTCGGTTACCTGATCGCCAGCCCGGACCTGTTTCCCCATCTGCTGCGGTTGAAGCAATCGGCGGACCTGCACACCAACCGCGTCGGCCAATGGCAGGCGCTGCAATGGATAGGTACCGAGCAGTACCAGCAGCATCTGGGCGAGTTGCGCGATTTCTACCGGGTTCGCCGCGACGGCTTCCAGGCCGCCCTGCAACGTCATTTCGGCGATCTGGCCGACTGGCAGGTGCCCCAGGGCGGGCTGTTTTTCTGGTTGACCTTGAAACAGCCGCTGGACACCCGCACTTTGCTGACAGCGGCGCTGGAGCAGGACGTGGCATTCATGCCGGGCGAACCCTTCTTCTCCGAGCCGGACCGCAATCCAGGTCACCTGCGGTTGAATTTCAGTCATATCGATCCGGCGCGTCTGGACGAAGGTCTCAAGCGGCTGGCCACCGTGGTACGCCAAGCACAGGCTGCACAGGCAGCCTGAGAGGAGAGGGCCATGTACAAGGTTTATGGGGATTACCGGTCCGGCAACTGCTACAAGGTCAAGCTGATGCTCAATCTGCTGGGCCAGCCTTACGAGTGGCACGCCGTGGACATCTTGAACGGGGATACGCAGACCGAGGCGTTTCTGGCGAAGAACCCCAACGGCAAGATCCCGGTGCTGGAGCTGGAAGACGGCACCTGCCTGTGGGAGTCGAACGCGATTCTCAACTTTCTCGCCGATGGCAGCGAATTTCTGCCGAGCGAGCCGCGTTTACGCACGCAAGTGCTGCAATGGCAGTTTTTCGAGCAATACAGCCATGAGCCGTACATTGCCGTGGCACGTTTCATCCAGCTTTATCTGGGAATGCCGCAAGAGCGCCTTCATGAGTACGAGAAGCTGCAAAAGCGTGGTTACAAGGCGCTGGATGTGATGGAGCACCAGCTGGCGCGCACGCCGTATCTGGTGGGCGAGCAGTATTCGATTGCCGATATCGCGCTCTATGCCTACACCCATGTCGCTCATGAAGGCGGCTTCGACTTGGCGCGCTACCCGGGCATCCAGGCCTGGATGCGGCGGGTGGAAAGCCATCCGCGGCATGTTGGGATGCTCGACTGAGCCTCTGCGGGAAATAAAAAAACCGACCCTTGGGTCGGTTTTTTTTATGGTATGGCTCTTGCGGGGGCTGTTCTGGCGCTATCG
>NZ_JBQENK010000003.1:229644-436915 GCF_052044735.1 Pseudomonas sp. 22526
CCCGCGATGACGCCCTTCAGAACGCCACCCACCATTCAGGCTGCTGCAAAGCGCTTGTCCAGATAATCGATGATCACCTTGGACTCGTACATCCAGGTGGTCTGGCCGTTTTCTTCGATACGCAGGCACGGCACCTTGATCTTGCCGCCTTGCTCCAGCAGGGTCTGGCGGTCCTGCTCGTTGTTTTTCGCGTCGCGCAGGGCCACCGGCACGTTCAGGCGGTGCAGGGTACGGCGGGTTTTCACGCAGAAGGGGCAGGCGTGGAACTGGTACAGGGTCAGGCCCTTGGCGGCCTGTTCGACCTGGGCTTGAGCCGCGGCGGGGCGCTGCTGCTTGCGTGGGCGGGTGATGAAGTCGATGAAGATGATGAGCTGGCCCAGGCCGACTCGAAGCGCTTTGACGATCACGATATTGCCTCTTGCCCATGAAAGAAGGGGCGGCAGCTTACCTGATTTTTGCCAGGCGAAAAAAAACCGGCGATGAACGCCGGTTCTTTCGGGCAGCCCTGTTACTTGATCAGGCTGAGAAACTCGCTGCGGGTCGCTGCGTTTTCGCGGAATTCGCCCAGCATCACCGAGGTGATCATCGACGAGTTCTGCTTCTCCACACCGCGCATCATCATGCACATGTGCTTGGCCTCGATCACCACCGCGACGCCCAGGGCGCCGGTCACTTGCTGGACCGCGTCGGCGATCTGGCGGCTGAGGTTTTCCTGGATCTGCAGACGACGCGCGTACATGTCGACGATGCGCGCGACTTTCGACAGGCCCAGCACCTTGCCGCTCGGAATGTAAGCGACGTGAGCCTTGCCGATGAAAGGCAGCAGGTGGTGCTCGCACAGCGAGTAGAGCTCGATGTCCTTGACCAGCACCATTTCGCTGTTATCGGAGCTGAACAAGGCACCGTTGGTGACTTCTTCCAGCGTTTGTTCATAACCGCGGCAGAGGTACTGCATGGCTTTGGCGGCACGCTTTGGCGTGTCGAGCAGGCCCTCGCGGGAGACGTCTTCGCCCAATTGGCCGAGGATCGCCGTGTAATTCTGTTCCAGGGACATGAAACTACCTGTGGGATTTTACGCAAAGGGCAAGGGTACGGTGGCGGACTCGACGCTGCAAGCGCGACGAAGCGGCTTTACTCGTCGCGGCCTTCCATCATGGTGCGTTTGAGCATCACGTAGACCGCGCCGGCGCCGCCGTGCCTGGCCTGGCACGAGGTGAAGCCGAGCACCTGGGGATGCTGGCGCAGCCAGGTGTTGACGTGGCTCTTGATCATCGGCCGCTTGCCGTCCAGGCGCACGGCCTTGCCGTGGGTGACGCGCACGCAGCGGATCTCGAACTTGGTGGCTTCGGCGAGGAACGCCCAGAGGGTTTCCCGGGCCTTTTCCACGTTCATGCCGTGCAGGTCGAGGCTGCCCTCGAAAGGGATCTGGCCAACCTTGAGCTTGCGCATCTGGCTTTCCTGAACCCCGTCGCGGGCCCACATCAACTCGTCTTCCGGGCCGACGTCGATCACGAACTGATCGGACAGCCCGTCGACGGTGGTGGTCTCGGTACGCACAGTAGCGGACTGGCGCAGCTTGGCGATCTGCGCCCGGTCAGCCTTGGGTTTGCCGGTTTCGGCGCGATCGTGCTTGATCGGCTTGACGCCTTGGATCGCGCTTTTGAATAGGGAAAAATCGTCGTCTTGCATGTCAGCCTCCGCGAAGACCGAGCAGTTTACCCAACTCGACGGGAGAGGGGCGGGACAAAACGTGTGGCCGTCGATTCAGTCATGTTTCTTCATCAGGTGCGGAGCCATGTTCAGGGTTTGCGGCTGGCGCATGCGGCGCCGGCAGCGACGCCACAGCCAGACGCCGACATACAGCAGTAACAGACCGACCGCTAGAATCACCGCAGAACCTGCCGGACTTGCATTCAATTCGCCCAGCGCCGGAGGGCGCCCCAACAGGCTGGCGGCCCCGGCCATCGCCAGCAGCACACCGAAGGTCGCCAGCAACGCGGAAAATCCCGCGCCCAGGCGCAAACGCCAGTTCCGCGGGCCTTTGGGCCGCAGACGACGTGCGTCAAAACCATCGGATATCTTCATTCCGACCTTCCTCAATGGGTATCGGCCCTTCGACCGAAAGATGACCGGGTGGTTCCTGAGGCTAAGGCAATTACGGCAAATGAGAGGCTTTTACGGATGAGCGGCCCGTGGACCGCTCATTGCGGGTCGATCAGATCAGATCTTTGGTCAGGGCGAGGGTGGCGAAGTTGTCCGCCATGATGGCCATTTCGGTCTGTTGCACGTGCTCGGCGCTGAGGATGCCGCCCTTGCAGGGCAGGTCACGGGTGGCGCAGGCGTCTTCCACCAGGGTGCAGCGAAAGCCCAGGTTTTTCGCGGCGCGCACGGTGGTGCTGACACTGGAATGGCTCATGAAGCCGCAGACGATCAGGTCCAGGGAGCCCAGGTCCTGCAGGCGCTTTTCCAGTTCGGTGCCATGGAAGGCGCTCGGCAGCAGCTTGCCGATGATGGTCTCGTCGCCCTGGGGTTCGAGGCCGGGGATGAATTCGCCGCGCTCGCCCTGGGGGTCGAACAGACCGCCGACGGTGCCGAGGTGGCGCACGTGCACGACCGGGCGGCCGGCGGAGCGGGCGGCAGCAACCAGTTGCTTGATGTTGGCGACCGCGGCGTCCATGCCGGACAGGGCCAGCGGACCGCTGAGGTACTCTTTCTGGGCGTCGATGATCACAAGGGTCGCGTGGCTCAAATTAGCCGCTGCATAACCACGACCGCTGAGTTGAAACATCGTCTTTGGAACGGACATTCTGGGGCTCCTGTGAGTGGGGCTTTTGTGACATTGTCCTCTGGCGGAGCGCTTCTGTGAATCGCTACTAACGTAAGGTGCGTGGTTGCTGGCCTACAGCCGTGTCAAGGGGTATGGGGAATCGGGCCGAATGTGGGGAAAAGCGCCTGGACGCCCCGTAGACTCAGATTTTTCATGCGTCGTCCTCAGACGTTTTGGCTGTTAGAATCGCCAGTCGTTTTTTCAGGAGTCTGTCCCGTGATCACTTCCCGCCTGCGCACCCTGCGCGACCACATCCGTTGGGCTGTCAGCCGCTTTCATGGGGAGGATCTGTTTTTCGGCCATGGGACCGACAACGCCTGGGACGAAGCCCGCCAATTGGTACTGGGCGCCTTGCACCTGCCGTGGGAAATCGCCGACAGCTATCTGGACTGCGCGCTGGAAGACGACGAACTGGTCAACCTGCAGCGTCTGCTCAAGCGCCGCATCGAAGAGCGCGTGCCGACCGCCTACCTGTTGGGCGAGGCCTGGTTCTGCGGCCTGTCGTTCATTGTCGACGAGCGCGTATTGATCCCGCGTTCGCCGATCGGCGAGCTGATCGAAAAACGTTTCGAACCCTGGCTGGGTGCCGAGCCTGCGCGGATTCTCGACCTGTGCACCGGTTCCGGCTGCATCGGCATTGCCTGCGCTTATGAGTTCCGCCATGCGGAAGTGGTGCTGGCCGACCTGTCGTTCGAAGCCCTCGAGGTGGCGAACCAGAATATCGAGCGCCATGGCGTCGATGAGCGGGTGTTCACGGTGCAGGGCGACGGTTTCGAGGGTTTGCCGGGCCAGCGTTTCGACCTGATCGTGTCGAACCCGCCCTATGTGGATGCCGAGGACTTCGCCGACATGCCCGAGGAATACCAGCATGAACCGGAGCTGGGCCTGGCCTGTGGCGACGATGGCCTGAACCTGGTGCGGCGCATGCTGGCCGAGGCGGCGGATCATCTGACCGAGAAGGGCCTGTTGATCGTCGAGGTCGGCAACAGCCAGGTTCACGTCGAAGCCCTGTACCCGGAAGTCGACTTCGCCTGGCTGGACTTCGAGCGCGGCGGCCATGGCGTGTTCATGCTCACCGCCGAGCAGTGCCGGCAGCACCAGGCGCTGTTCAGCTCCCGGGTCTGAGCGGCGTTTCTGTAGGAGCGAGCGGGCGGCGATCCGACTTGCCTGCGATCCAGGCACGGGGGTGTGTCTGGACGGACGCTATCGCGAGCAAGCTTCGCTCCTACAGGTATCCGCGCAAGTCTGGAGTCAGCGGTGGGTCGCGATCCAGATCAGCAACCCGGCCTGGAACACCGCAAATGCCACCAGGCAGGTGATGGTAAAGCGCAGTCCGGTGTCTTCGCGCTTGTACTTGGCGACCTTCTCTTCGTGCTTGCGCAGTTTGACTTCCTGTTCTTCGAGGTTCTGCTCGGCCTGCTGCAGCATCTGCGCGGCTTCGAGGATCTCGACGAATTGCAGCTTTTCGGTGTTCCAGTTGACCAGCAGTTCGCCGACCTGCACGTCCTTGACGCTGCCCTTGAGATGCTGGGCATCGGCGTAAACCACATCGAAACCCTGGACCCGCAGGAAATGGTCGCGCCGCAGGCGCGTGGCCTCGTTCAGCGCATCCTTGTTCGCCAGTTCGAAACCGTCCACGCGGTAGTGCGGCCATTTCTTCTGCGCCCAGCTCGCGCCCTGCGCCAGCAGAAAGCGGCCGATGCCACGGTTCGCCGGCTCGATCTGCAGGTTGTCCGGCTCGAAGCGCACCCGACGAGTCGTGTGATCGACCCAGACATCCAGATGATTCTGCTCCTTGCGCACCCGCTGGCCTGGTAGCTGGAGGGTCATGCGCAGCAGGCTGCGTTCCTTGTTGCTGCGCTCGGCGTAACCGAACTCGATAAAGCGCAGGGGCCGTCCGCCGGTGGCGCGATCGGTTTGCAGCGGGGCCAGGCGCAGCATCCGCTGATGCTCGGCATGGACGTCCGCCCACGGCAACGCCACGGCTTCGGGAGCGGGGTTTTCAACCTCGGTTTCGGGAGGGTTCTGGGTATCGGTCATAACGGCGAGATCCTGTCCAAGCGCTGCTTGCCGACGGCAAGTGAACGGCCGGCAAAGGCTTATCGGCCGTTTTTTTCAGGACTGGAGGGGAAAACGCGTCAACGGGCGTGAAGTCCGTCAATAAAACCGATGATGCGGCTGCCGAGTTCCGAGGCCAGGGGCAGCTGCGGATCCTTGTAGGAGGCCAGTTGCCGCTTGACGTCGTTGGGCACGATACGCAGGACATGGTTCATGCCCTCGATCAGCGCCAGTTGGGCGTCCGGCTTGGCGGCCTTGAGCATCTGCGCATCGCCGACACCGACCTGGATATCGTTGCTGCCCTGGACGATCAGCGCCGGCATTTTCAGGCGGGCGAACGCGGCGGCCGGGTCTTGCTTGAACAGAGTGATCAGGTACGGCTGCACGCTGGGGCGGAAGATCACTTCCAGCGGCGGCGGCACGTCGGTGTCGACCCGGCCGGCCTTGAGGCTGTCGAGCAGTTCGTTGCTGCGCAGCATCAGCGGCGCCGGCAGGCGATAGCTCAGTTGCTGGCGCAGTACCTGGTCCACCGGGCGGGCGGTGCCGGAGATGGAAATCACCGCCGCCGCATCGACCTGGGGCGCCGCCAGGGTGGCGATCAGCGCACCTTCGCTGTGGCCGAGCATGATCAACGGGCCCAGGCGCGGGTCGCTCTTGAGTTTTTTGCCCCAGGCCACGGCGTCGGCGACATAGGCGTCGAGGGTCAGGTTGCGTTCGTCCGGGGTGGCGGCAAGGCTGGCGGCCACGCCGCGCTTGTCGTAGCGCACGCTGGCGATGTTGTGTTTGGCCAGCACCCAGGCCAGGCGCTTGAGGCTGTCATTGCGCCCGCCGTCGGGGTTGTTGCCATCGCGGTCGGTGGGGCCGGAGCCGGAGACGATCAGCACCACCGGCACCGGGGCGTCGGACTTGGGCAACAGCAGCGAGCCGTATAACTCGCCGTTGCCAGTGTCCAGGCTGATGGGACGTTGCAACACGGCCGCCTGGACCAGGCCGGTGAACAGGGTAAGGCTCAAGAGAAGAACTCGCAGCATTATCACGCCATCATGAAGAAGGTGCCGGTTGGACTTCCGGGCACGGATAAGGTTCGAGGATGAACTAGTTGGGTAGCCTGCGTATACTGGCGCGCTCAGTAATCCAGATTGAGTTATTTCGGCTGATTTCATGGAGCGTCCTGCATGTCCGGCAATACCTACGGCAAGCTGTTCACTGTCACCACCGCGGGCGAAAGCCATGGACCGGCGTTGGTCGCCATTGTCGACGGCTGCCCACCGGGTCTTGAGCTGTCGCTGGACGATCTGCAGCGCGACCTGGACCGGCGCAAGCCCGGCACCAGCCGCCATACCACCCAGCGCCAGGAAGCCGATGAAGTCGAAATCCTCTCCGGCGTGTTCGAAGGCAAGACCACTGGCTGCTCCATCGGCCTGCTGATCCGCAACACCGACCAGAAGTCCAAGGACTACTCGGCGATCAAGGATCTGTTCCGCCCGGCCCACGCCGATTACACCTACCACCACAAATACGGCATCCGCGATTACCGCGGCGGCGGTCGCAGCTCGGCGCGGGAAACCGCCATGCGCGTGGCGGCCGGGGCCATCGCCAAGAAGTACCTGGCCAGCCAGGGCATCCTGGTGCGTGGCTACATGAGCCAGCTGGGCCCGATCGAAATCCCGTTCAAGACCTGGGATTCGGTGGAAGACAACGCCTTCTTCAGCCCCGACCCGGACAAGGTGCCGGAGCTGGAAGCCTACATGGACCAACTGCGTCGCGATCAGGACTCGGTGGGGGCAAAGATCACCGTGGTCGCCGAGGGCGTGATGCCGGGCCTGGGCGAGCCGATCTTCGACCGCCTGGACGCCGAACTGGCCCACGCGCTGATGAGCATCAACGCGGTCAAGGGCGTGGAGATCGGCGCCGGTTTCGCCAGCGTCGCCCAGCGTGGCACCGAGCATCGCGACGAGCTGACCCCGCAAGGTTTCCTCAGCAACAACGCCGGCGGCATTCTTGGCGGGATTTCCTCCGGCCAGCCGATCGTCGCGCACCTGGCGCTCAAGCCGACCTCCAGCATCACCACTCCGGGCCGCTCGATCGACATCGATGGCAACCCGGTGGACGTCATCACCAAGGGCCGTCACGACCCGTGCGTCGGCATCCGCGCCACGCCGATCGCCGAAGCCATGATGGCCATCGTGCTGATGGATCACCTGCTGCGTCATCGTGGCCAGAACGCCGACGTGCGCGTCAGCACGCCGGTGCTGGGCCAGTTGTAATGGCGTCTCTGCCAGTCGCCACGGTCTGACGGCCGTGGCGGCGCTCCCGTACTGGCGGCTCTCCAGTTTCTATCTGTTCTATTTCGCCTTGCTGGGTTCGACCGCGCCGTTTCTGGCGCTGTACTTCGATCACCTGGGGTTTTCCAGCGCGCGTATCGGCGAGCTGGTGGCGATTCCCATGCTCATGCGCTGCGTGGCGCCGAACATCTGGGGCTGGCTCGGCGACTACACCGGCCGGCGCCTGGCCATTGTGCGTTTTGGCGCGATCTGCACGCTGCTGAGCTTTTCGCTGATTTTCGTCAGCAAGAGCTACGCCTGGCTGGCGATGGTCATGGCCCTGCATGCATTCTTCTGGCATGCGGTACTGCCGCAATTCGAAGTGATCACCCTGGCGCACCTGCAAGGTCAGACCGCTCGCTACAGCCAGATCCGCCTGTGGGGTTCGATCGGCTTCATCCTGACGGTGGTGGCGCTGGGGCGGCTGTTCGAGTGGCTGAGCCTGGACATCTACCCGGCGGCGCTGGTGCTGATCATGGCCGGCATCGTGCTCAGCAGCGCCTGGGTGCCCAATGCCCAGCCTGCGGCCCAGGGCAGTCGCTTGGCCGCCGGGGGCTTTCTTGGCCAGCTGCGCAGCCCCGGTGTCCTGGCCTTCTATGCCTGCGTGGCCTTGATGCAAATGAGCCACGGCCCTTACTACACCTTCCTGACCCTGCACCTGGAACACCTCGGTTACAGCCGCGGCCTGATCGGCCTGCTGTGGGCGCTGGGGGTGGTCGCCGAAGTGCTGATGTTCCTGGCGATGAGCCGGATTCTCTCGCGGTTTTCGGTGCGCCGGGTGCTGCTGGCGAGTTTCCTGCTGGCGGCCCTGCGCTGGCTGCTGCTGGGGGCCTTTGCCGAGCATCTGTGGCTGCTGTTGTTTGCCCAGGTGCTGCATGCCGCGACCTTCGGCAGCTTTCATGCCGCGGCCATTCATTTTGTGCAACGCAGCTTCGGCGACCGCCAGCAGGGCCAGGGCCAGGCCCTGTACGCGGCCCTGGCCGGCACCGGCGGTGCGTTGGGCGCGCTGTATTCCGGCTACAGCTGGAACGCCCTGGGCGCGACATTGACCTTTAGTATTGCAAGCCTCGCAGCGCTGGCGGCAGCGTTTATCATTGCCACACGCATGCAAGAGGAGAGGCCATGAGCCTTAGCCGCGAACAGCTGGCGCAGGAAATCATCGAGGTCGGGCGCTTTCTGTATGCCCGCGGCTGGTCGCCGGCCACCAGCAGCAACTATTCCGCGCGCCTGTCGCCGAGTGAGGTATTGCTCACGGTTTCCGGCAAGCACAAAGGCCAGTTGGGCCTGGATGACGTGCTGGCCGCCGACCTGGCGGGCAACAGCCTGGAACCGGGCAAAAAACCGTCGGCCGAAACCTTGCTGCACACCCAGTTGTACAGCTGGAACCCGCAGATCGGCGCGGTGCTGCATACCCACTCGGTGAATGCCACGGTGCTGTCGCGCCTGACCGCCGAGGACTTTATCGAGTTCGAGGGCTACGAGCTGCAAAAGGCCTTTGCCGGCATTGCCAGCCACGAGTCGCGGCTGCGGGTGCCGATTTTCGACAACGATCAGGACATCGCCCGGCTGGCGGCCAAGGTCCAGCCCTGGCTCGACGCCCATGCCGATTGCGTCGGCTACCTGATTCGCGGTCATGGCCTCTACACCTGGGGCGCGCGCATGAGTGACGCGCAGCGCCAGATCGAGGCCTTCGAGTTCCTGTTCGAGTGCGAGTTGAAGACTCGCGCCCTGTTAAACCGTTAAGGCTGTCTTCGACTGAAGTAGCCACCGCCTGATGACATGCACTGCCTGACCGGCCTGGAAAGCCTGCGGGCACTGCCGATAACGAGGAATTGCCAAGATGAGCAGCCTGTCCGTTTACCACGTATCCAGCCCGGACCTGCCGAACAAGGTGCTGACCCATTTCGACGATATCGCCGCGACCCTGGCCGAGCAGGGCGTGCGTTTCGATCGCTGGCAAGCCGCCACCAGGATCCAGCCGGGCGCCAGCCAGGAAGAAGTGATAAGCGCCTACCAGGAACAGATCGACCGCCTGATGACCGAACGCGGCTACATCACCGTCGATGTGATCAGCCTGAACAGCGATCACCCGCAAAAGGCCGAGCTGCGCGCCAAGTTCCTCGATGAACACCAGCATGCCGAGGACGAGGTGCGCTTTTTCGTCGCCGGTCGCGGCCTGTTCAATCTGCACATCGGCGACTACGTGTACGCCGTGCTCTGCGAGAAGAACGACCTGCTTTCGGTGCCGGCCGGTACCGCGCACTGGTTCGACATGGGCGAGAACCCGTATCTGGTGGCGATCCGCATGTTCAATAACCCAGAAGGTTGGGTCGCCAACTTTACCGGTTCCGATATCGCCAGCCAGTTCCCGCTGCTGGAGGATTGAGCGGATGTCGATCAAGGCCATTCTCACCGACATCGAAGGCACCACCAGCGCGGTGAGTTTTGTCTTCGAGGTGCTGTTTCCCTACGCGGTGCAGCAGCTGCCGGGCTTCGTGCGCAAGCACGCCACCCGGGCCGATGTCGCCGAACAGTTGCAGGCGGTGCGCGAGGCAAGCGGCGAGCCGGCGGCGGATGTCGAGCGGGTGATCGAGATCCTCCTGGGCTGGATCGCGGAAGATCGCAAGTCCACGCCACTCAAGGCGCTGCAAGGCATGGTCTGGGAGCAGGGGTACCGGGCTGGGCAGCTCAAGGGCCATGTCTACCCGGATGCGGTAGAGGCGTTGCAGCACTGGCACCAGGCTGGGTATCGGTTGTACGTCTATTCGTCGGGTTCGATCCAGGCGCAGAAGCTGATTTTCGGTCGCTCCATTGCCGGGGACCTGACGCCGCTGTTCAGCGGTTTTTTCGACACTACTTCGGGGCCGAAGCGGGAGATGCAGTCTTACCGGCGTATTACCCAGGCCATCGGTTGTGCGCCTGAACAGATTCTCTTTCTGTCCGATATCGTCCAGGAGCTGGATGCGGCCCAGTCCGCCGGCCTGGCTACCTGCGGCCTGGTGCGCGAAGGCGGGGAACTGGCGGGGCATGCGAATGTGGCGAGCTTCGCCGAGATCGATCCGCAGCGCTTCTGAAACCAATCAGGCCGTGTCAGCGCAAGGCTGGCACGGCCTGAATGGGGCTATCCATATTGGTGGGGCTATCCGTCATATATCCGTTGTCACCGCGAATCCACAGCGGTGCGGATTTAAACCGAGTGATACGTCGGCAGGGCAAAACGGTTCTGGCTTTGCAGCAGGGAAATCTGCGGCAATTCGCTGGCCTGCTCGGCCAGGTCGCGACGCAACGCACTGATCACCCACGACAGCTGATCGCCCGCATGCAACTGTGCATAAGAGATCGAGCGCTTGAGCTGTTTACCTTCACTGTTACGCAGCGTCAGCAGGATGCCGCCATCGGGACGTGGCTGAGTGGTCACTTCGTAGTTGGAGAACAGAGAAGCGAATTTTTCTTGGATCAGGCTCATGTCTATCAGCTCCATGGTTCTTGAATGGCAAACCTGGAGTGATAGGTGCAGTGATTGTGCCAGCACTGTATTTTTTAAAAATCGTTATAAATCAATTATTTATGATTTTTCGTGATTTGCGGGTCCGTGCAATTTGCATGAATGGCCATCGTGCATCCTGCATTTTGCGAGATCGGCGCCGCGGGCAAGGGCAGGGGCCTAACCCTGTGACTGGCGGTTCACGCAAAAGATTCAGCCGGCAAGCCCGGCCCTCGAGTGCGAGGAAGCCGGCATCACGGGGGAGATACAAAACTTTGCAAAAACTCCGTGTACAGGCCAAGAAGCGCTGACGTATTTTTTCGCCAGCAACAGGCTTTGCCGCGATCCTTTTGCAAAGCCCCAAGCCTCGATGTTCCGGGCTGTACAGGTCAATCAGACGCTTCACCGACATGGACAGTCATGCGTCGTGATCCTCTGGGTCGCAGGCGCCTGATAATAAGAAAATAGGACGTCATCCATGAACGCCATGCTCTGTATTACTGCCAATAACGCACCCCCTGTTCCTCCCCAGTTTGCCGTGGCGGCCCGCCCTCGGCCCCCAGCCGAATAGCCCTATCGACCCTTGTCTGCCTGCCGGCCCGGCCCGTGCAGGATCCTTTTGCGTCGAACAGGAGCCGTCATGAGCACTCATCAGCACGACATGATCACTTGGGGCATGATGCTGCGAAAGCTGCCCTCCATCGCCCGGGCGTTGCCGCGGGTCATCAAGGGCATGCGGATAGCCAACGTCAAGCGTGCCGACCAGCCCTGCGGACTGGGTTGGACCTTCGAGCAGGCCACGCAACGCAACCCCGACGGCCCGGCGCTGCTGTACGGCGACCGGGTGTTGAGTTATGCACAGGCCAACCAGTGGGCCAACCGGATCGCCCATTACCTGGCGAGCCAGGGCATCGGCAAGGGCGACGTGGTGGCGATCTTCGTCGAGAACCGTCCCGAGTTGCTGGTGACTGTGCTGGCGGTGGCCAAGCTCGGCGGCATCTGCGCCATGCTCAATACGGCGCAGACTGGCAGCGTGCTGGTGCACAGCGTGAACCTGGTGAAGCCGGTGGCCATGATCGTCGGCGGCGAATTGCTGGACGCTTATTCGGCGATTCGTGACCAGGTCGCCATCGACGAGGCGCGTACCTGGTTCATCGCCGATCCAGATGCAGCGCCCGGGCCAACGCCCGCCGGTTGCATCGACCTGATGGCCGCCAGCGCCAACAGCGCCTCGACCAATCCCCCGAGTACCGCGCGGATCTACCTCGACGATCCGTGCTTCTATATCTACACCTCGGGCACCACCGGGCTGCCCAAGGCCGGCATTTTCAAGCACGGGCGCTGGATGCGCACCTCGGCCAGCTTCGGCATGATTGCCCTCGATATGCAGCCGGCCGACATCCTCTACTGCACCTTGCCGCTGTATCACGCCACCGGGCTGTGCGTGTGCTGGGGCTCGGCCATCAGCGGAGCCTCGGGCTTCGCCATTCGCCGCAAGTTCAGCGCCAGCCGGTTCTGGGAAGACACCCGCCGGTTCAAGGCCACCACCATCGGCTATGTGGGCGAGCTGTGCCGTTACCTGATCGACCAGCCCGCCAGCGAGCACGACCGTGACAACGGCGTGGTGAAGATGGTCGGCAACGGCCTGCGCCCCGGCGTGTGGGGGCCGTTCAAACAGCGTTTCGGTGTAGAGCATATCTGTGAGCTGTATGCCGCCAGCGACGGCAATATCGGCTTTACCAACGTGCTCAACTTCGACAATACCGTGGGCTTTTCCCTGGCGCCCTGGGCGCTGGTGGAATACGCCCACGACACCTGTGCGCCGATCCGCAACGGCTCGGGCTTCATGCAGAAGGTCGCCCGGGGCGGGCAGGGCCTGCTGCTGGCGAAGATCGACGACAAGGCGCCGCTGGACGGCTATACCGAGCCGGAAAAGAACCTGAAGGTGATCCTCACCGACGTGTTCGAGAAGGGTGACCGTTACTTCAATACCGGTGACCTGCTGCGCGATATCGGTTTCGGCCATGCGCAGTTCATCGATCGCCTGGGCGATACCTATCGCTGGAAGGGCGAAAACGTCTCCACCACCGAAGTGGAGAACATCCTCCTGCAACATCCGCAGGTCGCCGAGGCGGTGGCCTATGGCGTCGAGGTGCACAACACCAACGGTCGCGCCGGGATGGCGGCGATCACCCCGGCCGAGTCCCTGGCGACCCTGGATTTCACCGAACTGTTGCAGTTCGCCCGCGAGCATCTGCCGGGCTACGCGGTACCGCTGTTCCTGCGGGTCAAGGTGAAGATGGAGACCACCGGCACCTTCAAGTACCAGAAGACCCGGCTCAAGGAAGAAGCCTTCGACCCGGCGAAAACCGGCGGCGATCCGGTGTACGCCTGGCTGCCGGGGTCAGCGACCTACGTCCAGGTGACGGAGGCGGTCCTGGCGGACATTTGCGCCGGCCGGCACCGTTATTGATTCTGGCTATGGCCGCTCTTGAGAAAAAAGGGATGACAGGGCTGGAGCGGCTTGGGGACACTAGCAACTTTCCGATTGACCGAAAGTGGAGTTCCCGATGTCAGACAACAGCCGCCAGATGACCGCAGAAGAAGCCGCCGCGTTTACCGAGCAGGTCTTCAACGTCGCACGTCAAGGCGACGCCCAGATGCTCGACAAGCTGGCGAGCAACGGTCTGCCGGTCAACCTGCGCAATCACAAGGGCGACACCCTGCTGATGCTGGCCAGCTACTACGGGCATGTGGACGCGGTGCAGGTGCTGCTCAAGCACAAGGCCGACCCCGAGATCCGTAACGACAACGGCCAGAGCCCGATCGCCGGCGCGGCCTTCAAGGGCGACCTGGCGGTGGTCAAGGCGCTGGTGGAAGGCGGTGCCGAGGTGGAAGGTTCGTCCTTCGACGGGCGCACCGCGCTGATGATGGCGGCGATGTTCAACCGTACGGAAATCGTCGACTACCTGATCGGCAAGGGCGCCAACCCGCGGGCCACCGACGCCAACGGCGTGAGCGCGCTGGACGCGGCGAAGACCATGGGCGCCCTCGACACCACCGCGCAGTTGCAGAAGTTGCTGGGTTGAACGGCGCATACCCTCGGGCCAAGGCCAGGCCTTGGTCGCGGTGGTAGGTTCGGGGGGCGGGTTTAGGCTATCCTGCGCGCCCGTAATTGACCCGTAACAGGATTCGCCCCATGAAAACCGTCCTCGCCGAACTCATCAGCAAAATCAGCTCCGGCTGCATGGGCGAAGAAGAAATCCTGCGGATCGCCGACGAAGCCGCCCAGGCCTACGCCGATCCCCAGGCCTTCCTGGCCGCCAATCCGGACATCAACTACGACGACAGCTTCCCGATCCCGCTGGGCGAATGGGTGGTGGTCGGCAGCCTGCCGGACACCGTGCTGTTCCAGGCCGACAGCTACATGGACCTGTTCGCGCAGATCGTCGCGTCTTTCGGCCCGGGCGTGGCGTTCAACATCAAGCCCAAGCAACTGGCCAAGACCGAGGCCCTGACCGCGCTCAACCGCATCCAGATCCAGATGGGCAGCATGAACCCGGAGAACGGCGGCTACGTGCTGATGAACTTCAGCCAGTTGCTGGACGACGAGCTGCAAGTGGTGCTGGTCTACGGCAACGACGTGCCGCGCGTGCTGGAGCTGTGCGCCGAAGCCAGCATCGCCGCCGCACCGTCCCTGGAAGCGCTCAAGGTTGCGGTTCACGTCTGAGCGGCCGAGCCACAGGCCCGACCGCGCAGGCAATAAAAAGGAACCCCGGCGCTGGCCGACTATCCTAAGTGGGCAAGCCCTCACTTAGGAGCGACACCATGGGTTCCACCTTCAATACGCTGGTCGGCCTGATCATCCTCGCGCTGGACATCTGGGCGATCATCAATGTGCTTAAAAGCAGTGCCGAAACCGGGATGAAAATCCTCTGGGTGTTGCTGATCATCCTGTTGCCGGTGCTGGGCCTGATCATCTGGGCGATTGCCGGGCCGCGCGGTAACGTAAGGTTCTGAAGGCTGGCGCCGGTTCGAAAAAGGGCCGCCAGGCCCTTTTTTATGTGACCAAATATGCGCTGCACGAAATTTTCACAAAGTCTCCATGACAATCCGCCAGCGCTGTTTTTCCGCCGCACCCCGTGCGATCTCCGCTGCGATCCCTGACTCCGGGCCATTGCCGGCTGGGTGAGGGCGCCTGCCAGTAATCAATGGCAATGCCGCTGCTGATCGTGCAACATTTGCGCACCGCGCCATCCCCCCAGCCCTGAAGGGCTACAAGAGGGCAAAGCGCAGCTGCATTTTTTTCGCAACTTCAACTTCCATTGGGTCCTAAAACGATATGGCAAACCCGGACGCCCTGAGTCAGCAGCGAGCCTCGAGTCGCCTGCTGCAACCGACCGTCAAATCGCATCTGGCTTATACGCTGCTCTGCGCGCTGGCCATGATGGTCATGCTGTCTTTGCTGCGCGTGGCGCTGCTGGTCTACAACCGCGAGATGATCCTCGACACACCGGCTTCGACCTTCCTTGAAGCCTTCGCCAACGGCCTGCGCTTCGACGTGCGCCTGGTGGTCTACCTCAGCATCCCGCTGCTGCTGGCGCTGTTCAGTGCCCGGGCCATGGCGGCTCGCGGTTTCTTCCGCTTCTGGCTGACCATCGTTTCGAGCATCGCGCTGTTCCTCGGCCTGATGGAGATGGACTTCTACCGCGAGTTCCACCAGCGCCTCAACGGCCTGGTCTTCCAGTATGTGAAGGAAGACCCGAAAACCGTGATGAGCATGCTCTGGTACGGCTTCCCGGTGGTGCGCTACCTGCTGGCCTGGGCGATCGGCACCTGGCTGCTGAGCCTGGCGTTCAAGGGCGCCGACCGCGCGACCCGGCCACGCGGCCCGTTCAGCGGCGGCAGCATCGGCACCCGGCAGGTCGCCCCGTGGTACGCCCGTATCGGCGTCTTCGTGGTCTGCCTGCTGGTCTGCGTGGTCGCTGCTCGTGGCACCCTGCGCCAGGGCCCGCCACTGCGCTGGGGTGACGTCTACACCACCGAATCGAACTTCGCCAACCAGCTGGGCCTCAACGGCACGCTGTCGCTGGTCGAAGCGGCCAAGAGCCGGATGGGCGAAGACCGCAGCAATATCTGGAAAGCCACCCTGCCGCAGCCTGAAGCGCAGCAAGTGGTGCGCGACCTGCTGGTGATGCCGGACGACAAGCTGGTGGACGCCGATATCGCCGCCGTGCGCCGCGACTACACGCCACCGGCCGACAAGACCCTGCCGATCAAGAACGTGGTCGTGATCCTGATGGAAAGCATGGCCGGTCACTCGGTGGGTGCCCTGGGCGCTCCGGGCAACATCACCCCCTACCTGGACAAGCTGTCCAAGGAAGGCCTGCTGTTCGACCGCTTCTTCTCCAACGGCACCCATACCCACCAGGGCATGTTCGCCACCATGGCCTGCTTCCCCAACCTGCCGGGTTTCGAATACCTGATGCAGACCCCGGAAGGCAGCCACAAGCTGTCCGGCCTGCCGCAGGTGCTGAGCGCCCGCAAGTATGACGACGTATACGTCTACAACGGCGATTTCGCCTGGGACAACCAGTCGGGCTTCTTCAGCAACCAGGGCATGACCAACTTCGTCGGTCGCAACGACTTCGTCGATCCGGTGTTCTCCGATCCGACCTGGGGCGTGTCCGACCAGGACATGTTCAACCGTGGCCTGGAAGAGTTGAAGGCGCGGGAAAACGGCAAGCCGTTCTATGCCCTGCTGCAGACCCTGTCCAACCACACCCCGTACGCCTTGCCGACGCCGTTGCCGGTGGAGAAGGTGACCGACCGTGGCAGCCTCAACGAACACCTGACCGCCATGCGCTACGCCGACTGGGCCCTGGGCCAGTTCTTCGAGAAGGCGCGCAAGGAGCCGTACTTCAAGGAAACGCTGTTCGTGATCGTGGGTGACCATGGTTTCGGCAACGAGCGCCAGATCACCGAAATGGACCTGGGCCGCTTCAACGTGCCGATGCTGCTGATCGCCCCGGGCATCCAGGAAAAATTCGGCCAGCGCAACCACACCGTGGGTACCCAGGTCGATATCGTGCCGACCATCATGGGCCGCCTGGGGGGCGAAGTGCGTCACCAGTGCTGGGGCCGCGACCTGCTCAACCTGCCGGAAGGCGACACCGGCTTTGGCGTGATCAAGCCGTCGGGCAGCGAGCAGACCACCGCCATCGTCACCGCCGACCAGATCCTGGTGCTGCCGCGCGAGAAGGAAATGGCGCCGAAGATCTACCAGTACGAACTGGGCGCCAATCCCCATGCCGAAGTGGTGCCGGACGCACCGCGTACCGCCGAGCTGAAGCACAAGCTGGAAGCCTTCCTGCAAACCGCTACCAAGAGCCTGCTGGATAACACCGCAGGCGTGGTGCACGGCACGCCGGACTGATTGATCGCGCTACTGAAAAAGAGGCCCTCGGGCCTCTTTTTTTTCGACGGTTGAACAGCATCGAACATGAACGACCGAAGCCTATATCCGGCCCAGCAACACCAGAATCAGCAACACCACCAGGATCACGCCGATGATGCCGGACGGGCCATAACCCCAGCTTCTGGAGTGCGGGAACACTGGAAGACCACCGATCAGCAGAAGAATCAGAATAATGATCAGGATTGTTTCCATGTCATTGTCCTTATTGGAGGATCGAAGGCGCGGCTGGATTAGCAGGCAACTGATCCGCACCGCTTAATCATTCGGACTCCGGGCTTTGCAGGATGATTCCAAGTTTTTTTAATGCTTTTTGCACGCCGGACTATTTCTTTTCGTACCTGCCGCCAGTGGCCATCGAATTGAACGTGCAATGCCCTGGAAGTCGCACCGAGGCCCCGGTTTGCCTGGGGCATTCAGCAATCTGATGGTGCGTGGGCGGCACAAAATCCTTCGCTACACTCGCCTCATCTTTCCCGGAACAACAAGGCAACTCCTATGCAAAATCGCATGATGATCACTGGCGCCGGATCCGGCCTGGGTCGCGAAATCGCTCTGCGCTGGGCGCGCGAAGGCTGGCAGTTGGCCTTGTCGGATGTCAGCGAACCCGGCCTGCAGGAAACCCTCAGGCTGGTGCGCGAAGCCGGTGGCGACGGTTTCGTGCAACGCTGCGATGTACGCGACTACAGCCAGTTGACCGCCTTCGCCCAGGCCTGCGAGGTCAAGCTCGGCGGCATCGATGTGATCGTCAATAACGCCGGCGTGGCGTCCGGCGGTTTCTTCAGCGAGTTGTCCCTGGAGGACTGGGACTGGCAGATCGCGATCAACCTGATGGGCGTGGTCAAGGGCTGCAAGGCGTTCCTGCCGCTGCTGGAAAAGAGCAAGGGCCGGATCATCAACATCGCCTCGATGGCAGCGCTGATGCAGGGCCCGGCCATGAGCAACTACAACGTGGCCAAGGCCGGCGTGGTGGCCCTGTCCGAAAGCCTGCTGATCGAGCTGGCCCAGCAGGAAATCGGCGTGCACGTGGTATGCCCGTCGTTCTTCCAGACCAACCTGCTGGATTCGTTCCGCGGCCCGACCCCGGCGATGAAGGCCCAGGTCGGCAAGCTGCTGGAGAGCTCGCCGATCAGCGCGGCGGACATCGCCGACTACATCTACACCCGGGTCGCCGCGGGTGAATTCATGATCCTGCCCCACGAACAGGGGCGCATGGCCTGGGCGCTGAAGCAGAAGAACCCGCAGCTGCTGTACGACGAAATGACCCTCATGGCCGACAAGATGCGCGCCAAGGCCAGGCAAAACGCCAGCTGAACTTGCTCCTGCCCCGACGCATCGTCAGGGTTGCCAGCATCTGGCATTCCTGACGAGACGGATCTACATCATCGCGTCGATCGGCTGGCTGGGCGTGGCGGAGCGGGTGCGGCCGCCGAGTTCGGACTGGCCGGGAATCAGTCGAACAATTCCTTGGGCACGTCGTGCTTGAGCATCAGTTGGCACTGCTCGCTGTCCGGGTCGAACACTATCACCGCCTGGCCCTTGGTCAGCGCCTGGCGCACGCGCAGGACCCGGGTTTCCAGCGGGGTGTCGTCGCCATTGTCGGTGCCGTCGCGGGTGACGAAGTCTTCGATCAGGCGGGTCAGGGTGTCGACTTCCAGTTGGTCATGGGGAATCAGCATAGGGGCCTCCGGCAAACAATCCCGGATCCTACTGCGCCGGGCCCCGCGCGGCTAGGCAAACCTCGCGCGGGGCCCGGCTTTTCACTTCAGGGCTTATCGCCTCAGGACTTTTGCCCCACCAGGCTGTCCACCGACGGCACCCGGGTGTCGCTTTCCATTTGCGCGTCGTGCTCCAGCTGATGGCTGAAGCGGTCCAGGGAACCCTGGGCCGGCTGCGCGTCGCTGGCGAATACCGGCGAGCTGAGGATGTAGGCGCCCAGCAGGCGACTGAGGGCTGCCAGGCTGTCGATATGGGTACGCTCGTAGCCGTGGGTGGCGTCGCAACCGAAGGCCAGCAGGGCGGTGCGGATATCGTGGCCGGCGGTGACCGCCGAATGGGCATCGCTGAAGTAGTAGCGGAACAGGTCGCGGCGCACCGGCAGCTCGTGTTCCGTGGCCAGGCGCAGCAGGTGGCGCGACAGGTGATAGTCGTAAGGCCCGCCGGAGTCCTGCATAGCCACGCTCACCGCGTGCTCGCTGGAGTGCTGGCCGGGGGCGACCGGGGCGATGTCGATGCCGACGAATTCGCTGACATCCCAGGGCAGGGCCGCCGCCGCGCCACTGCCGGTTTCTTCGGTGATGGTGAACAGCGGATGGCAGTCGATCATCAGCGGCTCGCCGCTGTCGACTATGGCCTTGAGCGCGGCCAGCAGCGCGGCGACCCCGGCCTTGTCATCGAGGTGGCGGGCGCTGATATGGCCGCTTTCGGTGAACTCCGGCAAGGGGTCGAACGCGACGAAATCGCCGACGCCGATGCCCAGCGACTCACAGTCGGCGCGGGTGGTGCAGTAGGCGTCCAGGCGCAATTCGATGTGGTCCCAGCTGATGGGCATCTCGTCCACCGCGGTGTTGAAGGCGTGCCCGGAGGCCATCAGCGGCAACACGCTGCCGCGCACTACGCCGTTGTCGGTGAACAGGCTGACCCGGCTGCCTTCGGCGAACCGGCTGGACCAGCAGCCCACCGGGGCCAGGCTCAGGCGGCCGTTGTCTTTCACCGCGCGCACGCTGGCGCCGATGGTGTCCAGGTGCGCCGAGACGGCGCGGTCGGGGCTGTTCTTCTGGCCCTTGAGGGTGGCGCGAATGGTCCCGCGGCGGGTCAGCTCGAAGGGTATGCCCAGTTCTTCCAGGCGCTCGGCCACATACCGCACTATGGTGTCGGTGAAGCCGGTGGGGCTGGGAATGGCGAGCATTTCCAGGAGGACTTTCTGCAGGTAGTTGAGGTCCGGTTCGGGAATCGATCGGGTCATGGAAACTCCTGGTGAAGTGGAGCCAGTGAGTGCGTCATCGCGGGCACAGATATTCATGTAGGAGCGAGGCTTGCCCGCGATGAGGCCGGTACCGTCAGCACATGGCTTTCAGACCGCCGGCTGACTATGAGGAAACAACAGGTCGACGAACCGCTCCGCCGTCGGCTGCGGTTCATGGTTGGCCAGGCCGGCGCGCTCGTTGGCCTCGATGAACACGTACTGCGGCTGGTCGGCCGCCGGCACCATCAGGTCGAGGCCGACCATGGGAATATCCAGCGCCCGCGCCGCGCGGATCGCCGCGTCCACCAGCTGCGGATGCAGAATCGCGGTGACATCCTCCAGGGTGCCGCCGGTATGCAGGTTGGCGGTGCGCCGCACGAACAGCCGTTCGCCGGCCGGCAGGATGCTGTCGTAGCCATGCCCGGCGGCTCGCAGGGTGCGCTGGGTTTCGTGGTCCAGGGGGATCTTGCTTTCGCCGCCGGTGGCGGCCTGGCGGCGCCGGCTTTGCGCTTCGATCAGCTCGCCTATGGAATGCTGGCCGTCGCCGATCACCTCGGCCGGCCGGCGAATGGCCGCGGCGACCACCTCGAAGCCGATCACCAGAATGCGCAGGTCCAGGCCCTCGTGGAAGCTCTCGAGCAACACCCGGCTGTCGAACCGCCGGGCGTTGTCGATCGCTTGTTGCAGCTCTTCGATGGTTTGCAGATCCACGGCCACACCTTGGCCTTGTTCCCCGTCGAGTGGCTTGGCCACCACCCGTTCATGCTCGTCGAGAAACGCCAGGTTGTCGTCGGCGTTGCCCGCGAGTTGTTGCGCCGGCAGGTTCAGCCCGGCCTGTTTCAGCACCTTGTGGGTCAGGCTCTTGTCCTGGCACAGGCTCATGCTGATGGCGCTGGTCAGATCGCTGAGGGACTCACGGCAGCGCACCCGGCGACCTCCATGGCTGAGGGTGAACATCCCGGCTTCGGCGTCGTCGACCTGCACGTCGATGCCGCGGCGATGGGCTTCCTCGACGATGATCCGCGCATAAGGGTTGAACGCCGCCTCGGGCCCGGGGCCGAGGAACAGCGGCTGGTTGATGCCGTTCTTGCGCTTGATGGCGAAGGTGGACAGGGTGCGAAAGCCCAGCTTGGCGTAGAGGCACTTGGCCTGGCGATTGTCGTGCAGCACCGACAGGTCGAGGTAGCTCAGGCCGCGGCTCATGAAGTGTTCGATCAGGTGCCGGACCAGCACTTCGCCGACCCCCGGGCGGGTGCAGTGCGGGTCCACCGCCAGGCACCAGAGGCTGCTGCCGTGTTCCGGATCGTGAAAGGCCTTCTGGTGATCCAGGCCCATGACGCTGCCGATCACTGCGCCGCTGTCTTCGTCTTCGGCCAGCCAGTACACCGGCCCGCCGGCATGGCGCGGGGTCAGCAGGCTCGGGTCGACCGGCAGCATGTTACGGGCCAGGTACAGCTGGTTGATGGCCTGCCAGTCCGTCGCGCTCTGCGCCCGGCGGATGCGGAAGCCGCGAAACACCCGGGTGGCCTGGCGGTAGTCGCTGAACCACAGGCGCAGGGTGTCCGAGGGGTCGAGGAACAACTGGGTCGGTTCCAGGCCGAGAATCTGCTGCGGCGCGGCGACATACAGGGCGATGTCGCGTTCGCCGGGGTGCTCGTTGAGCAGCTCCTCGGCCAGGCTCGTCGGGTCGGGAAAGGTATGGCCGATCAGCAGCCGGCCCCAGCCGCAGTGCACGGCGATGGGGGCGGTGCCGAGGGCGCTGCGGTCTTCGGCAAAACGCGCCTGCAGACGTTCGTAGGAGGGCGCCTGACCGCGCAGCAAGCGTTGGCTGTAAGCCGTGGCGTGGGGTTTCATGGGTCAGACTCCTTGTTCGCTGAGCCACAGGTTCAGCGCGGCCAGTTGCCACAGCTTGGAGCCGCGCAACGGCGTCAGCTGGCCTTGTGGATCGGTCAGCAGGCGGTCGAGCATCGCCGGGTTGAACAGGCCACGGTCCTGGCTCGGGTCGAGCAGCAGCTCGCGCACCCAGTCCAGGGTGTCGCCCTGCAGGTGCTTGAGGCCGGGCACCGGGAAGTAGCCTTTCTGGCGGTCGATCACTGCGCTGGGGATCACCAGGCGCGCGGCTTCCTTGAGCACCTGCTTGCCGCCATCGGGCAGTTTGAATTTGGCGGGCACTCGCGCCGACAGCTCCACCAGCCGGTAGTCGAGGAACGGCGTGCGCGCCTCCAGGCCCCAGGCCATGGTCATGTTATCCACACGCTTGACCGGGTCGTCGACCAGCATCACGGTGCTGTCCAGGCGCAGGGCCTTATCCACAGGCTCGGCGGCACCGGGCTGGGCGAAATGCTCGCGGACGAAATCGCCGGCGGCGTCGTTGGCGGTCAGCCACCGCGGCTGCACGGTGGCCGCGTAGTCGTCGTAGCTGCGGTCGAAGAAGGCCTCGCGGTAGGCCGCATAGGGATCGCTGGCGCCATCCACCTGCGGGTACCAGTGGTAACCGGCGAACAGCTCATCGGCGCCCTGGCCGCTCTGCACCACCTTGCAGTGCTTGGCGACTTCCCGGGACAGCAGGTAGAAGGCGATGCAGTCGTGGCTGACCATAGGTTCGCTCATGGCGCGGAACGCCGCCGGCAGTTGCTCGATGATCTCCCGTTCGTCGATGCGCAACTGATGGTGATCGGTGCCGTAGTGGCGGGCGATCAGGTCCGAATACTGGAACTCGTCACCGCGTTCGCCGCCGGCATCCTGGAAGCCGATGGAGAAGGTCGAAAGGTTATCCACACCCACTTCCCGCAGCAGGCCGACCAGCAGGCTCGAATCGACGCCGCCGGACAGCAGCACGCCGACATCCACCGCCGCCCGTTGACGGATTGCCACCGCTTCGCGGGTGCTGTCGAGCACCCGGTCGCGCCAGTCTTCCAGGCTCAGCCCGGTTTCATCGGCACGCGGGCCGTAGGGCAGGGTCCACCAGGTTTGCTGTTCGGTGCGGCCGTCGGCCTCGATGCGCATCCAGGTGGCCGGCGGCAGTTTCTCGATGCCCGCCAACAGGGTGCGCGGCGCTGGCACCGCGGCATGGAAGTTCAGGTAATGGTTGAGCGCCACCGGGTCGAGCAGCGGGTTGATGTCGCCGCCCTTGAGCAACGCCGGCAAGGTCGAGGCGAAACGCAGGCGTTGGTCGGTGCGCGACAGGTACAGCGGCTTGACGCCCAGGCGGTCGCGGGCGATGAACAGGCGCTTGGCATCGCGCTCCCAGATGGCGAAGGCGAACATGCCATTGAGCCGCGGCAACAGCTCGGCGCCCCATGCGTGATAACCCTTGAGCAGCACCTCGGTGTCGCCGCCGGAATAAAAGGCGTAGCCCAGGCTTTCCAGCTCGGCGCGCAGTTCGGGGAAGTTGTAGATCGCGCCGTTGAAGGCCAGGGACAGGCCCAGTTGGTTGTCGATCATCGGCTGGGCCGAGCCGTCCGACAGGTCCATGATTTTCAGGCGCCGATGGCCCAGGGTTATCGGGCCCTGGCTATGGAAGCCCCAGGCGTCGGGGCCACGAGGGGCGAGGTGGTGGGTGATTCGTTCAACCGCTGCCAGGTCGGCGGGTTGATGATCAAAACGTAGTTCTCCAGCTAATCCGCACATAAGTCCTTACCGGTTTTTCCGTTGGGGAGGGATGAATCGCGACCGGCCAGAAACGGCAGGTACTCGGAAACTGACCCAGGTGAAACCCTGGAGTTTTAGACCGATGGGTTATAAGCGGCGGGACGCTAGTGCGTTGCCGGCCGAGGGAAAGGCCTTGATCTGCCTGGAGTTTTGTCGCGAGGGCAGGCCCCGTGGGCGTTTGCGGGGCGATGGCGAAGCGATGCCAGGGCGCCTGGCATCGCGGTTTGGTTTCATGGCTTGCCGCGAATCAACCGACGCAAGGCAAAGCGGTTGGGATGACAGGCTTCGGCCACGCTGCGCGGCAGGGGCAGGGGTTCGTTGTCCAGCCAGGCGGCCAGCAACTCACCGGACAGCGGCGCGGTGATCAGCCCGCGCGAGCCATGGCCGCTGTTGATGTACAGGCCGTCCAGCCAGGGGCAGGGCAGGTCCGGAACCTGGCGCGCGTCCTTGCCCAGCACCGCGTAGACTTCGGCGAATGCCGCCTGGTCCGCCAGGGGGCCGACGATCGGCAGATAGTCCGGGCTGGTGCAACGGAAGGCGGCGCGTCCTTCGAGGGTTTCCGCTTGCAGCCGGTCAGCCTCCAGGCGCTCCACCAGATCCTGGGAGATCTCTTCGAGCATCTGCAGGTTGCCCGCATGCTCGGCGGCGGTGGGCGTCAGGTCGTCGCTCTTGAAGTCGAAACTGGCGCCCAGGGTGTGTTCGCCCAGGCGCGCGGGGGCGACGTAACCCTCGGCGCAGACCACGGTGGCCAGGCTCTGGCTGCGCGGAGTCTGCGGCAGACGGGTGATCTGTCCGCGAATGCGCTTGAGCGGCAGCTCGGCGCTGGCCGGGAAGCGCTTGATCTCGGCGGCGCCGGCGAGGATCACCACCTCGGCACTGGCCAGCAGCCGCTCACCGTCCCAGGCTTGCCACTGGCCATCGACCCGGCGCAATTCCACTACATCCTGATGGGGCAGCAGGCGAATCCGCGGGTGCGCGGCCTGCCACTGGCACAGGGCCGGCGGATGCACCCAGCCGCCTTCCGGGTAGAACAGCCCGCCGTGGGCCAGGCCGACGCCAGCCAGGGCCTGGGCCTGGTGTTGCTCCAGCTGATGCAACAGGTCCGCCGGGAAGGCCGCCGCCAACTGCGCTTGGCGCTCGGCCTCCTTGGCGTTGAAGGCCAGTTGCAGCACGCCGCAGCTGTCCCAGTCGACACCCCGTTGCAGCTGTTCGAGCAGGCGTCGGGTGTAGCCGAAACCGCTGAGGATCATCTGCGACAGGGCGGTGCCGTGGGCCGAGAGTTTCAGGTACAGCACGCCCTGCGGGTTGCCCGAGGCTTCCTGGGCCAGTTGCCCGTGGCGCTCCAGCAGGCTGATCCGCCAGCCCCGTGCGGCGAGGCTGGCGGCGCTGGCGCAACCGGCCAGGCCGGCGCCGATCACCAGGGCGTGTTTGTCCTGGATCTGTTGCGTCGGGCGGGCGAACCAGGGCTTGCTGGCGGCAGGCAGTGGCGTGTCTTCGGGCCAGCCGAGAAACTCGCCGCGCAGCACTTCCCACTTGTGGCCGATGCCCGGGGTGCGCTTCATCTTGAAGCCCGCGGCATTCAGCAGGCGGCGCACCCAGCCGGTGCTGGTGAAGGTGCTGATGCTCGAGCCCGGAGCGGCCAGGCGCGCCAGTTCGGCGAACAGCTCGGCGGTCCACATCTCGGGGTTTTTCGCCGGGGCGAAACCGTCGAGGAACCAGGCATCGACCTGTCCGTCGAGTTGCGGCAACTGCTCCAGGGCATCGCCGATCAGCAAGGTCAGGGTGACGCGGCCCTCGTCCAGCACCAGGCGTTGAAAACCCTGATGCACGGCGACATAGGCACGCAACAGGCGCTCGGCCAGCGGCCCCAGTTCCGGCCACAGGGCCAGGGCGCGTTGCAGGTCCGCTGGCGTCAGCGGGAATTTTTCCACGCTGACGAAATGCAGGCGCGCGCTGGGGTCGGCCTGTTGTTCGAACAACTGCCAGGCGCAGAGAAAATTCAGGCCGGTGCCGAAGCCGGTCTCGCCGATGACGAAGCACCCGCCGGGCGGCAACGCGGCAAAACGCTCGCGCAGGCGGTTCTGTTCAAGAAACACATGGCGGGTTTCATCCAGGCCCGAGTCGGTGGAGAAATACACATCGTCGAAAACCCGCGAACGCGGGCGGCCCTGGTCGTCCCAGTCGAGCTGGGCGTGGGGCTGGGTGTGGGGCAATTCAGCGGTCATGTTCGGCTCGGTAACGGCAAGGCGACCATTCTAGCCGATAGACACAGGGGGTAATGATCCAGGGCAATGGCCGGCATGTTTGATGCCGACAAAGCATGGGTCGATCCGCTAGTCTTGCTCAATCTTGCCAGGGAGTCGCTCATGTTCGAATCTGCCGAAATCGGTCACGCCATCGACAAAAAAACCTTTGACGCTGAAGTCCCGGCCTTGCGTGAAGCGCTGCTGGAAGCCCAGTTCGAGCTGAAGCAGAAAGCCCGTTTTCCGGTGATCGTATTGATCAACGGCATCGAAGGCGCCGGCAAGGGCGAGACGGTGAAACTGCTCAACGAGTGGATGGACCCACGCCTGATCGAGGTCCGTACCTTCGATCAGCAGACCGACGAGGAGCTGGCGCACCCACCGGCCTGGCGCTATTGGCGGATGCTCCCGGCCAAGGGCCGCATGGGGGTGTTTTTCGGCAACTGGTACAGCCAGATGCTCCAGGGGCGGGTACACGAGCTGTTCAAGGACGGCCGTTTCGACCAGGCCATCGCCGGCGCCGAGCGCCTGGAGAAGATGCTGTGCGACGAAGGCGCGCTGATCTTCAAGTTCTGGTTCCACCTCTCCAAGAAACAGATGAAGGCCCGCCTCAAGTCGTTGCAGGACGACCCGCTGCACAGCTGGCGAATCAGCCCGCTGGACTGGCAGCAGTCGGAGACCTACGACAAGTTCGTCAAATATGGCGAGCGCGTGTTGCGCCGCACCAGTCGCGACTACGCGCCCTGGCATGTGATCGAAGGCGTGGACCCGCATTACCGCAGCCTGGCGGTGGGCAAGATTCTCCTCGAGGGCCTGCAGAGCGCGCTCAACCGGCCGACGCTCGAAGTCGAGTCCCATGTGGCGCCGCTGGGCGAGGCGGTCGACAAGCTGACCCTGCTCGACAGCCTGGACATGAGCCAGAGCCTGGACAAGGACGACTACGAGGAACAACTGATTACCGAACAGGCGCGCCTGGCCGGCCTGCTGCGCGACAAGCGCATGCGCAAGCACGCGCTGGTGGCGGTTTTCGAGGGCAACGATGCCGCCGGCAAGGGCGGGGCGATCCGCCGGGTGGCGGCGGCGCTGGACCCGCGCCAGTACAGCATCGTGCCGATTGCCGCGCCGTCCGAGGACGAGCGCGCCCAGCCTTATCTGTGGCGCTTCTGGCGGCATATTCCGGCACGGGGCAAGTTCACCGTGTTCGACCGCTCCTGGTACGGCCGGGTGCTGGTGGAGCGGGTCGAGGGCTTTTGCAGCCCGGCGGACTGGTTGCGCGCCTATGGCGAGATCAACGACTTCGAGGAGCAGCTCGAGGACGCCGGGGTGATAGTGGTCAAGTTCTGGCTGGCGATCGACAAAGAGACCCAGCTGGAGCGTTTCCAGGCCCGCGAAGAGATTCCGTTCAAGCGTTTCAAGATCACCGAGGACGACTGGCGCAACCGCGACAAATGGGACGCCTACCGCGCCGCCGTCGGCGACATGGTCGACCGCACCAGCACCGAGGTCGCGGCCTGGACCCTGGTGGAGGCCAACGACAAGCGCTGGGCCCGGGTCAAGGTGCTGCGCACCCTCAACCGCGCGCTGGAAGAGGCATTCGACAAGTCCGAGAAGAAGGACAAGAAAGGCAAGAAATAACTGCCGCGGGTTGCGAGCGGGTCAAGGCACGAGCCCGGTGCCGCGATGGTTTTGCATACGCCGGATGAATGATCGTCGCGGTCGGGCAAGGGCTGGATCTATGCTCGACCCACTCACAACCGACAACAACAATGAGGTATGCCATGCGTGAAGTGGTGATCGTCGATAGCGTGCGGACCGGCCTGGCCAAGTCCTTTCGCGGCAAGTTCAACCAGACCCGTCCGGATGACATGGCCGCCCATTGCGTCAATGCGCTGCTGACCCGCAACGGTATCGACCCGGCCAGCGTCGAGGACTGCATCGTCGGCGCCGGTTCCAACGAAGGCGCCCAGGGCTACAACATCGGGCGCAACGTCGCGGTGCTGTCCCGCCTGGGCACCGGTACCGCGGGCATGACCCTCAACCGTTTCTGCTCTTCCGGCCTGCAGGCGATCGCCATCGCGGCCAACCAGATCGCTTCCGGTTGCAGCGACATCATTGTCGCCGGCGGCGTCGAGTCCATCAGCCTGACGATGAAAAGCGTCAACACCGACAACCTGATCAACCCGCTGCTCAAGGAGCAGGTGCCGGGCATCTATTTCCCCATGGGCCAGACCGCCGAGGTGGTGGCCCGGCGTTACAACGTGAGTCGCGAGGAGCAGGACCTGTACGCCCTGCAAAGCCAGCAGCGCACCGCGGCGGCCCAGGCGGCCGGGCTGTTCGACGACGAGATCGTGGCGATGGCGGTGAAGTACCGGGTCGAGGACAAGAACAGCGGTCAGGTGCAGATCCTCGACGGCGTGGTCGATCGCGACGACTGCAACCGTCCGGACACCACCCTGGAAAGCCTGGCCGGCTTGAAGCCGGTGTTCGCCGAAGACGGTTCGGTGACCGCGGGCAACTCCTCGCAATTGTCCGATGGCGCGTCCATGACCCTGGTCATGAGTCTGGAGCGGGCCCTGGCGCTGGGGCTCAAGCCCAAGGCGTTCTTCCGCGGTTTTACCGTGGCCGGTTGCGAGCCGGACGAAATGGGCATCGGCCCGGTGTTCTCGGTGCCCAAGCTGCTCAAGGCCAAGGGCCTGCAAGTGGACGACATCGACCTCTGGGAGTTGAACGAGGCCTTCGCGTCGCAATGCCTGTACAGCCGCAACCGGCTGCAGATCGACAACGCCAGGTACAACGTCAACGGTGGCTCGATCTCCATCGGCCACCCGTTCGGCATGACCGGTTCGCGCCAGGTCGGCCACCTGGTGCGCGAACTGCAACGGCGCAACCTGCGCTACGGCATCGTCACCATGTGCGTGGGCGGCGGCATGGGCGCGACCGGGTTGTTCGAAGCGGTGCGCTAAACCGTCAGACGGGGGCGGAACCTATCGCGGGNAGCACGCCATCTTCTTCTGTAGGAGCGAGGCTTGCCCGCGATGCTTTTTACGACCAGCACAATCCCAATCGCGCTCAACGGGCAACTGTCCCTGTGTTCGTCACAGCCCTCGGGCCTAGAATGCGGGCTCTCTCCATCAGGCTTTTGGGGGTCGCATGCACATCTCGTCCGGTCGCTGGGTTTACGGCTTGTTCCTCGCACTGCTTACGGCGCTGCTGTGGGGCATCCTGCCGATCAAGCTCAAGCAGGTGTTGCTGGTGATGGACCCGGTGACCGTGACCTGGTTTCGCCTGTTGGTGTCCGGTGGTTTCCTGCTGATCTACCTGGCGGCGGTCAAGCGCTTGCCCAGCTGGCGCGTGCTCGGGCCGCGTGGCGGCTGGCTGGTGCTGATGGCTGTCTGCGGGCTGGTGGGCAACTACGTGCTGTACCTGATGGGGCTGAACCTGCTGAGCCCCGGCACCGCGCAACTGGTGGTACAGATGGGGCCGATCCTGCTGCTGATCGCCAGCCTGTTTGTGTTCAAGGAGCGTTTCAGCCTGGGGCAGGGCATTGGCCTGGCGGTGCTGCTGATCGGTTTCGGGCTGTTTTTCAACCAGCGCCTGACCGAGCTGCTGACGTCCTTGAGCAACTACACCGCCGGTGTGCTGACGGTGCTCGCCGCCTCGGCGGTCTGGACCTTCTACGCCCTGGGCCAGAAGCAGTTGCTGACGGTGTGGAACTCCTTGCAGGTGATGATGGTGATCTACCTGTTCTGCGCGCTGTTGCTTACCCCTTGGGCCCATCCCCTCGAAGCGCTGGAGTTGAGCCCGCTACAAGGCTGGCTGTTGCTGGCCTGCTGTCTGAATACCCTGATTGCCTACGGTGCCTTCGCCGAAGCGCTGGCCCATTGGGAGGCGTCGCGAGTCAGTGCCACCCTGGCGATCACGCCCTTGGTGACCTTCGCCGCGGTGGCTGTGGCAGCCTGGTTGTGGCCGGAATACGTGCATGCCGAACAGATCAACGGCCTGGGTTATGGCGGGGCGGTGCTGGTGGTGCTGGGGTCGGCGTTGACGGCCCTGGGGCCTTCGCTGATGGCTGGGCTCAAGGCGCGGCGGGTGCGTATGCAAGTGCCGGAGAGATAGGGTGCGTCATCCTTGATCGCGGGCAAGCCCCTATCCTGTAGGAGCGAGGCTTGCCCGCGATAGCGTCTGTTCAATCACCGCCTTCCATCAACCCTGCTTGCCAGCCTCCAGCATGTTTTCCGGCCGCACCCAGGCATCGAACTCTTCATCCGTCAGATAACCCAGCTCCAGGGCCGCCTCACGCAAGGTGCGGTTCTCGGCATAGGCCTTCTTGGCGATCTCGGCGGACTTGTCGTAGCCGATATGGGTATTGAGGGCGGTGACCAGCATCAGCCCGCGTTCCAGGTGATCGGCCATCTGCACCGGGTCGGGCTCCAGCCCGGCGATGCAGTGCTGCTGGAAGTTGCTGCAGCCGTCGGCGAGCAGGCGCACCGATTGCAGCAGGTTGTGGATGATCACCGGCTTGAACACGTTCAGTTGCAGATGGCCCTGGCTGGCGGCGAAGCCGATGGCGACGTCGTTGCCCAGCACCTGGCAGGCCAGCATCGACAGGGCTTCGCACTGGGTCGGGTTGACCTTGCCCGGCATGATCGAACTGCCCGGTTCGTTGGCCGGCAGCCTGATCTCGGCCAGCCCGGCCCGTGGTCCGGAGCCGAGCAGGCGCAGGTCGTTGGCGATTTTCATCAGGCACACCGCGAGGGTCTTCAGGGCGCCGGAGAGGGTGGTCAGGGGTTCGTGGCCGGCGAGGGCGGCGAACTTGTTCGGCGCGGTGACAAACGGCAGCCCGGACAGGGCCGCCAGTTCGGCGGCGATCGCCTCGCCGAAACCATGGGGCGAGTTCAGCCCGGTGCCGACGGCGGTACCGCCCTGGGCCAGTTCGCACACCGCCGGCAGGGCCGCGCGAATGGCGCGCTCGGCGTAGTCCAGCTGCGCGATGAAGGCCGACAGTTCCTGGCCGAAGGTGATGGGCGTGGCGTCCATCATGTGGGTGCGCCCGGTCTTCACCAGCTTCATGTGGCGTGCCGCGAGTTCGGCCAGGCCGCCGGACAGTTCGGCGATCGACGGCAACAGATGCTGCTGCACCGCCTGGGCCGCGGCGATGTGCATCGCCGTGGGGAAGCAGTCGTTGGAGCTTTGCGAGCGGTTCACGTGGTCGTTGGGGTGCACCGGCGACTTGCCGCCGCGCGGGTTGCCGGCCAGTTCGTTGGCGCGACCGGCGATCACCTCGTTGACGTTCATGTTGCTCTGGGTGCCGCTGCCGGTCTGCCAGACCACCAGCGGGAACTGGTCGTCATGCTGGCCGTCCAGCACTTCGTCGGCGGCCTGTTCGATCAGCCGGGCGATGTCGGCGGGCAGGTCGCCGTTGCGGTCGTTGACCCGGGCCGCGGCCTTTTTGATCAACGCCAGGGCATGCAGGACCGACAGCGGCATGCGCTCGTTGCCAATGGCAAAGTTGATCAGCGAACGCTGGGTCTGGGCGCCCCAATAGGCGTCGTCCGGGACTTCAACCTGGCCAAGGCTGTCGGTTTCGATTCGACTCATCGTGCTCACTCCTGTAGGTCTGATTGCGCAGTTTAGGCCGTGATCCTTCGCCTGGGTTCCATAAAGCGCCTTTTGTGTCGTTTGGTCGAGCAAATGCAGGTACCACAAGGCTTGGGGTTGAGCGGCAGAGTTTTTTAGGCGCAGAATGGTCGCCCTTGGGGTTATACCTCGCCTGCTAGAAAAGGAAACTCGATGACTCGTCTTCGTGCCATCTGTACCGCGGTTGCTCTGGTTTGCGCCAGCGGCCAGGTGCTTGCCGATACCGCCAGCCACAACGCCAGTGCCGAAGCTTTCCTGACCCTGGCGCACGCTGACAAGCTGGGCACTCCGGTGTACATGCAAGTGCAGCAAATGTTCGCTCAGCGTTTTGAACAGACCAAAGCCCCAGAGTCGAAAAAAGCCGTACTGGAAACCTACCAGGCCAAGGCCAATGCCGCCCTGGACCAGGCCATCGGCTGGAACAAGCTGAAGCCGGACATGGTCAAGCTCTACACCAGCAACTTCAGCGAATCCGAGCTCAAGGACCTGGTGGCGTTCTACCAGTCGCCGCTGGGCAAGAAAGTCCTGGAAAAAATGCCGCAACTGACCCAGCAATCGGCCCAGATGACCCAGGCCAAACTGGAAAGCGCGGTACCGGTAGTCAACAAGCTGCTGGCCGACATGACCGCCGAGCTCGAGCCTAAGGCCGCTCCGGCGAAGAAGAAGTAAGCGGAGCCAGGAATGACCATGCAACAACGTATCGAATCGGCGCTGGGCGCATTGCAGCCTGAGCATTTGCAGGTGCTGGATGAAAGCCACATGCACAGCCGCGGTCTGGAAACCCATTTCAAGGCCGTGCTGGTCAGTGAGCAGTTTGCCGGGCTCAACAGCGTTAAGCGTCACCAGAAGGTCTACGCGACCCTGGGCGAGCTGATGGGCCAGTTCCATGCGTTGGCGTTGCATACCTACACGCCGGAAGAATGGGCGAAGATCGGCGTGGCCCCGGCCTCGCCGACCTGCGCTGGCGGCAGCAAGCATTAACCACAGGTTTTTTGCTAGAATCCGCAACGCGCCGCTCAGTCGGCGCGTTTTTTTTGCATCCGGTTCACCCTTTGCGAGGGTAGCCACCTGGAGAATTACCCATGACACAACCGATTGTCGTGGCGGCACTGTATAAGTTCGTCACCCTCGAAGATTACGTTTCCCTGCGCGAACCGCTGCTCAACGCGATGCTCGACAACGGCATCAAGGGCACCCTGCTGATCGCCGAAGAAGGCATCAACGGCACCGTGTCCGGCAGCCGCGAAGGCATCGACGGGCTGCTGGCCTGGCTCAGGAACGACCCGCGCATGGTCGACATCGATCACAAAGAGTCCTACTGCGACGAACAGCCGTTCTACCGCACCAAGGTCAAGCTCAAGAAAGAGATCGTGACCCTGGGCGTGCCCGGCGTCGACCCGAACAAGAAGGTCGGCACCTACGTCGAGCCGCAGGACTGGAACGCGCTGATCAGCGACCCGGAAGTGCTGCTGATCGACACCCGCAACGACTACGAAGTGTCGATCGGCACCTTCGAAGGCGCCATCGACCCGAAGACCACCAGTTTTCGCGAGTTCCCCGACTACATCAAAGCCAACTTCGACCCGAGCAAGCACAAGAAGGTCGCGATGTTCTGCACCGGCGGCATTCGTTGCGAGAAAGCTTCGAGCTACATGCTCAGCGAAGGTTTCGGCGAGGTCTTCCACCTCAAGGGTGGCATCCTCAAGTACCTCGAAGAGGTGCCGCAGCAGGAGAGCAAGTGGCAGGGCGACTGCTTCGTCTTCGATAATCGGGTGACCGTGCGCCACGACCTCAGCGAAGGCGACTACGATCAATGTCATGCCTGCCGCACGCCGGTAAGCGTCGAAGATCGCGCCAGCGAGCACTATGTACCGGGTATCAGCTGCCCGCATTGCTGGGACTCGCTGAGCGAGAAAACCCGCCGCAGCGCCATCGACCGGCAGAAGCAGATTGAACTGGCCAAGGCTCGCAACATGCCGCACCCGATCGGTTACAACTACAAGCAATCTTCTTCCGAGGCCTGAGCCATGTCTGCCCGCCTGCTCTATGTGATGGACCCTATGTGTTCGTGGTGCTGGGGCTTCGCTCCGGTGGCCGAGGCCCTGGTCGAGCAGGCGCGCGCAGCGGGCGTCGAGTTGCATCTGGTGGTGGGCGGCCTGCGCACCGGCAGTGGCGCGGCACTGGAGCCGACCACCCGCCGCTACATCATCGAACACTGGCAGGCGGTCACCGAGGCCACCGGCCAGCCGTTCAAATTCGAGGGCGCCTTGCCCGACGGTTTTGTCTATGACACCGAGCCTGCGTGCCGCGCCATCGTGACGGCGCGCAGCCTGGCGCCGGATTGCGCCTGGAAGCTTTTGCGACTGATCCAGCAGGCCTTTTACGTCGAAGGCCGTGACGTCACTCGCGCCAGCGTCCTGGTGGAGCTGGCGGAAGAGGCGGGCGTGCCGCGTATCGAGTTCGCCGAGGCGTTCGATCGCGCTGAACAGCATGCTGCCACCGCCGCCGACTTCACCTGGGTCCAGGACCTGGGGATCGCCGGCTTCCCGACCATGCTGGCCGAACGCAATGGCCAGCTGGCGTTGTTGACCAATGGCTACCAGCCCTTGAGTGAGCTTGCTCCATTGCTCGGCCGCTGGCTGGAGCGTGCCGCCTGTGCGTGATCTGGTTCGTGATCCACAAGCGCCGGAACCCGCCGATCGCCTGAGCTGGGCGGAAGTCCGCCGGCTGGCACTGCAGCATAAAAAAGCCCTGTGGATCGCCAACGGCGTGGCCGTTCTGGCGACGCTGTGCAGCGTGCCTATCCCATTGCTGCTGCCGCTGTTGGTGGATGAAGTGCTGCTGGGGCATGGCGATGCCGCGCTGAAGGTGATGAACCACGCCTTGCCCGCGGGTTGGCAGAGCGCCGCCGGCTACATCGGCCTGATGTTGCTGATCACCCTGATGCTGCGGTGCTCGGCGCTGCTGTTCAACGTGCTGCAGGCCCGGTTGTTCGCCGGGTTGGCCAAGGACATCGTCTATCGCATCCGCCTGCGGCTGATCGAGCGCCTCAAGCGCATTTCCCTGGGCGAGTACGAAAGCCTGGGCAGCGGCACGGTGACGACTCACCTGGTCACCGACCTCGACACCCTCGACAAGTTTGTCGGCGAGACCCTCAGCCGTTTTCTGGTGGCCATGCTCACGCTGGTGGGTACCTCGGGCATCCTGATGTGGATGCACTGGCAACTGGCGCTGCTGATTTTGCTGTTCAACCCCCTGGTGATCTACGCCACGGTGCAGTTGGGCAAGCGGGTCAAGCACCTGAAGAAGCTCGAGAACGACAGCACCTCGCGCTTCACCCAGGCGTTGACCGAAACCCTGGATGCGATCCAGGAAGTGCGTGCCGGCAACCGCCAGGGCTTTTTCCTCGGCCGCCTCGGCCGGCGTGCCCAGGATGTGCGGGATTACGCGATGGCTTCGCAATGGAAGAGCGACGCCTCCAATCGCGCCAGCGGGCTGCTGTTCCAGTTCGGGATCGATATCTTCCGCGCGGCGGCCATGCTTACCGTGCTGTTTTCCGACCTGTCCATCGGCCAGATGCTGGCCGTGTTCAGCTACCTGTGGTTCATGATCGGCCCGGTGGAGCAACTGCTGAACCTGCAATACGCCTACTACGCTGCCGGTGGCGCGCTGTCGCGCATCAACGAGCTGCTGTCGCGGGCCGACGAGCCGCAATATGCCGGCGGTGTCGACCCGTTCCAGGGGCGCGAGACCGTGGGGATCGAAGTCAGCGGCCTGAGCTTCGGTTACGGCGACGAACCGGTGCTGGACCAGATGAACCTGTCGATCGAGCCGGGGGAGAAGGTGGCGATAGTCGGCGCCAGTGGCGGCGGTAAAAGTACCCTGGTGCAGCTGTTGCTGGGGCTCTATACACCGCAGGCGGGTGTGATTCGTTTTGGCGGCAAGACCCAGCAGGAAATCGGTCTGGAAACCCTGCGCGAAAACGTGGCGGTGGTGTTGCAGCATCCGGCGCTGTTCAACGACAGCATTCGCGCCAACCTGACCATGGGCCGCGAGCGCAGCGACGAAGCCTGCTGGCGGGCGCTGGAGATTGCCCAGCTGGACTCGACGGTCCGCGCCCTGGCCAACGGCCTGGACAGTGTGGTCGGTCGCTCCGGCGTGCGTCTGTCCGGTGGCCAGCGCCAGCGCCTGGCGATCGCGCGGATGGTCCTGGCCGAACCCAAGGTGGTGATTCTCGACGAAGCCACCTCCGCCCTGGACGCCGCCACCGAGTACAACCTGCACCAGGCACTGACCCGTTTCCTCCACGGCCGGACCACCCTGATCATTGCCCACCGCCTGTCCGCGGTAAAACAGGCGGATCGGGTTCTGGTGTTCGATGGCGGGCAGATTGCCGAAGATGGCGACCATCAGCAGCTAATTGCCGACGGCGGCCTTTACGCCAAGCTTTACGGGCATTTGCAGCAAGTCCAACGACCTTGAGTTTTATCTGGTTTTCTGTGCTTAGTGCTTGAATTCCCTGGTGGAAATGACCCTCCTGGGGCACGGCCCTGTCGTGTCTCGACCGGCATCGTGCTTGAACGTCGCGGTCTGTGCGTTCGAAGCCGCGGAAATTAGCCTAGTCTGTGCTGTCAGGAGCGGTATTTTCTCGGGTGTTCATCTGGCAGTGCTTATGCAAGGGACCTCATGAAGCAAAAGCGGACTCTCGGAACGCCACGGCTATTGGGCATCGTCTGGCCATTTATTGCGGTGGTGTTGTTTCAAGCGCTGCTGGGGGGCCTCAGCTTATATGTCCTTTCGGCGGTACGTGGCTACGTTGCCGGAGAGAGCCTTTGGTCCAAGGGCCAGAAGGACGCCATCTACTACCTCAATCTCTACGCCGACAGCCGCGACGAGTCGATCTTCCTGAAGTACCAGAACGCCATTGCCGTGCCCCAGGGCGGGCATGAGCTGCGTGTTGCCCTGGATCAGCAGCCGCCTGACCTGAAGGCCGCGCGGGCGGGGATCCTCAAGGGCGGCAACCACCCCGACGACAGCGACAGTGTGATCTGGCTGTACCTGAACTTCCGCCATTTCAGCTACCTGGAAAAAGCCATTGACCTGTGGACCGTGGGCGACAGCTATCTGGTGCAGCTCGATAACGTAGCCCATGAAATGCACCGCGGCATTACCAGCGACCAGGCCTCCGAAGCCGATATCCAGCACTGGAAAAACCAGATTTTCGCCATCAACGATGGCGTGACGCCCGCGGCCAAGGCCTTCAGCGATGCGTTGGGCGAGGGGTCGCGGGTGATTCTGCGGCTGTTGCTGATCACCAACCTGGCCACCGCCCTGGGGCTGATTGTCCTGGCGCTGCTGCGCACCCATAAGCTGCTGACCCAGCGTCATGAGTTCGCCAGTGCCCTGCAGCTGGAAAAGGAGCGGGCGCAGATCACCCTGCAATCCATTGGCGACGGCGTCATCACCACCGACGTGGACGGCGCCATCGCCTACATGAACCCGGCCGCCGAGGAAATGACCCACTGGAAGGCCGAGCAGGCCGTGGGGCTGCCGCTGGCGGCTTTGTTCAACCTGCTGGACGAAAATGCCCAGGCCGACGGTTTCACCCTGATCGAGCACATCCTCAGCGGCCAGCTCAGTGGCGGCAGCGAGCACTCGAAGCTGATCCAGCGCCTGGACGGCAGCACGGTGTCGGTGACCCTGGTCGGCGCGCCTATCCAGAACGCCGGCAAGGTCAGCGGCACGGTGCTGGTGCTGCACGACATGACCCAGGAGCGCCAGTACATCGCCAATCTGTCCTGGCAGGCGACCCACGATGCCTTGACCGGCCTGGCGAACCGTCGCGAGTTCGAATACCGCCTGGAACAGGCGCTGCACAACCTGAGCCGGCAACCGGGGCGGCATGCGCTGATGTTCCTCGACCTGGACCAGTTCAAGCTGGTCAACGACACCTGCGGCCATGCGGCAGGGGACGAGCTGCTCCGGCATATCTGCGCCTTGCTCCAGTCGGGCCTGCGCGAGGGCGATACCCTGGCGCGCCTGGGTGGCGACGAGTTCGGCATCCTATTGGAGAACTGCTCGCCGGAAGCGGCGGAAAAGATCGCCGAGGGCCTGCGCCAGACGGTGCAGAACCTGCATTTTGTCTGGAAGGGCCGGCCCTTCGTCACCACGGTCAGCATCGGCCTGGTGCACGTGGCGCAAACCCCGACCACCCTCGAAGCCTCGCTGCGGGCCGCGGACATGGCGTGCTACATGGCCAAGGAGAAAGGGCGCAACCGGGTCCAGGTCTATCACGCGGACGATTCGGAGCTGTCCCTGCGGTTCGGTGAAATGGCCTGGGTCCAGCGCCTGCACATGGCCCTGGAGGAAAACCGCTTCTGTCTCTATGCCCAGGAAATAGCCGCCCTGGGTCATGTGGACCGGCTCGGCGGGCATATCGAGATTCTCCTGCGCCTGCACGACGAGGCCGGGCGGATGATCCTGCCCGACAGCTTCATCCCGGCCGCCGAGCGTTACGGCCTGATGACCTCTCTGGACCGTTGGGTGGTGGAAAATGTGTTCAAGATCATCGCCGAATGCATCCGCGAGGAGCGCGAAGGGCCCCTGGCGATGTGTGCGATCAATCTGTCGGGCGCGACCATCGGTGACGAGGCCTTCCTGGATTTCCTGCGCGAGCAGTTCATCGTCCATGGCGTGCCACCGGACCTGATTTGTTTTGAAATCACCGAGACCAGCGCTATCTCCAATCTCGGTAGTGCGATTCGATTTATCAACGAGCTCAAGGGCTTGGGCTGCCATTTCTCGTTGGACGACTTTTGCGCGGGAATGTCGTCATTCGCTTATCTCAAACATTTGCCTGTAGACTTCCTCAAGATCGATGGAAGTTTCGTAAAGGATATGCTGGACGACCCGATCAATCGCGCGATGGTCGAGGTGATCAACCATATCGGTCATGTGATGGGCAAACGCACGATTGCCGAGTTTGTCGAAACACCGCAGATTGAGCAGGCATTGTTGGAGATTGGCGTGGATTACGCTCAGGGCTACCTGATCGAGCGCCCGCAACTCTTTACCTGCGACAGCCTGCAGTGTCGGCCTTCACGACCACAGCCTCTGTTATTCAAGGCTCCTGGCACGTTCCGTTGAATCTCTCGCTGATCCGTACCATCACCATCAAAAGGAGCCCCGACAGTGATCGACGCATTCAACAGAACCGGTCCGCTCATGGACGCTGCAAGCTATCCGGCCTGGGCCCAGCAGCTGATCCAGGATTGCAGCGAGAGCAAGCGCCGCGTGGTCGACCACGAACTCTACCAGCGCATGCGCGACAACAAGCTCAGCAACAAGACCATGCGCCAGTACCTGATCGGCGGCTGGCCGGTTGTCGAGCAATTCGCCCTGTACATGGCGCAGAACCTGACCAAGACCCGTTTTGCCCGTCACCCCGGTGAGGACATGGCGCGGCGCTGGCTGATGCGCAATATTCGGGTCGAGCTCAATCATGCCGATTATTGGGTGAACTGGAGCCGCGCCCATGGCGTGAGCCTGGAAGACCTGCAGGCGCAGCAGGTCCCTCCGGAGCTGCATGCCTTGAGTCATTGGTGCTGGCACACCAGCTCCGCCGACTCGCTGATCGTGGCGATTGCCGCCACTAACTATGCAATCGAGGGGGCGACGGGTGAATGGTCGGCGCTGGTCTGCTCCAACGGCGTGTATGCGGCGGCCTTTCCCGAGGAAGAGCGCAAGCGGGCGATGAAGTGGCTGAAGATGCATGCCCAGTACGACGATGCGCATCCTTGGGAGGCGCTGGAAATCATCTGCACCCTGGCCGGCACGAAGCCGAGCAAAGCCTTGCAGGGCGAACTACGCCAGGCGATCTGCAAGAGTTATGACTACATGTACCTGTTCCTGGAGCGTTGCATGCAACAGGAAAAGACCCCGGCAGCCCGTGAGCGGATGGCGCTGGTCGAAGGTTGAGTGGCGGCCTCCGATGGAGGCGGCCCCAGCCATGCTCTCAGCCAGCCATCGCCAGGCGGTTGCGACCTTCGCGCTTGGCCACGTACAGCGCACTGTCCGCACGGCGCAGCAGGCTCTCGGCTGACTCCCCCGGCAGCAGGGTCGAGCAACCCAGGCTGACCGTCAGCTCGATCAATGTGCCATCCGCCCAGTAATCCTTGGCCTGAGCTGCCTGGCGCAGCCGTTCCCCCACCATGGCGGCGGCATCGCGGCCGGTGTTGGACAGCAGGATCAGGAACTCCTCGCCACCAAAACGAAACACCATGTCGACGTTGCGCAACTGCGCCTTGATGGCCGCGGCAACAGCCTTGAGCACTTCATCGCCGGCGCTGTGGCCGTGGCTGTCGTTGATTCTCTTGAAGTGATCGATATCCAGCATCAGCAGCGACAGCGGGTGCAGGTGGCGGCGGGCCATTTCAATTTCCCGTTGCAGCGTCTGGTCCATGGCGATCCGGTTGCCGGTATCGGTCAAGGGATCGCGCAGGGCGCTACGGGTCGCGGCCCGATAGAGCAGGGCATTGCGCATCGGGTAAAGCAGGGCGGACAGCAGGGATTCCAGATGCCCCTGTTCCTGGTCGCTGAAACGCTGATTGCGCCGAAACACCAACTCGCCCATGGACTCGCCTTCATGGCTCAGGCTGTAGCTGATGGAGTGGTGGCCGCGCTGGCCGAACTCCAGGCGCAGGTCGCTGGGCTTGTGCTGGTAAACCAGGGCATCCAGGGGCACAAGGCGTTGGGTTTCGCGAAAGAACAGGCCGAGAATGCGTTGCGGTTCCAGGCTGGTCTGTAATTGCAGGCTCAGTTGCTGGCGCAACTGGGCCAGGCTGACCGGGCGTTGCAGGAGTGGTGACTGCTGGCCAAAGCCCAGGCGTTGCAATTTGGCGCTATCGAAGTCAATTGCGTTGGTCTGGGTCGGTGTTTTCATATGGCGTGAGCCCCCCTGAGCACGTAATGCAGTCTTACTGGCTGGGTGAGAGCGGCACAGGGCTGCACGTCATACTGTTCCATCAGTCCCGCAGGACAAAGTGCCCACAGTCTAATCCGCTTTACGGTCCGTTATAAGCCCCGACCCGATCGCCGCCGAGTTTCGCCAGTACGCCGCGTATCCGAGGCAGATCAGAGCGAAAGTCGTGCCATTCGCGTCATCTGAATAAAACACGTTTGAATTCAGCGGGTTGGCTGGCAGTGCCGAATCTTGGCGTGGCCAAGGGTGGCATTTGTCTGGCGATGACAGAGTTGAGGCTGGCGGGAAAGGAGTGCCGCGACGGTATTCCGCCGCGGCCAAAGAAAGGATTACTGAGCGTCGAATGCCTGGCCGTTGATCCCGGCACTGTCCGGCCCCATGAGGTACAGGTAGACCGGCATGATCTCGTCGGGGGCCGGGTTGTTGCTCGGGTTCTCCCCCGGGTAGGCCTGGGCGCGCATGCTGGTGCGGGTAGCGCCCGGATTGACGCTGTTGGCGCGTACCGGTGCGACGCCGTCGACTTCGTCGGCCAGGGTTTGCATCAGGCCTTCGGTGGCGAACTTCGAAACGCCATAGGCGCCCCAGTAGGCACGGCCCTTGCGGCCAACGCTGCTGGAGGTGAACACCACCGAGGCGTCCTGGGACAGTTTGAGCAGCGGCAGCAGAGTGCTGGTCAGCATGAACATGGCGTTGACGTTGACTTGCATCACGCGCATGAAGTTCTCGCCCGACAGTTGTTCCAGCGGCGTGCGCGGACCAATGATCGAGGCGTTGTGCAGCAGGCCATCGAGGTGGCCGAATTCGGCCTCGACCATGGCGGCCAGTTCGTCGTACTGGTGCGGCAGGGCGGTTTCCAGGTTGAACGGAATCACCACCGGCTGAGGATGGCCAGCGGCTTCGATCTCGTCGTAGACCTGGGTCAGGTTGGCTTCGGTCTTGCCTAGCAGCAGTACGGTGGCGCCGTGGGCGGCGTAGGTCTTGGCGGCAGCGGCACCAATGCCACGACCGGCGCCGGTGACCAGGATGACCCGGTCCTTGAGCAGTTCGGGGCGGGCGGAATAATCAAACATAAAAACCTCGGGAAATCAGAAGCGAAAGCCTGGGCCGATCAGCAGCTGCACAGCGCCTGATCCAGGACCTGGCGCAGTTCCAGTGGATGGTCGACCACCACGTCGGCGCCCCAGTGCTTGGGATTGTCGTCCGGATGGATGTAACCGTAGGTCACGGCGGCGGTCTTGGTGCCGGCATCGCGGCCCGACTCGATGTCGCGCAGGTCGTCGCCGACGAACAGTACGCTGGCCGGGTCGAGGTCGAGCATCTTGCACGCCAGGATCAACGGCTCCGGATCGGGTTTGCTGTTCTTCACGTGATCCGGGCAGATCAGCAGGGCGGAACGTTCCGCCAGGCCCAGCTGCTGCATGATCGGCTCGGCAAAGCGCACCGGCTTGTTGGTGACCACGCCCCAGATCAGGTTGGCCTTCTCGATATCGGCCAGCAGCTCGGCCATGCCGTCGAACAGCTTGCTGTGCACCGCGCAATGCTTGAGGTAGCGCTCCAGGAACTCCAGGCGCAGCTCCTCGAAGCCCGGGGACTCCGGGTCCATCGAGAAGGTGACGGCCACCATCGCCCGGGCGCCGCCGGAGATTTCGTCACGGATGTGCTTGTCCGCGATCGGCGCCAGGCCGCGGTCGGCGCGCATGGCCTGGCAGATGGCGATGAAGTCCGGCGCGGTGTCGAGCAGGGTGCCGTCCATGTCGAAAAGAACTGCTCTGATACGCATGGGCTTATTCCTCTCGCAGGGTCTGGATCATGTAGTTGACGTCGACGTCGGCGGCCAGCTTGTAGTGCTTGGTCAGCGGGTTGTAGGTCAGGCCGATGATGTCCTTGACGGTCAGGCCGGCGTCGCGGCTCCAGGCGCCCAGTTCGGAAGGACGGATGAATTTCTTGAAGTCATGGGTGCCGCGCGGCAGCAGCTTCATGATGTATTCGGCGCCGATGATGGCGAACAGGTAGGCCTTCGGATTGCGGTTGATGGTGGAGAAGAACACCTGGCCGCCGGGCTTGACCATGCGGAAGCAGGCGCGGATCACCGAGGACGGATCCGGTACGTGCTCGAGCATTTCCAGGCAGGTGACGACGTCGAACTGCTCGGGCATTTCCTCGGCCAGGGCTTCGGCGGTGATCTGCCGGTATTCGACGTTCACCCCGGATTCCAGTTGATGCAGCTGTGCCACCGCCAGCGGGGCCTCGCCCATGTCGATACCGGTTACCGTGGCGCCGCGCTGGGCCATGGCTTCGCTGAGGATGCCGCCGCCGCAACCGACGTCGAGGACTTTCTTGCCGGCCAGGTTGACGCGCTCGTCAATCCAGTTGACCCGCAGCGGGTTGATATCGTGCAGCGGCTTGAATTCGCTCTCGCGGTCCCACCAGCGATGGGCGAGGGCTTCGAATTTGGCGATTTCGGCGTGGTCGACGTTACTCATGGGTAATCCTCTGAATCTGGAAAATGCTTGCTGTCGGTCTCGAGCCGGGGCTCGAGGGTTCCTGCTATTCGGTATGGCCGCTGATACGCCGGCCCCAGGCTGTCGCCGTGGCATGCAGCTGTTGTTCGTCCAGGCGCGTCAGGCGCCGGTCGTCGAGCAATTGCTTGCCGGCGACCCAAAGGTGTTTCACGCAATCGCGGCCGGTGGCATATATAAGCTGCGAAACCGGGTCGTAGATCGGTTGCTGCGCCAGGCCGGACAGGTCGAAGGCCACCAGGTCCGCGGCCTTGCCGAGTTCCAGCGAGCCGATCTCGCTCTCCAGGCCCAGGGCTCGCGCGCCGTTTAGGGTGGCCATGCGCAGCGCCTGGTGAGCATTCAGGGCAGTGGCAGAGCCTGCCACGGCCTTGGCTAGCAGTGCGGCAGTACGGGTTTCGCCGAGCAGGTCCAGGTCGTTGTTGCTGGCGGCCCCATCGGTGCCTACTGCAACATTGACGCCAGCCTGCCACAGCCGTTCCACCGGGCAGAAGCCGCTGGCCAGTTTCAGGTTCGACTCCGGGCAATGAATGACATTGCTGTTGGTTTCTACCAGCAAAGCCAGGTCGTCATCGCTGATTTGGGTCATGTGTACGGCCTGGAAGCGCGGCCCGAGCAGGCCCAGGCGCGCCAGGCGGGCCAAGGGCCGCTCGCCGTGCCGGGCGACGGCCTGCTCCACCTCGAAGGCGGTTTCATGGACATGCATATGGATCGAGGCATCGAGTTCTTCGGCAATGATCCGGATCTTCTCCAGGTTTTCGTCGCCGACCGTATAGGGCGCGTGGGGGCCGAAGGTGATCTTGATGTGCGGATGATGCTTGAGGTCGCTGAACAGCTCGACGCCCTGGCGGATGGCCTCGTCGGCGCTATGGGCGCCCGGGATCGGAAAGTCGAGGATCGGAATGGCGATCTGCGCCCGAATGCCGCTGTTGTGCACGCGCTCGCTGGCCACCTTCGGGAAGAAGTACATGTCGGAAAAGCAGGTGATCCCGCCTTTGAGCTGTTCGGCGATGGCCAGGTCGGTACCGTCGCGGACGAAGGCTTCATCTACCCATTTGGCTTCGGCGGGCCAGATGTGGTTTTCCAGCCAGGTCATCAGCGGCAGATCGTCGGCCAGGCCGCGGAACAGGGTCATCGCCGCGTGACCATGGGCATTGATCAGGCCGGGGCTGAGCAACATGCCGGGCAGCTCGCGGACCTCGGCAGCCTGCAGCTTCAAGGCGTCGGCACGCGGGCCGATGAACACGATGCGCCCGTCGCGGATACCCAGGCCGTGCTCCTTGAGCACCACGCCGGCCGGTTCAACAGGCACCAGCCAGGTCGGCAACAGGAGTAGGTCGAGCGCAACGACAGGGTTCGGCATCGAAGATCGGTTCCAGGGCGTTTGTGGAGGATGGCGAAGTATACCCGAGCGTCTTCGCCGGGGGATCGCTATAATCGGCGGCTTTTGTTCATGAGTGCGGGGTGAGGGATGCGCGATCGACTGTTGGCTGCGGAGAAGGTGAAGGCCATCGATTGGCGGGATGACGCCCTGTATCTGCTCGATCAGCGTATTTTGCCCTTCGAAGAAAGCTGGATCGCCTACACCAGCGCGGCCGGCGTCGCACAGGCCATTCGCGAAATGGTAGTGCGGGGTGCGCCGGCGATCGGCATTAGCGCCGCCTATGGAGTGGTCCTGGCGGCGCGCGCGCGTTTTGCCGCCGGTGGCGACTGGCAGGCGGCGATGGAAGAAGACTTCGCGCTGCTCGCCGATTCGCGCCCGACCGCGGTCAACCTGTTCTGGGCGCTGAACCGCATGCGTGAACGCCTGGAACGCCTCAAGGACCACGCCGACCCGTTGGCGCTGCTGGAAGCGGAAGCCCTGGCCATCCATGAGAGCGACCGCGAAGCCAACCTGACCATGGCCCAGCTGGGTGTCGACTTGATCCGCAGGCATCAGGGCAATGCCCAGGCCATCCTGACCCACTGCAACACCGGTGCCCTGGCGACCGGCGGTTTCGGCACGGCCCTGGGGGTGATTCGCGGGGCCTTTATCGAGGGCATGGTCGAGCGGGTGTATGCCAATGAAACCCGTCCCTGGCTGCAAGGCTCGCGGCTGACCGCCTGGGAACTGGCCAACGAAGGCATCCCGGTGACCTTGAATGCTGACTCCGCTGCCGCGCATATCATGAAAACCAAGGGCGTGACCTGGGTGATCGTCGGTGCCGACCGCATTACCGCCAATGGCGACGTGGCGAACAAGATCGGCACCTACCAGCTGGCGGTCAATGCGATGCACCACGGCGTGCGTTTCATGGTGGTCGCGCCGAGCTCGACCATCGACATGGCTCTGGCCAGCGGCGACGACATTCCGATCGAGGAGCGTGATGGCAAGGAGCTGCTCGAGCTCGGCGGCAAGCGGGTAGGGGCGGATGTGGAGGCCTACAACCCGGTATTCGACGTCACCCCGGCGGACCTGATCGACGCCATCGTCACCGAGAAAGGCATAGTCGAGCGTCCCGACACCGCGAAAATGACCCAATTGATGTGCCGCAAGCGCCTGCATTGAGGGCATTTTGCAAAAGTTTTCGCTGATGGCTGCCGTAGGGTGGCCGTTAGTCCAGGAAAAAATCCGCATTTAAGTGCGAAATCTGTCTCTGAGCTTCTCTCGTCTCTTATCAGCCTGTCACCGGTCAACTAACTATGCTCCATGCGCATCAGGGGGATAGGTGCGTGGCAGCGATTGTGATAACATCCGGCGGTTTCCAAGGTGGTCCGAAGTGACCGCCTTCACTGCGCAAATCCATGGCATAACTTGTTGATTTGTCGTAAGTCGGTGCATGGCACTAGGCCTGCAGCGGCGAGCTTCGTTCGTCCCATATGGATGTGACGAAGTTTCACCAGAAAAAGGAATCAGGCTTCTCATGGGCGAACTGGCCAAAGAAATCCTCCCGGTCAATATCGAAGACGAGCTGAAACAGTCCTATCTCGACTACGCGATGAGCGTAATCGTCGGGCGGGCACTGCCTGATGCGCGCGATGGCTTGAAGCCCGTGCACCGGCGTGTGCTGTACGCGATGAGCGAGCTCGGTAACGACTGGAACAAGCCGTACAAGAAATCTGCCCGTGTTGTCGGTGACGTGATCGGTAAGTATCACCCGCACGGTGATACCGCGGTGTACGACACCATCGTTCGTATGGCCCAGCCATTCTCCCTGCGCTACCTGCTGGTAGACGGCCAGGGTAACTTCGGTTCGGTCGACGGCGACAACGCGGCGGCCATGCGATACACCGAAGTGCGCATGACCAAGCTGGCGCACGAGCTGCTGGCCGACCTGCACAAGGAAACCGTGGACTGGGTGCCGAACTACGACGGCACCGAGCTGATCCCCGCGGTCATGCCGACCAAGATCCCCAACCTGCTGGTCAACGGCTCCAGCGGTATCGCCGTGGGCATGGCGACCAACATTCCGCCGCACAACCTCGGCGAAGTCATCGACGGTTGCCTGGCGCTGATCGACAACCCGGAGCTGACCGTCGATGAGCTGATGCAGCACATCCCGGGCCCGGACTTCCCGACCGCGGCGATCATCAACGGTCGCGAAGGCATCATCGAAGCCTACCGTACCGGTCGCGGGCGCATTTACATGCGTGCCCGCTCGATCATCGAGGACATCGACAAGGTCGGTGGCCGTCAGCAGATCGTCATCACCGAGCTGCCTTACCAGCTGAACAAGGCGCGCCTGATCGAGAAGATCGCCGAGCTGGTCAAGGAGAAGAAACTCGAAGGCATCACCGAACTGCGCGACGAGTCCGACAAGGACGGTATGCGCGTGGTGATCGAGCTGCGCCGTGGCGAAGTGCCGGAGGTGATCCTCAACAACCTCTACGCCCAGACCCAGCTGCAGAGCGTGTTCGGTATCAACATCGTTGCGCTGATCGACGGTCGTCCGCGGATCCTCAACCTGAAGGACCTGCTGGAAGCCTTCGTGCGTCACCGCCGTGAAGTGGTGACCCGCCGCACCGTGTTCGAACTGCGCAAGGCCCGTGAACGTGGCCACATTCTCGAAGGCCAGGCCGTTGCCCTGTCGAACATCGACCCGGTCATCGCCCTGATCAAGGCCTCGCCGACCCCGTCGGAAGCCAAGGAAGCGCTGGTCAGCACGCCTTGGGAATCCAGCGCGGTGATGACCATGGTCGAGCGCGCCGGCGCGGATTCCTGCCGTCCGGAGAACCTCGATCCGCAATACGGTCTGCGCGACGGCAAGTACTTCCTGTCGCCAGAGCAGGCACAGGCCATCCTGGAACTGCGTCTGCACCGCCTGACCGGCCTCGAGCATGAAAAACTGCTGGCCGAGTACCAGGAGATCCTCAACCAGATCGGCGAGCTGATCCGCATCCTCAACAGCGCCACGCGCCTGATGGAAGTGATCCGCGAAGAGCTGGAAGTGATTCGCGCCGAATACGGCGATGTGCGCCGTACCGAGATCCTCGATGCCCGTCTCGACCTGACCCTGGGCGACATGATTCCGGAAGAAGAACGCGTCGTGACCATTTCCCACGGCGGTTATGCCAAGACCCAGCCGCTGGCTGCGTACCAGGCCCAGCGTCGTGGCGGTAAAGGCAAGTCGGCGACCGGCGTCAAGGATGAGGACTACATCGCTCACCTGCTGGTGGCCAACAGTCACACCACGCTGTTGCTGTTCTCCAGCAAGGGCAAGGTCTACTGGCTGAAAACCTACGAAATTCCAGAAGCTTCCCGTGCCGCCCGCGGCCGTCCGCTGGTCAACCTGCTGCCGCTGGATGACGGTGAGTACATCACCACCATGCTGCCGGTCGAGGAATACACCGAAGGTCACTACATCTTCATGGCGACCGCCAACGGCACCGTGAAGAAGACCCCGCTGGAATCCTTCAGCCGTCAGCGCAGCGTCGGTCTGATCGCGCTGGAACTGGACGAGGGCGATGTGCTGATTTCCGCCGCGATCACCGATGGCGAGCGCGAAGTCATGCTGTTCTCCGATGGTGGCAAGGTGACTCGCTTCAAGGAATCCGACGTTCGTGCCATGGGCCGTACCGCCCGCGGTGTGCGCGGCATGCGTCTGCCGGAAGGGCAGAAGCTGATCTCCATGCTGATCCCGGAAGAAGGCAGCCAGATTCTCACCGCTTCGGCGCGTGGTTATGGCAAGCGTACGGCGATCACCGAGTTCCCTGAGTACAAGCGTGGCGGTCAGGGCGTTATCGCCATGGTCAGCAACGAGCGTAACGGCCGTCTGGTCGGCGCGGTTCAGGTGCTCGACGGCGAGGAAATCATGCTGATTTCCGACCAGGGCACCCTGGTGCGCACCCGGGTCGACGAAGTGTCCAGCCTGGGCCGTAACACCCAGGGCGTGACCTTGATCAAGCTGGCCAACGACGAAACGCTGGTAGGCCTGGAGCGGGTTCAGGAGCCGTCCGAAGTCGAAGGCGACGAATTGGAAGACGAAGATGGCGAGGTGCTCGAGGGCGCCGTGCTGGATGCGGCGACTGACTCGGATGATGCCGTCGAAGGTCAGCAGGCTGACGCCGCAGGCGAAGAAGAGTCGCAAGACTAAATAAATCGTAGCAGGGCAGAGTGTTTGCTCTGTCCGCTACCGTGAATGCATAGCGAGAGTGGATGTGAGCAAACGAGCCTATAACTTCTGCGCAGGTCCCGCTGCGCTACCTGAAGCTGTCCTGTTGCGTGCCCAGGCCGAATTGCTGGATTGGCATGGCAAGGGCCTGTCGGTCATGGAGATGAGCCATCGCAGCGATGAGTTCGTCTCCATCGCCACCAAGGCCGAGCAGGATCTGCGTGATCTGCTGAATATCCCCTCGAACTATAAAGTGCTGTTTCTGCAAGGCGGCGCCAGCCAGCAATTTGCTCAGATTCCACTGAACCTGTTGCCGGAAGATGGCACTGCCGACTATATCGACACCGGTATCTGGTCGCAGAAGGCCATTGAAGAAGCCTCGCGCTACGGCCATGTCAATGTGGCCGCCACCGCCAAGCCCTACGATTACTTCGCCATCCCTGGCCAGAACGAATGGCAGCTGTCGAAAGACGCGGCCTATGTGCACTACGCGCCGAACGAAACCATTGGCGGCCTGGAATTCCAGTGGATCCCGGAAACCGGCGACGTTCCGCTGGTGGCCGACATGTCTTCCGACATCCTCTCGCGCCCTGTGGATATCTCCCGCTTCGGCATGATCTATGCCGGTGCGCAGAAAAACATCGGCCCGAGCGGCATCCTGGTCAATATCGTGCGCGAGGACCTGCTGGGTCGCGCGCGTTCGCTGTGCCCGACCATGCTCGACTACAAGGTCGCGGCGGATAACGGCTCGATGTACAACACTCCGCCGACCCTGGCCTGGTACCTGTCCGGTCTGGTGTTCGAGTGGCTCAAGGAGCAGGGCGGGGTGGAAGCCATCGCCAAGCTCAATGACGTCAAGCAGCGCACCCTGTACGACTTCATCGATGCCAGCGGCCTGTACAGCAACCCGATCAACAAGTCGGACCGCTCGTGGATGAACGTACCGTTCCGCCTGGCCGATGACCGTCTGGACAAGCCATTCCTGGCCGGCGCCGACGCGCGTGGCCTGTTGAACCTCAAGGGTCACCGTTCGGTAGGCGGCATGCGGGCCTCCATCTACAACGCCGTCGACATCAATGCGGTCAATGCGCTGGTGGCGTACATGGCAGAGTTCGAGAAGGAACACGGCTAATGTCTGAGCAAGAACTCAAGGCACTGCGCCTGCGCATTGACGCTCTGGACGAGAAAGTCCTGGAGTTGATCAGTGAGCGCGCGCGCTGCGCCCAGGAAGTCGCGCGAGTAAAGATGGCCTCGCTGGCCGAAGGCGAAGTGCCGGTGTTCTATCGTCCTGAGCGTGAAGCTCAGGTGCTCAAGCGGGTGATGGAGCGCAACCAGGGGCCGTTGGGCAACGAAGAGATGGCGCGGCTGTTCCGTGAAATCATGTCGTCCTGCCTGGCGCTCGAACAGCCGCTGAAAGTGGCTTACCTCGGTCCGGAGGGCACCTTCACCCAGGCTGCGGCCATGAAGCACTTCGGTCACGCGGTGATCAGCAAGCCGATGGCGGCGATCGACGAAGTGTTCCGTGAGGTGGCGGCGGGTGCGGTGAACTTTGGTGTGGTGCCTGTGGAAAACTCCACCGAGGGTGCGGTCAACCACACCCTCGACAGTTTCCTGGAGCACGACATGGTGATCTGCGGCGAGGTCGAGCTGCGTATCCACCATCATCTGCTGGTCGGTGAAAACACCAAGACCGACAGCATCAGCCGCATCTACTCCCATGCCCAGTCCCTGGCGCAGTGCCGCAAGTGGCTGGATGCCCATTATCCGAATGTCGAGCGGGTTGCGGTTTCCAGCAACGCCGAGGCGGCCAAGCGGGTCAAGGGCGAGTGGAACTCGGCGGCCATCGCCGGCGACATGGCGGCGAGCCTGTATGGCCTGACCCGCCTGGCCGAGAAAATCGAGGATCGCCCGGACAACTCCACGCGCTTCCTGATGATCGGCAACCAGGAAGTGCCGCCGACCGGCGACGACAAGACCTCGATCATCGTTTCCATGAGCAACAAGCCCGGCGCTCTGCATGAGCTGCTGGTGCCTTTCCATGACAACGGTATCGATCTGACGCGTATCGAAACCCGGCCTTCGCGCAGCGGCAAGTGGACCTATGTGTTCTTCATCGACTTCGTCGGCCACCACCGCGATCCATTGATCAAGGGTGTGCTGGAAAAGATCAGTCAGGAAGCAGTGGCACTCAAGGTGCTGGGTTCCTACCCGAAAGCGGTTCTCTGAGGCGTTAACAATGAGTGGCGACTTCCTCGCTCTGGCGCAGCCAGGCGTGCAACAACTTTCGCCTTACGTTCCGGGCAAGCCCGTGGACGAACTGGCACGCGAGCTGGATATCGATCCGGCGAAAATCGTCAAGCTGGCGAGCAATGAAAACCCGCTGGGCGCCAGCCCCAAGGCGCTGGCGGCGATTCGCGAAGAGCTGGCCGAGCTGACCCGCTATCCGGATGGCAATGGTTTTGCGCTCAAGACCCTGCTGGCCGAGCGCTGCGGCGTCGAGCTGGCGCAGGTCACCCTGGGCAATGGTTCCAACGACATTCTGGAGCTGGTCGCCCGTGCCTATCTGGCGCCTGGCCTGAATGCGGTGTTCAGCGAGCACGCCTTTGCGGTCTATCCGATCGTTACCCAGGCCGTGGGTGCCGAAGCCCGTGTGGTTCCGGCCAAGGACTGGGGGCATGACCTGCCGGCCATGCTGCTGGCCATCGATGCCGATACCCGGGTGGTCTTTATCGCCAACCCGAACAACCCGACCGGCACCTGGTTCAGTGCCGAGGCGCTGGACGAGTTCCTCCAGGACGTACCGGCGCACGTGCTGGTGGTGCTGGACGAGGCTTACATCGAATATGCCGAAGGCAGCGACCTGCCGGATGGCCTGGATTTCCTGGCGGCTTATCCGAACCTGCTGGTTTCGCGAACCTTCTCCAAGGCCTACGGCCTGGCCGCGTTGCGCGTAGGTTATGGCTTGTCGACTCCGACCGTTGCCGACGTGCTCAATCGCGTTCGCCAGCCATTCAACGTCAACAGTCTGGCCCTGGCGGCGGCCTGTGCAGCGCTGCAGGATGCCGATTACCTGGCCGAGAGCCGTCGTCTGAACGAGGCCGGCATGCAGCAGCTGGAAGCCGGCTTCCGGGAGCTGGGCCTGAGCTGGATCCTTTCCAGGGGCAACTTCATCGCCGTGGACGTCGGGCGGGTTGCCGCGCCGGTGTTCCAGGGGTTGTTGCGTGAAGGGGTGATCGTGCGTCCGGTGGCCAACTACGGCATGCCGAATCACCTGCGCGTGACCATTGGCCTGCCGGCTGAGAACACCCGTTTCCTCGAGGCTTTGGCCAAGGTCCTGGCCCGTGGTTGATGTCATTCCAGTGCAACCTGCGGTGCCTATGATCGGTCGCCTGGTGGTGGTCGGTCTGGGGCTGATTGGCGGTTCCTTTGCCAAGGGCCTGCGTGAAAGTGGCGTATGCCGCGAGGTGGTCGGTGTCGATCTCGATCCGCAATCGCGCAAGCTGGCCGTTGAGCTGGGTGTGGTGGATCGCTGCGAAGAAGACCTGGCGCTGGCGTGCCAGGGCGCTGACGTGATCCAGCTGGCGGTACCGATTCTGGCCATGGAAAAGCTGCTGGCGATTCTGGCCGGCATGGATCTGGGGCAGGCGATCCTGACCGATGTCGGCAGCGCCAAGGGCAATGTGGTGCGAGCGGCGACCGAGGCTTTTGGCGGCATGCCACCACGCTTCGTCCCGGGGCATCCGATTGCCGGCTCCGAGCAGAGCGGGGTGGAAGCTTCCAATGACCAGCTGTTCCGTCGCCACAAGGTGATCCTGACACCGCTGGAACAGACCGACCCGGCAGCGCTGGCGGTGGTCGACAAACTCTGGCGAGAGCTGGGGGCCGATGTCGAGCACATGCAGGTCGAGCGCCACGATGAAGTGCTGGCGGCAACCAGTCACCTGCCGCATTTGCTGGCCTTCGGTCTGGTCGATTCGTTGGCCAAGCGCAGTGAAAATCTGGACATCTTCCGCTACGCTGCGGGCGGTTTCCGTGATTTCACGAGAATCGCCGGTAGCGATCCGGTCATGTGGCACGACATCTTTCTCGCCAATCGCGAAGCTGTCCTGCGCACACTCGATACATTTCGCAACGACCTCGACGCCCTGCGCGACGCGGTCGATGCAGGGGATGGGCACCAGTTGTTGGGCGTATTCACTCGCGCCCGGGTTGCTCGCGAGCATTTCAGTAAAATCCTGGCCCGTCGGGCCTATGTGGACGCTATGAACTCCAATAACCTGATTTTCCTGGCAAATCCTGGTGGCCGCCTGACTGGGCGGATTCGTGTACCGGGCGACAAGTCGATTTCTCACCGTTCGATCATGCTCGGCTCCCTGGCCGAAGGTACTACCGAAGTCGAAGGCTTCCTCGAGGGCGAAGACGCCTTGGCGACGCTGCAGGCTTTCCGTGACATGGGCGTGGTGATCGAAGGCCCGCACCATGGTCGCGTGACCATCCATGGCGTTGGCCTGCATGGCCTGAAGCCGGCTCCGGGGCCGATCTATCTGGGCAACTCCGGCACTTCGATGCGTCTGCTGTCCGGCCTGCTGGCTGCGCAGAGTTTCGATAGCGTGCTGACGGGCGATGCCTCGCTGTCCAAGCGTCCGATGAACCGCGTAGCCAATCCGCTGCGCGAGATGGGGGCAGTGATTGAAACTGCCGCGGAAGGGCGTCCGCCGATGACCATCCGTGGTGGTCACAAGCTCAAGGGTCTGACTTACACCATGCCGATGGCCAGTGCCCAGGTTAAGTCCTGCCTGCTGTTGGCTGGCCTGTACGCCGAGGGCAAGACCACGGTGACCGAGCCTGCGCCAACCCGCGATCACACCGAGCGCATGCTGCGTGGTTTCGGTTACTCGGTAGCGGTCGAAGGCGCCACGGCCTCGGTCGAGTCTGGTGGCAAGCTGCAGGCGACCCATATCGAGGTGCCTGCGGATATTTCCTCGGCGGCCTTCTTCCTGGTGGCTGCGTCCATCGCCGAAGGTTCCGAGCTGGTGCTCGAGCACGTTGGCATCAACCCGACTCGTACCGGGGTAATCGATATCCTGCGTCTGATGGGGGCTGATATCAGCCTGGAAAACCAGCGCGAAGTCGGCGGCGAGCCTGTGGCGGACCTGCGTGTTCGCGCGGCGAAGCTCAAAGGTATCGAGATTCCGGAAGAGCTGGTCCCGCTGGCAATCGACGAGTTCCCGGTGCTGTTCGTCGCCGCGGCCTGTGCCGAAGGGCGTACCGTGCTGCGCGGCGCCGAAGAGCTGCGGGTCAAGGAGTCCGATCGCATTCAAGTGATGGCCGACGGTTTGCTGGCCCTGGGCGTCAAGTGCGAGCCGACTCCGGACGGTATCATCATCGATGGCAGCCAGATTGGCGGCGGCGAAGTGCACGGGCATGGCGACCACCGTATCGCCATGGCCTTCAGCGTGGCCTCGTTGCGCGCCAATGCGCCAATCCGCATCCATGACTGCGCCAACGTTGCCACCTCCTTCCCGAACTTCCTCGCGTTGTGCGCGCAGGTCGGTATTCGCGTTGCGCAAGAGGCTCAGTCGTGAACATCAAGGCGCCAGTCATCACCATCGATGGGCCAAGCGGCTCGGGCAAGGGCACTATCGCCGGGATTCTGGCCAAGCGCCTGGGGTGGTGTCTGCTGGATTCCGGTGCCTTGTATCGCCTGCTGGCTTTTGCCGCGCGCAATCATGGCGTCGACCTGACTAACGAGGAGTCGCTGAAGCTGTTGGCGGCTCATCTGGATGTGCAGTTCGTCGGAGCGACCGAAGGTCATCCGCAACGCATCATTCTGGAAGGTGACGATGTCACCGATGATTTGCGCAACGAGCAGGTTGGCGCCTGGGCCTCCCAGGTCGCGGCGCTGCCGGCCGTGCGAGACGCGCTGTTGCAGCGTCAGCGGGCTTTTCAGGAGCCGCCGGGGCTGGTGGCCGATGGGCGCGACATGGGGACAGTGGTATTTCCCGATGCGCCCCTGAAAATATTCCTCACTGCCAGTGCCGAGGAGCGTGCGCGCCGCCGTTACTTGCAGTTGAAGGGAAAAGTCGATGGTGTTAGTCTGTCGAGTCTGCTAGATGAGATTCGTGCGCGCGATGAGCGTGACACCCAGCGAGCAGTCGCCCCGCTCAAACCGGCGGTTGACGCTATACAGCTGGATTCCACGGAGTTGTCCATCGAGCAGGTGCTGGAACGCATCCTGAGTGAAATCGCCATTCGCGATATCGCCGGGTGACCAAGGAGGAGCGCAGGGGACCAGTCATAGTCCTGCGGTCCTTCTTTTATATGAACGTAACCCACATTGTCTGGGATGTGGCAGATGGGCGTATTCTTCGCCCTTATCAACAGGAATTAAAATGAGCGAAAGCTTTGCGGAACTCTTTGAAGAAAGCCTAAAAACCCTGAACCTTCAGGCAGGCTCCATCATCACCGGTGTTATCGTCGACATCGACTACCAAGCGCGTTGGGTAACCGTTCACGCTGGTCTGAAGTCTGAAGCGCTGATCCCGCTTGAGCAGTTCTACAACGATGCTGGCGAACTGTCCATCAATGTTGGTGATGAAGTTCACGTTGCTCTGGATTCGGTTGAAGACGGCTTTGGCGAAACCAAGCTGTCCCGTGAAAAAGCCAAGCGCGCTGAATGCTGGATCGTTCTGGAAGCAGCCTTCGCAGCCGAAGAAGTGGTCAAGGGCGTTATCAACGGTAAGGTTAAAGGCGGCTTCACTGTCGACGTTAACGGCATCCGTGCGTTCCTGCCAGGTTCTCTGGTTGACGTCCGTCCAGTGCGCGACACCACGCACCTGGAAGGCAAAGAGCTCGAGTTTAAAGTCATCAAACTCGACCAGAAGCGCAACAACGTTGTCGTTTCCCGCCGTAGCGTCCTCGAAGCCGAGAACTCCGCTGAGCGTGAAGCTCTGCTGGAATCCCTGCAGGAAGGTCAGCAAGTCAAAGGTATCGTCAAGAACCTCACCGATTACGGCGCATTCGTCGATCTGGGTGGCGTCGATGGCCTGCTGCACATCACCGACATGGCTTGGAAGCGCATCAAGCATCCTTCCGAAATCGTCAACGTTGGCGACGAGATCGATGTCAAGGTTCTGAAGTACGATCGTGAGCGCAATCGTGTTTCCCTGGGCCTGAAGCAACTGGGCGAAGATCCATGGGTTGCTATCAAAGCCCGTTACCCAGAAAGCACTCGCGTTACCGCTCGTGTAACCAACCTGACCGACTACGGCTGCTTCGCTGAGCTGGAAGAAGGCGTTGAAGGTCTGGTGCACGTTTCGGAAATGGACTGGACCAACAAGAACATCCATCCTTCGAAAGTCGTACAAGTCGGCGACGAAGTGGAAGTTATGGTTCTGGACATCGACGAAGAGCGTCGTCGTATCTCCCTGGGCATCAAGCAGTGCAAATCTAACCCATGGGAAGATTTCTCTGGCCAGTTCAACAAGGGCGATAAAATCTCCGGCACCATCAAGTCGATCACCGATTTCGGTATCTTCATTGGTCTGGACGGCGGCATCGACGGTCTGGTTCACCTGTCCGACATCTCCTGGAACGAAGTGGGCGAAGAAGCCGTACGCCGCTTCAAGAAGGGCGACGAGCTGGACACCGTTATCCTGTCGGTTGACCCAGAGCGCGAGCGCATCTCCCTGGGTATCAAGCAGCTGGAAAGCGATCCGTTCTCCGAGTACGTTCAAGAGAACGACAAGGGTGCAATCGTTAAGGGTGTTGTAAAAGAAGTTGACGCCAAAGGCGCCATCATCACCCTGGCCAACGATATCGAAGCTACTCTGAAAGCCTCCGAAATCAGCCGTGACCGCATCGAAGATGCTCGTAACGTCCTGAAAGAAGGCGAAGAAGTTGAAGCCAAGATCATCAGCGTTGACCGTAAGAGCCGTGTAATCCAGCTCTCGATCAAGTCGAAAGACGTAGAAGACGAGAAAGAAGCTATCCAGAGCCTGCGCGACAAGCCAGCTGCTTCGGATATCGCTGCTGGTCCTACCACTCTGGGCGACCTGCTGCGTGCACAGATGGAAAAGCAGAACTAAGTTCTGTCAGGCCATAGAAAAAGGGCGACTTCGGTCGCCCTTTTTTGTGCCTGCGATTTGGGTGCTGGCTTGCATCTGCCAGGGGGGGAAACCAATAGAGCTATTCGGGTGTCTATTTTCTTAAGCGGATCAATAACCTATTCAGGGCTAGGCTTGCTTGGGCTGAATGATGGTGGGGCGATTGCCCGGTATAAGGAAGTAGATGAAAAATCTCATTGTGGTTTTCGCAGTTCTGGTCTTGGTGGGTTGTGCGACCAATGCCAAGGTCCATGCAGTTCGTGGTGTCAGCGGTATCGAGATCGATTGCTCCGGTCTTGGGGCTGGATGGGACAAGTGCTACAAGCGCGCTGAGCGTGAATGCAAGGGGGATGGCTATAAGGTCATCACCAGGTCCAGTGATGCCAAGGACGAGGAGGGTGACTATCCCTTTGGCTGGAATCCTGCGGGTTACCTCACACGGACCATGCTTGTCATATGCCGTTAGTAGGATGGCGTGGTGGGAGGTCAGATTGCTGCGGAGTTTTCGTTTTAGGTGCTGTTGGATGCCTTCGTTTGTGGCGTTTTCGCAAGGTGGGAGATAAGTCAATGCTTGGGCTGTTCAAAATCCCCCGGTCGTGCTAAAACCTTTGAAGCGCTTATCTAGCTGCTTGAAAAAGAAGGGAAAAATATGACGAAGTCGGAGTTGATCGAACGAATTGTCACCCATCAAGGGCTGCTCTCATCCAAGGATGTGGAGCTGGCCATCAAGACCATGCTTGAGCAAATGTCCCAGTGCCTGGCAACCGGAGATCGCATCGAGATCCGGGGCTTCGGTAGTTTCTCTCTGCACTATCGCGCGCCGCGCGTAGGTCGCAATCCAAAGACCGGTCAATCTGTCAGTCTCGATGGTAAATTTGTACCTCACTTCAAGCCTGGCAAAGAGCTAAGAGATCGGGTTAATGAGGATGAGGAGGATGGAGAAAGGGTATGAAACTCTTAATCAAGAGGGGAGGGGGTGGCTTTAAGCGTGTGACCTTGGTTGTAGTGGCGCTATTGGTTGCATTGACTTGTTTACTTTTTATTCTTGAAAACCAGCAAGAAGTTACTCTGTCATTCGCTGTATGGTCGACACCGCCGCTGCCCGTTTCTGTGTTCGTTACCGTCTCCTTGCTTGTCGGAATGATTGTCGGGCCGCTATGCGGTGTTCTGCTCGGGCGAAAGTCTGTCGCTGGATGAGTTGTGTTGAGTTTTTAATGTGAGTTCCGTGTGTCGGATTCTTGTTTTATATGGATCTTAAGTGGTGAATTGCATTTGTATGATATTAAGTTGAGATTGTTTTATCGGAATAGGCTGTAATTGATATTCTTTACGTTTTTGCTGTGGTTGTTGTAACTAATGAAAAAAGTGGAAAGCCTATAATTTGAACGGAACCAATCGTTATGTTGAGTAATTCGAGTTCGCCTGTGAGTAATGATGAGGTGGATCTGCGGGCACTGCTTGATGGTTTGTGGCTGCAGAGGTGGTTGATTTTTAGTATTGCGGTTGCCGCAACTTTGATCGCTTTATGTTATGCCCTGCTGGTGGCGCCGGTATATGAGTCAAAGGTCTATGTGATTCCGCCAACTCAAAATGAAATTGCGAACTTTAATTATGGCCGAATTAGTGAGACAGGATTATCTGCTTTTACGGTGAAAGATATTTACTCTGTGTTTCTTGTTGAGTTGCAGTCTGAGTCTCGGCTGCGAGCTTTTTTTAATGAGGTATATTTGCCGGGGTTGGGCGGTGGGGAGCAGAAGCGCTCAGAGGAGGCGTTGTATGCCGACCTTGTAAAAGCATTGACAGTGACAGTGTCTTCTCGGGGGGGCGATCGTTATCAGGTCGCCATTCAAGGTGCTGATCCGGATAAGATCGCGCTTTGGTTGAGAGAGTATGTGGTCGGAGCGGCCAAATCCGCCAAAATGGAAATATTAAAAAATATTAATCGAGAGGCCGAAGTGCGTGCTCGAGGTGTTGGGCAGCAAATTTCAGTACTGCGCGAAAGTTCTGAAAAAAAACGAGAGGACTCCATTACTCAATTGCGTGAAGCCCTTGCTGTTGCAGAGAAGATCGGGTTGGAGGTCTCGCCTGCTGTAACGGGCGGAATCCTGATTGAAATGCAAAAAGAAGGAGTGGGGCAGGAGCTCTATATGCGAGGGGCTAGGGCGCTAAGGGCTGAGATTGCTAATCTTGAGAAGCGAACATCTCAAGATCCATTTACAGAGTCCTTGAGAGAGCACGAAGCCCGTTACCATTTCTACATGTCGCTAACAGAGTTCCGCCCTCGCGATGTTGAGGTGTATCGTATGGATGGTGTCATAAAGCCATCTGATAGGCCCATTAAGCCTCAAAAAGAGATGATCGTATTGATAGGCCTTCTTTTGGGCGTCATTGCTGGTTTTGGTATTGCGCTGCTGCGGATTTCATTTCGCAGGGCATGACCTGAACGGGAAAGGGGGGTAAGGAGCGGTGGCGGTTTTGAAAATTCAAGGTGGTTTGCTGATGTCTGAGGAGCCACTAAGTCGCGTCTGATGACATAGCATAAATCGTTATGATTCAAGCTAAGGATGCAATAGCATAGAGAGTACAAATGATTTGGTCGATTCACATTCCCTTGCGGGCGGCATTGGAAAATGCAGCGCGCAGCGTAATTTGGGGCGTCTCAACTCATTTTTTGCGAATTAGATCGGCCTCGAGTCTGTATAGGCTTACGTTTAGCCGTTATATTTGCGTATTTGCAGCACGAGACTGGTGGGAATCCTCGATTAATTCTCGTTTGGCATTCAGGAATAACCTGATTTCTGGTTATAATTTTCGCATACGCGTTCTGCTGTAGCGGGGTGGTAGAGGTCTGTGGGCGCATCAGGTAAGTCATTCGATAGCCTTTGTTGGTCTGCTTGCCGGAAATGAGGTGGTCGGTGACGATGAGTGAGTCTACCGCTGGTCGTAAAGGTGCCTTGGTGCGAGCGAGACTCTCAGGTTTTTGGGTGGCGCTGGCTTGACTTGTGTTCGTGTAGCTAGGAGCGGGTGGGAATCAGTTACCTGGGTTACTCGGAGCGGTCCGGAATTTATCATTTAAACAAGTTTTTACCTTTCTTGAGTCGGAGTATTACTGATGCACCTGCAGAAACAGGCCAGTGTCGCCAAGTTCAAAAGTAAAGAGGCATTGATTGGGATTGTAGGTCTCGGTTATGTGGGGCTGCCCTTGATGCTTCGTTACAATGCTATTGGCTTTCGTGTGCTCGGTATTGATATCGATAGTCACAAGGTAAGTAAGCTCAATTCAGGCGAGAGCTACATTGAGCATATTCCATCAAGTAAAATTGCACACGCCTGCAAGAGCGGTTTCGAAGCAACTGTTGATTTTAGTCGTGTATCGGAATGTGATGCGCTGATTCTTTGTGTGCCGACGCCGTTGAACAAGTATCGTGAGCCGGACATGAGCTTCGTTATCAATACAACGGATGCGATTAAGCCTTATTTGCGTGCCGGTCAGGTGATTTCGCTGGAAAGTACGACGTATCCGGGAACTACTGAGGAAGAGCTTCTTCCGCGTGTTCAGGAAGGTGGGCTGATTGTCGGTAAGGATATATTCTTGGTATATTCGCCTGAGCGTGAAGATCCTGGAAATCCTGATTTTGAAACACGAACAATCCCTAAAGTTATTGGCGGTGATACCCCAGAGTGTCTAGAAGTTGGTGTCGCTCTGTACGAGCAGGCAATTGATAAGGTCATATCAGTAAGCTCAACGAAAGCTGCCGAGATGACCAAGCTCCTCGAAAATATTCATCGGGCGGTTAATATTGGTTTGGTTAACGAGATGAAAATTGTCGCTGACCGCATGGGTATTGACATTTTTGAGGTTGTGGATGCAGCTGCGACCAAGCCGTTTGGTTTTACGGCCTATTATCCGGGGCCTGGGCTGGGCGGGCACTGTATTCCGATTGACCCATTTTATCTGACCTGGAAAGCACGTGAGTATGGACTGCATACACGGTTTATTGAGCTTTCTGGTGAGGTCAACCAAGCTATGCCCGAGTATGTTGTTAGTAAACTCGTGGATGGGCTGAATGAGCATGGCAAGGCATTGAAAGGTAGCAAGATTTTGGTGCTGGGCATTGCCTATAAGAAGAATGTTGACGATATGCGCGAGTCACCTTCTGTAGAAATCATGGAGTTGCTAGAAGCAAAAGGCAGTTGTATTGCTTATAGTGATCCGCATGTTCCAGTGTTTCCGACCATGCGTGAACATCACTTCACTCTTAGCAGTGAGGCGCTGACTGCGGAGAATATTGCTTCTTACGATGCAGTAGTCTTAGCCACGGATCACGATAAGTTTGACTATGACTTGATCAAAGCTTCTGCGCGTCTGATTGTCGATAGCAGAGGTAAATATCGCACTGCTGCTGCTCATATTATCAAGGCTTGATATATATTTATCGAGATTTCAGCCCCGGCCATTTTTCAAGAGCTTGGTTGGGGCTGTCCTTCAAAAGGAATCTTGCTTTATGAAAAAATTCGCACTGATCGGTGCCGCTGGATACATCGCTCCACGCCATATGCGTGCGATCAAGGACACTGGCAATGTATTGGTTTCAGCTTATGATATCAATGACTCTGTAGGTATTATTGATAGTATATCCCCAGATAGTGAATTTTTTACTGAGTTTGAGCGTTTTCAGGAACATGCATTTCGTCTAAAGCGCGATCAACAAACTGCACTCGATTATATTGCCGTCTGCTCCCCGAACTATTTGCATCATGCTCATATTTCTGCAGGGTTACGCCTTGGCTGCGATGTCATTTGTGAAAAGCCACTGGTGCCGAGCGTGTCGGCTCTTGATGAGCTCACAGTTGTTGAGAGAGAAACTGGTTCGCGTGTTTTCAATATCCTGCAATTGAGACATCACCAGGCAATCCTTGATCTTAAAGCCAAGGTGGCGCGAGAGAATAGAGCGCAAAAATATGATGTTGAGCTTACCTATATCACTTCGCGAGGAAAGTGGTATATGGAAAGCTGGAAAGGGGATCCCCGTAAGTCGTTTGGCGTCGCAACTAATATTGGTGTTCATTTTTACGATATGCTTCACTTTATATTTGGAAAGTTGCAACGCAATGTTGTGCATTTTTCCAGTGACTATAAAGCGGCTGGTTACTTGGAATATGAAAAGGCCCGGGTGCGTTGGTTTTTGTCTATTGATGCCAACGATCTTCCTGCATCGGTGAAAGGTAAGAAGCCAACTTATCGCTCAATCACCGTAGGCGGTGAAGAAATGGAGTTTTCTGAAGGTTTTACTGACTTGCATACCACCAGTTACAAGGAGATTTTGGCTGGTAGAGGATATGGGTTAGAAGATGCGCGGCACTGTGTTGAAACAGTTGATGTTATTCGCTCTTCACGAATAACCACTCCTTCGAATGATGAGGGGCATCCCGCGCTTTCAGGTCTAATTAGTTAAACGATTTAATCAAGCGGGGTAGCTTTTTAGTGCCCCGCTGTGTTTTCGATAATGGTTTTCTGGAGCTGTTATTTTTGTTTTGAGAAAAATTTATAAAAATCTTTTTTCTGATTTTACTAGCGTTGGTTGATGTTTTTAGGGATGTTTTTCTAGGTTTATCTTTCGATTTTTTTGATGGTTATAGGGGCTGTAGTTGTGGAGGTATTTGGCAGTAGCAGGCTTTCTCAGTAGTCGTGAGTTTTTAGAAGCGATATTTCTGCGCTCATGCTGTCTTTGTGATGATGGAGCTGAACTGTAAAGATGTCCAGCATTTTAGACAGTTGAGCTTGCATCCTCCGCAATAGCCTTGCTGCTTCCATGCTCATCAACTCACGGTCAACCCATTGAGTGTTCAGGGGCTAACATGTCGTACTATCAACATCCTTCTGCAATTGTCGATCCCGGAGCGCAGATTGGGGAGGCAACCAGGATTTGGCACTTTGTCCATGTATGTGCTGGCGCCAAGATTGGTAAAAGTGTGTCATTAGGGCAAAATGCCTTTGTGGGTAATAAGGTTGTTATCGGTGATAACTGCAAAATTCAGAATAATGTTTCTGTGTACGACAATGTAACGTTGGAAGATGGCGTTTTTTGTGGTCCTAGCATGGTTTTCACCAACGTTTATAATCCCCGCTCTTTAGTCGAGCGTAAGAACGAATATCGCGATACTCTAGTAAAAACAGGAGCAACCTTGGGGGCTAACTGCACTATAGTCTGCGGTGTGACTATAGGTGCCTTTTCTTTTATAGGTGCAGGTGCAGTGGTTAACAAGTCTGTCCCGGACTACGCCTTGATGGTGGGAGTGCCTGCTCGTCAGATTGGCTGGATGAGCGAGTTCGGTGAGCAGCTTGAGCTCCCTCTGCAGGGGGAGGCTCAGGCAGTATGTATCCATACAGGTGCGCGTTATGTGCTCACCGGTAACCGTATAACAAAAATGGACATCGATTGTGATTGAGTTTATTGACCTCAAAACCCAGCAAATTCGGATCAAAGAAAAAATCGACGCGGCTATCCAGCGGGTGCTAGCTCATGGCCAGTATATTCTTGGCCCAGAAGTAACCGAACTGGAAGAGCGACTGGCAGCCTTCGTCGGTGCAAAATATTGTATTACCTGCGCGAACGGAACTGACGCATTGCAGATTGCTCAGATGGCACTGGGCATTGGGCCGGGTGATGAGGTCATCACGCCGGGATTTACCTATATTGCAACGGCAGAGACAGTTGCATTGTTAGGCGCAAAACCGGTCTATGTAGATATTGATCCTCGTACATACAATTTGGATCCTTGTTTACTTGAGGCGGCAATTACGCCGAAGACCAAAGCAATCATCCCAGTGTCGCTGTATGGGCAGTGTGCGGACTACGACGCAATTAATAGCATAGCTGCTCGTCATGGTATTCCTGTTATTGAAGACGCTGCGCAGAGTTTTGGTGCGACCTACAAAGGGCGTCGCTCATGTAACGTGACAACTATTTCCTGCACAAGTTTTTTCCCGAGTAAGCCGCTGGGGTGCTATGGCGATGGCGGTGCGCTGTTCACCAATGATGAAGAGTTGGCCAAGGTTATGCGGCAAATAGCGCGACATGGTCAGGATCGTCGTTATCATCACGTCAGAGTTGGTGTGAATAGCCGTTTGGATACATTGCAAGCGGCAATTTTGTTGCCAAAGCTTGATGTTTTTGAGGACGAAATCCTACGACGCCAAACGGTAGCGGAAACGTACAGCCGCTTATTGCAGGGCTCTAGTGTTGGCGTCATACCCTTTGTTGAGTCTTACAACATGAGCGTGTTTGCTCAGTACACTCTTTGTGTTGAAGATCGTGATCAATTTCAGCAAAAGCTAAAAGGGAAGGGTATTCCAACGGCTGTTCACTACCCTATTCCACTCAACCGCCAGCCTGCCGTCGCCGATGGTTCTGTTAGTTTGCCGATTGGTGACAATGTTGCTGAGCGAGTGGTCAGTCTTCCGATGCACCCCTACTTAACGGTTGAGCATCAAGAGCAAATAGTTGCGTCATTTATGGAAGATCACGGGTGATTTCCAGATACATGTCGAAAGGTTCTTTTTTACGGAATGTCATTACATTGATGACGGGAACGACCCTTGTCCAGGCGATTCCCGTTGCTATCGGTCCGATATTGATAAGTCTATACAGACTAGATGAATTTGGTGTATTTGCATTGTATTTGGCAATTGCTTCAGTTTTGGCTCTGTTAGCTACTGGTCGATATGAGTTCGCCGTCATGATGCCTAAATCAGAGACGACTCCTCCTTGGAAGATTTCCTCTCGCTGAATAATTTTGTGTCTAAGCGCCAAGGCATGCAGGTACCTTGCCCGGAGGAGCTTGTCAAGCGTATTGGCAAGGCTTGTACCGCTCGTAACTCTCGAAAAGTTTTCATCGCGAAAGACCCGGAAGACCGTCATCATTCAGGTCTCTACATCGTTTGGGATGAAAACAGCACCTACTATCTTAGGGGGGGGTGATCCTGAGTTACGCAGCAGCGGAGCAACAAGCCTATGTATGTGGGAGGCTTCGGGAGTTACCAAGCGCTTTGATTTCGGAGGAGCGATGTTGGAATCAGTAGAGTGCTTTATTCGAGGGTTTGGAGCGGTTCAGATTCCTTACTTTTCCATTACGCGAACACCCTCGAAACTCCTCAAGCTTCACTTTTTTCTTCAGGATCTCAGAGGTAAGGATTGATGGAGTGCTCAGGTTGGCCTAATGAGGCGACGCTCAATTGGATGCAAGGGATTCTCAGTGAGCGTTTTGGTCAAACAGCTCGGCTTTCCTTGGTTGGTCCCCAATGCATTCGTCTCGAATTTAATGAGCTGCAGGGGGGCATCGACTTTAGCCTGGATTCAGTAACGTTCAATCGCAGTGACTCTGACTTACCTTGTGCTACCTGGGATCCGAGGAGTGAAGGGTGGGCTCCTGTCTATTTGGACACGTTAGCTGTTCCTGGGGTTGAGGTGTTGCCTGTTCCACTATTGGAGCAGGTGAGTTCAGGTTATCGTATTCATTATGATGTGCTGGGTTTTACATATTGGATGCTGGCCCGTTGTGAAGAAGTAGGGCGCCAGGATCTCGATGAGCATAATCGGTTTCCCGCTCGATGCTCGCATGCGCATAAGTGGGGTTATCTTGATCGTCCGCTGGTGGACGAATGGTTGGCTGTCTTGGGGCAGGTTATCGGGCGCCAATGGCCGCAACTCACTCTTGAGAAGCATCTCTTTTCGATCAAGGTTTCACACGATGTGGACGAACCCAGTCGCTATGCATTTCGTTCTGCAAAACGGTTGATACGGGCGGTTGGTGGTGATCTCCTCAAGCGTGCCGATATTGTGAGTGCGATTCGGGCGCCTATCGTTAAGTTAACGAGTGGACGGCGTTTGAGTCGTTTCGATCCGTCTAACACATTTAATTGGATCATGGATCAGTCCGAGCGTCATGGTATCGTGAGCGCATTTTATTTTATTTGTGGTCGCACGGATCCTTTGAAGGATGCCGATTATGAGCTTGAACATCCGGCAATACGCGATCTGCTTCGTACTATTCATGCGCGTGGCCATGAAATAGGTTTACACCCCAGTTACAATACCTACCTTTGTGGTGATGCCTTAAAAAATGAAGCTGAACGCTTACGTAAGGTTTGTGCTGAAGAGGGTATTGTGCAAGGTGGCTGGGGAGGGCGTATGCATTACTTACGCTGGAGTCAGCCAGTAACATTAGCGGCGTGGGAGGGGGCGGGCATGACCTACGACAGCACACTTGGTTACGCTGAGCTTCCAGGCTTTCGGTGTGGTACCTGTCATGAGTATCAAGGATTTGATCCGGTGGCCCAGCGTGCATTAGATTTGCGCATCCGTCCTTTGATTGTCATGGATGTAACGCTGATCAGCTCCTCTTACCTTGATCTTGGTACTGGCCAAGAGGCAAAAGAGATGGTTGAGCGATTTAAAGACGCCTGTCGTTCAGTTGGAGGGGTGTTCACGTTGCTATGGCATAATTCAAACTTTATGAAGTCGCAGGAACGTTCTTTTTATTCGGATATTTTGGGGTGAATGGGCTTTGAAATATGATGCGGGTTCTTCTGGTTTGCATGAATCATGGCCGCGTATAAGGAAGTCGCGTTTTTATTTGATTTTATGTGTGTTGTTTTACTCTGTTTCTATTGCTATTGGGCAAGAGTTTTATTTGTCGGTTGACCAGGCTTTTTGGGGGTTTAATAAAACTAGCTGTGATGCTCTGGCTGTTGTATTTATTTTTTTTCTAGTGGTTATTCCTTCGATGGTGTTGCCACTAACACTATGTCGCCCATCATCGATTTTTTTGTATAGCCTTATGTTTTTTGTGTATGTGCCGGCGGTAGTTATAGCTGTATTGAATCATGATGATTCTCTGGTCAGATATTTTTGGTTGCTGAGTGGCTTTTGCTTTGGGATGGTCTTTTGTTGTGTTGTGAGTCGTAGTGTAAGGCAGGGGGCGGATGCGCTAATAGGAAAGGCTCCTTCTGGGGGGGTGATTCTTATTAATATTATCGGGGCGCTTGCCTGCTTTATTGCTTTGTACTCTACGTATGGTGACGTTTTAGCGTTTTCAGGTCTAAGTGATATATATAGTCAAAGAGAAAAAGGCGCGGCGACCTCTCTTCTTATTGGGTACTGTCAGGTTTATTTGGCTTATGTTTTTGCGCCGATATTGTTTGTTTGTGGAGTCTTGTATAAGAGGTTTTTTTCTTTAGTGCTTGCCGTGGTGGCATTTGTTTTTGTTTATATGGTTACGGCGGAGCGTACTGTAATTTTACTGCCTTTTGTGTTGTTGGTTATGTGTCTGGTTTTTAGGGTGAGGGGGGGTGGTATATCCAGTGTGTACTATTTGTTTTTGGGTGGTTCATTTTTAATACTGTTGGTTTCCTTTCTTTTTAAGTATTCATCGGTTGTGAATCAGCTCGGGGTTTATATTTTTATGAGAACTATTGCCATTCCGGGGCTTTTTGTTAGTCAGTACTATGATCTCTTTTCGCAGCAGGGTTATACATATTGGTCGCATGTTTCAGTGTTGGGGCGTCTTATTGATATTCCTGCTGCTTATGTAGCTGACGAGAAGTGGCCTGCGTTGGGGAAAATACTTGCTGAAAGGGTCTTAGGTATACAGAGTCAGTCAAACGCAAATTTTGTAGCAACCGACGGAGTTGCGGCTGCGGGGGCGGTTGGTGTTGTAGTTATCTGTATGGCATATGCAGTATGGTTACTGGTTTTGGATTGGGCCGCAAGGGGGTGGAGTAAGGTATTCCTCTTTTCTGCGCTTTTTCCATTGGCTTTTGTTTCCACGAATGGTTCCTTGTTTACCATGCTGACTTCGTTTGGTGGGTTCTATTGGATCCTGATGTTATTGATTGATAAGTACAGATTTCACTTCGGTCTGCGTAAGGAGTTGGCTGCGTGATTGAATATTTTTTTTCGAGGGTCTTGAAAAAAGCCAGGGGTAAAGCCGTCATCGACTCCTCTATCCCCTCAACGTCAAAAGTGGAATCTGGGAGTACAGTGTTGGGTACCACCTTCGGTGCGTATTCGTTCTGTGGTTATGACTGTACATTTATCAAGTGTGAGATTGGTCGTTTTTGCTCCATTGCCAGTAAGGTAGTTGTCGGTGGGGCGCGACATCCTATGGAGTATGTTTCGACCAGCCCTGTATTTCTTTCTCATAAAGAGAGTATCAAGACAAAGTTTTCAAGGCACGAGTATCATTGGCAACCTCGTACGGTGATCGGTCATGATGTATGGATCGGTGAGGGTGTGTATGTAAAAGGTGGTGTTACTATTGGCGTCGGTGCTGTTGTCGGTATGGGTAGTGTCGTTACCAAAGATATCCCCCCTTACGCGATTTATGCTGGGAACCCGGCTCGGTTGATTCGCTACAGGTTCTCGGAAGCGGTGGTCGCGGCACTTCTAAAGAGCCAATGGTGGGAATATTCGGATGAGGAGTTACGTGCTGCGGCTCCTGATTTTAACGATCCCGAAACCTTTCTGAAAGGCCGGGGCCTGTTATGAAAATTGTACATTTGTGCCTTTCTTGTTTTTATATTGATAATTACCGTTATCAAGAGAATGAACTTGTGCGGGAGCACGTGACAGCAGGGCACGAAGTGCTGGTGGTTGCTTCGACTGAAACGTATGTTGATAATTTATCTTTAGGTTATACCTCGCCAGGTCAATACATTGGCAGTGACGGTGCTGAGGTCATCAGGCTTCCCTACTCGGGAATGCTTCCATTTTTTCTAAAGAAAAAATTGAGGATGCACCCAGGGGTGGATGCGATACTTACTAGGTTCGCACCTGACGTTATGGTGTTTCATGGATTGTGTGGTTGGGAGTTGTTATCGGCTGTGCGCTATAAGCGTGCCAATCCGCATGTCCGCCTTTATGTAGACAGTCATGAGGATGCTAACAATAGTGCTACAGGTTTTTTATCAAGTCTTTTGCATCGTTTTTACTATCGTCCGATTATTCGTCGTTCGCTGCCATGGATGGACAAGGTTCTTTGCATCTCGCTTGAAACCATGGAATTCTGTAAGGCTATCTACGGCCTACCCCCAAGCGCGTTAGAATTTTTCCCTTTGGGGGGGGGCATCGCAGACGAAGAAACCTACCAGAGCTACCGAACCAAGCTTAGGGGGGAGCATGGGTTCGATGATCGCCATACGGTATTTTTGCAGTCCGGGAAATTTGATACGAAGAAAAAGCTTACGGAAAGCCTGAAGGCTTTCTCAAGAGTCAAATCCGAACATTTCTCGTTTCTGATCGTCGGTCAGGTGCACGAGTCGATTCAGGATGAGGTGAAACGGTTATCGTCAGCTGACCCTCGTGTTCGTTACCTGGGCTGGAAGTCCGCCGATGAGCTGTATCAATTGCTATGTGCTGCTGATGTTTACGTACAGCCGGGTAGTCAATCTGCGACCATGCAGATGAGCTTGTGTGCTCGTTGTCCGGTCGTGCTTGCAGATGTTCCAAGTCATCAGCCCTTTGTCCAGGGGAATGGCTGGAAGGTTAAGTCTTTCGAGGAACAGCTCTCGGCGTTTGAGCAGATAGAACGCAACCCCGCTTTGCTTCAAGGGATGTCGACTCGGTCTTGGGAGATCGCATCCGAGCTTTTAGACTATCGACGTATGGCGAAACGCCTGCTGATTTAATACGGAATTTTTATGGCGAACTATCAGATCTGTACGCAGTGCATCATGGATACGAGCGATCCTAGGATTACCTTCGATGCTCAGGGTGTCTGTGATTACTGCAACAACTTCAAGACTACCATCGAGCCAAACTGGCACACGGATCAGCAAGGAGAAGCTGAACTGATGGCTTTGGCCGAGAAGATCAAAGCCCATGGCCGTGGCAAGGATTTCGATTGCATTATTGGTCTGAGCGGAGGGTTGGATAGCTCCTATGCAGCCTATGTCGCCAAGGTAAAGATGGGCTTGCGGCCTTTACTGTTTCACGTTGATGCCGGTTGGAACACTGATCAGGCAGTGGGCAATATCGAGAAGCTGGTCGATGGGCTGGGTCTTGATTTGTACACGGATGTGATCAACTGGGAGGAGATGAAGGACCTGCAAGTGTCTTTTTTCCGCTCGCAGATCGCTGATCAGGACTTGCCACAAGATGCGGCTTTTTTCTCCGGTCTTTATAAGTTCGCGCGTGAGCATCGAATCAAGTACGTACTGACCGGGGCGAATTTCTCTACGGAATGTTGTCGTGAGCCCGAAGAGTGGGGCGGTTATCCTGGAATCGATAAGACCCTTTTCAAAGACATTCACGGACGTTTCGGCAAGCGCAAGCTCAATAGCTTCCCGTTGACCGATATTTTGATTTACAAGATTTTGTATCAACGGATCTTGGGCATGGAGGTTGTCAAGCCGCTAAATCTCGTTCCCTACATCAAAAAGGATGCCGAGGCAACCTTGGAGCGGCTGTACGGTTGGAAGAAATTCCAGCACAAACACCATGAGTCTCGTTTTACCCGCTTTTACGAAGACTATTGGATGCCTCGTAAATTTGGTTACGAGAAGCGACGAGCCCACTTCTCCAGCTTGATCATGACAGGTCAGCTGACTCGCGAAGATGCCTTAGAGAGAATCTCCAGGCCTGAACTGGATGAACAGTTCCTCAGGGGCGAGTTTGAGTATGTGGCGAACAAGCTTGATCTTTCTGTGGAGCAGCTCCAGGAAATTTTCGACGGCGAAAATAAAACCTACCGTGATTACCGCAACAAGCGCTTCCTCATTGGTGTCGGTTCGCGTGTAATGAGCGCCTTGGGATTGGAGAGAAGACTGTTCAGATGATCACTATCATCGATTACGGATTGGGTAATATTCAGGCGTTCGTCAATGTCTACAAACGGCTGAGTATCCCAGTGACGATTGCAAGGCAGCCGGCGGACCTTGAGGGTGCGACGCGATTGATCCTCCCGGGCGTTGGCGCTTTCGATCATGCGATGGAGCGTCTCGACGCTTCGGGCATGCGTCCGACCCTTGAAAGGTTGGTGCGAGAGCAAGGTGTTCCGGTTCTTGGGATTTGTGTTGGCATGCAGATACTTGCGTCTGCCAGTGATGAAGGTCTGTTACCGGGACTTGGCTGGGTCAAGGGTCGAGTGAAGGCATTTGCGGATGTACCCGAGCTCAAGGGAATTCCATTGCCACATATGGGCTGGAACGATGTACGACCTTGGCCGGATGTACCGCTTTTTAAAGGCCTGGAAGAGGACGCACGATTCTATTTTCTGCACTCTTTCTTTTTCGATTGTGAAGGGGGGGCAGGCGGTATTGCCTCTGCTTCCTATGGTCAGGACTTTGTCTGTGCTGTCGCCGAAGGTAATGTGTTTGGCGTGCAGTTCCATCCCGAAAAGAGCCATCACTTTGGGGCGGCCCTTTTGAAAAACTTCGCGGAACTTTGAGATGCTCAGGCCCAGAATCATTCCATGCTTGTTGATTCAGGATGGCGGTCTGGTGAAAACCGTCCGCTTCAAGGACCCCAAGTACGTAGGGGATCCGATCAATGCAGTGAAAATCTTTAATGAGAAAGAGGCCGATGAGCTGATCGTATTGGACATTGACGCCTCGGTAAAAGGCGTTGAGCCCAATTACAAGCAAATCGCCAATCTGGCTGCTGAATGCCGCATGCCTCTTTGCTACGGTGGTGGTATCCGCACAGCTGAGCAGGCTAAAAAAATCATCAGCCTGGGGGTAGAAAAAGTCGCGATCAGCTCTGCAGCGCTAGATGATCCGATGCTGATTGCCAGGATTGCCGAAGAGATCGGCCGCCAGAGTGTCGTTGTGGTCCTTGATCACAAGCCGCGCATGCTCAGCAAAAGTCAGGATATCTGGACCCATAATGGCACGCGTAATACCAAGCGCAGCGTTCTGGAAGTCGCGTTAGAACTGCAGCAGTTGGGTGCCGGTGAGATTGTTATCAACGCCATCGAAAATGACGGGCGGATGAAGGGGTATGACCTCACCCTGGCTGCAAAGCTTCGGGAAACGGTCAATATACCGATCACTGTTCTAGGCGGTGGCGGTTCTCTTGAAGACATGCACAGCGTCGTCGCCAAATGCGGCGTGGTCGGTGTGGCTGCTGGTAGCTTCTTCGTTTTCAAAGGCCCTTATAGAGCCGTTCTCATCAGTTATCCGAGCGATCAGCAAAAGGCTGATGTCGTCTACTCAGCCTTGCAATCGAGCTGATACTAGCTTGCATCAGATTCAGGACTCATTATGTTCAGTGGAAAAAAACTTCTCATTTCTGGCGGCACGGGTTCCTTTGGCAACGCGGTACTCAAGCGCTTTCTTGATACGGATATTGCTGAAATTAGGATATTCAGCCGTGACGAGAAAAAGCAAGATGACATGCGCAAGCGCTATGCCAACAGCAAGCTGAAATTCTATATCGGTGACGTACGAGATTATCAGAGCATTCTCAACGCGACTCGAGGGGTGGACTACATCTTTCACGCGGCCGCATTGAAGCAGGTTCCGTCTTGCGAGTTCCATCCGATGGAAGCAGTGAAGACGAATGTCATTGGCACCGATAATGTTCTCGAAGCAGCCATTCAAAATGGCGTTCGGCGGGTTGTTTGCCTGAGCACCGACAAGGCGGTTTATCCCATTAATGCAATGGGGATTTCAAAAGCCATGATGGAAAAAGTCATGGTCGCGAAGTCTCGCAATGTCGATGATACGAAAACAGTTATCTGCGGCACCCGTTATGGAAACGTCATGGCTTCCCGTGGTTCGGTGATTCCATTGTTCATTGAGCAGATCCGGGCGGGAATTCCGCTGTCGATCACCGATCCGAACATGACACGTTTCATGATGACTCTGGCCGATGCAGTGGATCTGGTTTTGTATGCGTTCGAGCATGGCAACAACGGCGATTTGTTTGTTCAGAAGGCCCCAGCGGCCACTGTCGAGACACTGGCGCGAGCCTTAACCCAGATGGTTGGGAAGCCTGAGCATCCTATTCAGATTATTGGCACTAGGCACGGCGAGAAACTGTATGAAGCGCTGTTGAGTCGCGAAGAAATGGCTTGTGCTGAGGACATGGGGGAGTACTTCCGCGTTCCGCCCGATCTTCGAGACCTGAACTACAGCAAATTTGTCGAGCAAGGTGAGGAAAAAATCTCCCGGATGGAAGATTATAATTCCCATAACACCGAACGTCTTGATGTTGCGGGCATGCAAAAATTGTTACTTAAGCTGGATTTTATCCGAGCTATCCAGCGTGGCGAACATGCTACGCCAGAGGAGTGAAGATGAAGGTCCTGATTACCGGTATAAACGGCTTTATCGGCAAGAATCTTGAAGCCCATTTGCGTGAGCGCAGTGATATCGAGATTTTGCGTTTCGGCCGAAACGACGACAGTGCATTGCTTAAGACGCTGGTTGCTGACGCTGATTGTGTCGTCCATCTGGCTGGGGTAAATCGTCCTCAGGATCCAGCAGAGTTCAAGAGTGGCAATAGTGATCTCACGCAGTTGCTCTGTGACGCTGTAGCTGCTAGCGGGCGCAAGCTATCGGTTATATATACATCGTCTACGCAGGCCGACTGTGACAATCCTTACGGCGTCAGCAAGCTAGCGGCAGAGCAGGCACTCAATGATCTGGCAGACAAGCATGCGATTGATCTGCATGTTTTTCGCCTTCCCAATGTTTTTGGGAAGTGGGCCAGGCCGAACTATAATTCGGCGGTAGCGACGTTCTGCCATAATATTGCACGTGGTTTACCCATCAATGTTCATGATGAACGGGCAGCGATCAAACTGGTCTATGTCGATGATGTGATACGGCATTTCATCGACATTCTGGACGGTCGCGCCGCTCCAGACCGTCAAGCACAGGTTCAACCGGTGTACTCCACGACCGTCGGTGCTGTGGCGGAGAAAATACAAGCGTTCCGTGACAGTCGCTCGACACTGATCAGTGAGGCTGTTGGAACAGGCTTGACCAGAGCGCTGTACTCAACTTACCTCAGTTACCTGCCCCCAGAGTCTTTTACCTACGAGGTTCCCAAGTATGGCGACCCTCGTGGTGTATTCGTGGAAATGCTGAAGACACCCAGTGCAGGTCAGTTTTCCTATTTTACCGCTCATCCTGGAATTACTCGTGGTGGTCATTATCATCACACCAAGACCGAAAAGTTTCTTGTTATCAAGGGCCACGCTCGCTTTCGCTTTCGCCAGATCATTTCGGGCGAATTCTACGAACTGCAAACTACAGGTGAGCAGCCGGTGATTGTGGAAACTGTCCCGGGCTGGACACATGACATCACCAATGTCGGCAGCGACGAAATGATTGTGATGTTGTGGGCCAATGAGATTTTTGATCGCGAACATCCGGATACCTTCGCGTTGCCACTGAGCCCTTGAGGCTGATCGATTAGGTAGAGGATTGTGATGAAGAAGTTGAAAGTAGTGACTGTTGTTGGGACACGTCCCGAAATTATTCGCCTATCACGTGTCATTTCGGCACTGGACGAACACTGTGATCATGTCCTGGTGCACACAGGTCAGAATTATGATTACGAACTGAATGAGATTTTCTTTCAGGATCTTGGTATTCGTAAGCCGGATCATTTTCTAAGTGCTGCCGGCACGACGGGCGCAGAAACGATAGGGAATGTCATCATTTCGGTCGATCGTGTGCTAGCAGAAATTATGCCGGATGCGCTACTGGTCCTGGGGGATACCAACAGCTGCATGGCTGTCATTCCAGCTAAGCGTCGCAAGATCCCAACCTTCCACATGGAGGCCGGCAACCGTTGTTTTGATATGCGCGTGCCTGAAGAGATCAACCGTCGTATTGTTGATCATACTGCGGATATCAATCTGACCTATAGCACGATTGCCCGCGACTACCTTTTGCGTGAGGGGCTTTCGCCGGACATGGTCATCAAGACCGGTAGTCCGATGTTTGAGGTACTCACCCATTATCACAGCGGGATTGACGAATCGGATGTGCTGGAGCGCCTTGGTCTGAAGGCGGGTCAGTTTTTTGTTGTCAGCGCACACCGGGAGGAGAATATCGAATCGGACAAGAACTTCCTCAAGCTGGTGGATGTCCTCAATACAGTCGCTTGCAACTACGACCTTCCTGTCATTGTGTCTACTCACCCCCGTACGCAAAAACGAGTGGATACACTGGGTGTCACTTTTCATCCCAACGTTCGGTTACTCAAGCCGCTTGGCTTCAAGGACTACAATAAGCTGCAGCTCACATCCAAGGCGGCTTTGTCGGACAGTGGAACGATCAATGAAGAGTCTTCGATACTCAACTTTCCTGCGCTGAATCTGCGTGAGGCCCATGAGCGGCCGGAAGGGATGGAAGAAGCCGCCGTTATGATGGTTGGACTGGAGGTTGAGCGTGTTCTACAGGGGCTTCACCTGATCGAGAGCCAGGGGCGTGGTGAGACCCGTAATCTTCGTTTGGTAGAGGACTACAGTATGCCGAATGTTTCGGAAAAAGTAGTTCGTATCATCCACAGTTATCGTGATTACGTGATGCGTACTGTCTGGAGAAGGTACTAATCAGGATGGCGACCCGCGTTCTATTGCTGACTCAGTGGTTTGATCCTGAACCTACTTTCAAAGGGCTCGTATTTGCGCGTGAATTGGTAGCGCAGGGTTTCGAGGTCGAGGTCGTTACCGGTTTTCCAAATTATCCTGGGGGCAAGCTTTATCCCGGTTACAAAGTAAGATTTTTGCAGCGCGAGATTATCGATGGGGTGAAGGTGACGCGCCTGCCCCTCTATCCGAGTCACGGGCAGAGTGGCATAGGTCGGGTACTGAACTATGCAAGCTTCGCGGCCAGTGCGTTGTTCTATGGGCTTTTCGGTGCCCGTAAGCCAGATGTGATTTATGCCTATCATCCACCATTGACAGTGGGTATTGCTGCAGTACTCATCCGGATTTTTCGGCGTGTTCCAGTTGTCTACGATATTCAGGACATGTGGCCGGATACACTCAAAGCGACTGGAATGTTTTCCAACGGGAAAGCCTTGAGAGTTGTTTCCAGTGTTTGTGACTGGGTATATCGTCGTGTCGATCAACTTGTAGTTCTTTCACCGGGGTTCAAACGTTTGTTGGTGGAGCGAGGCGTTCCTGAGCAAAAGATTGATCTTATATACAACTGGTGTGCCGAAGCTACGGTTGCTGCACCTTGTGCAACACTACCGGTGAACTTTCCTGATGCTTCAACGTTTCGCATTTTGTTTGCCGGCAATATGGGTAAGGCGCAATCGCTGGAATCAGTCATTACGGCAGCGCAGTTGGTCCGTGAGCAGACGGATAAGATTTCCTTCATTTTTCTTGGTGGCGGAGTCGAGGTAGCGCGGCTACAGGAGCTGGCAGTAAAAAGAAACTTGGATAACGTGCTTTTTCTTCCGGCTGTTCCCATGAGTGAGGTGGGGGCGTACCTGTCCAATGCAGATGCGCTGCTTGTGCACTTGAAGAAGGATCCGTTGTTCACCATCACTATTCCGTCTAAAACCCAGGCTTATATGGCCGCGGGCAAGCCTGTGTTGATGGCGGTCGACGGGGATGCTGCTGACCTTGTGCGTGATGCGGATTGTGGTGTTGTCAGTGAGTCGGATAATCCGCAATCCATTGCTGACGCGGCCTTGGCGTTGATGAATACCCCCTCATCGGAGCGTGATTGGATGGCGCAAAGCGGTCAGGCGTATTACAAGAGGGTGCTGTCCTTGCATGTGGGGGTTGCACGTTTTGGTGAACACTTCAAACGCTTGTCGAAACGCTAACTGTTATTGCGATTCAGTCATGTAACGCTGCTCAAAATTTTTCAGGGATCTTTGATGTTAAAGCGCTTCTTCGATGTTTTAGCGGCTGGAATTGGGTTAATTCTCTTATTTCCCTTGATACTGGTGGTCGCTTATCTTATTCGCAAACGCTTGGGGTCGCCGATATTGTTCCGTCAGGTACGTCCTGGTTTCGGTGGTAAGCCATTTGAAATGATCAAGTTTCGTACGATGCGAGACGCAGTGGACTCCAGCGGTAAACCACTTCCGGATTCGGAGCGGATGACACCATTCGGCACGTTTCTTCGCTCCAGCAGCCTGGATGAGTTGCCGGAGCTGTGGAATGTGATCAAGGGGGACATGAGTTTGGTGGGGCCACGGCCTTTGTTGATGGAGTATTTGCCTCTGTATGACGAAGAGCAGTTGCGTAGGCATGAAGCTAGACCGGGGGTTACTGGGTGGGCACAGATCAATGGTCGAAATGCACTGTCTTGGGAAGAGAAGTTTAAGCTTGATGTTTGGTATGTGGATAACCAATCCGTGTGGCTCGATTTGAAGATTATTTTTCTCACGATCAAAAAAGTTGTGATCAAGGATGGAATCAGCGCCGAGGGCGAAGTGACGATGTCGCGATTTACCGGGACGAAGAAATGAAAAGACTGGCTATTCTCGGGGCCAGCGGTCATGGGAAAGTTGTTGCAGATACGGCCGAATGTTGCGGTTGGCAGGTGATCGAGTTCTTCGATGACGCCTGGCCAGGGGTTACGTCCAATGAAGTATGGCCAGTGGTCGGAACGAGTAAGGATCTGCTCAGTCGAGTGCAGGAATTCGATGGTATTTTGGTTGCTATTGGCAATAACGGTATTCGTCGAAGCAAGCTTTATGAGTTGAAGGCCGCTGGGGCACGGTTGCCCGTACTTGTTCACCCGCTTTCGGTGGTCAGTCGGTATGCGTCTATCGGTTCGGGTTCCGTCGTTTTTGCATCTGCGGTGGTAAATGCATTCGCGTCGGTGGGCGAAGGGGCGATACTCAATACGAGCTGCTGTATTGAACATGACTGTGTTGTCGGGGCGTGTACCCATATCAGTCCAGGGGCGAGCCTGGCGGGTGGGGTTCAGATAGGTGACGCCAGTTGGATCGGCATCGGTGCCAGCGTCAGGCAACAGATCCGTATAGGTGACAATGTGGTCGTGGGTGCCGGTGCCGCGGTGGTATCCGATATCTCTGATAATATGACCGTAGCCGGGGTGCCTGCACGAGTGCTGGACAGACCCTGAGTTTCGTAAATCAACAGCCGGTCAGGCGCCGTTAGCCAAATGGCGAGTTTGATTACCAATAGTTCCTTTTCAATTTTGGATAGCAGGTAAAAACTGTGTTGAATACCCCATTTTCTCCTTGGCCGTCGTTCACGGATGAAGAAGCCAACGCCGTTCGCGATGTGGTGCTTTCCAATAAAGTAAATTATTGGACGGGGCAGGAGTGTCGTGAGTTTGAGAAAGAGTTTGCCGTGTGGGCCGGTACGGAATATGCGATCGCTTTGGCAAACGGTACTGTTGCACTTGATTTAGCGTTGCATGCATTGGGGATCGGTGCTGGAGATGAGGTCATCGTTACCCCGCGCACCTTTCTGGCCTCCGTTTCCAGTATCGTTAATGCTGGTGCGGTTCCTGTGTTTGCTGAAGTTGATCGAGATACCCAGAATATAACCGCAGAGACTATTCAGGCGGTGTTGACGCCTCGTACTCGAGGCATCATCTGTGTCCATCTGGCAGGTTGGCCTTGTGACATGGACCCTATCATGGCGCTGGCGGCCCGTTATGATATCAAGGTGATTGAAGACTGTGCCCAAGCGCACGGTGCCCGATACAAGGGACGTCCTGTTGGCTCCATAGGTCATGTGGGAGCATGGTCGTTCTGCCAGGACAAGATTATGTCTACGGGCGGAGAGGGCGGCATGGTAACTACCAATGATCGCGACCTCTGGGCACAGATGTGGGCATTCAAGGATCATGGCAAAAGCTGGGAGGCTGTCTATGAACGCCAGCACGCTCCGGGCTTCCGTTGGGTACATGAGAGTTTTGGTACCAACTGGCGTATGCTTGAAGTACAAGGGGTGATCGGCCGGATTCAGTTGGCTCGTATGCCTGATTGGCATACCGCCCGACTAGCAAATGCGCAACGCATATGGCGTTGCGCTGAAGTGTTGCCAGGTTTAAGAGTTCCCGAAGCAGAGTCCGATATCATCCACGCAGCTTACAAATGCTATGTATTTGTGGAACCACTGAGATTGGCAAAGGGGTGGTCTCGTGATCGCATCATCGCCGAGATAGTCAGTCGGGGTGTTCCATGTTATGCAGGCTCTTGTTCGGAAGTCTATCTGGAGAAGGCGTTTGAGGACACTGAGTGGCGTCCGGTAACACGATTACCTATTGCACTAGAGTTAGGAGAGACAAGTTTAATGTTTCTTGTTCATCCTACATTAACTGAAGCTGAAATAGAAAAAACCTGCCTCATTTTGGAGGAAGTAATGAGGCTTGCGGTTTCTAATTGAAAAAAAATGAACGGCATTTACTTTGGCTTGTGCTTGAGTTTAATCAGGATGTTCAGCAGATTGCAGGCGGTGGGGTTAACAAAGGATGATTGACAACTTACGTAACTGGCTACTGAGTTTGCCGCGCCGGCAAAAGCGATTAATTCAAGTTGCAACGGATATCGTTTTAGTCTGGATTGCTCTGTGGCTGGCTTTCGTTGTTCGCCTGGGGGTTGATGAGATGATCAACCCGTTGTTAGCCCACTCATGGCTATTCATTTGTGCACCGGTTGTCGCTATTCCGCTATTTATTCGCTTCGGTATGTATCGTGCTGTGATGCGCTATTTTGGTAATGACGCGCTTATTGCAATTATCAAAGCAGTAAGCCTGTCTGCTTTAATACTGGGGATGGTAGTCTACTGGTATAGCAATCATCAGAATGTGGTTCCACGATCTATCATTTTCAACTACTGGTGGCTGAGCCTCGTAATGATTGGGGGGCTGCGTTTGGGGATGAGGCAGTATTTTCTGGGCGATTGGTTTACCGCTGCTCAACATGTTCCATTCGCTGCTCGAGATGACGGTTTGCCTAAAGTGGCCATTTACGGCGCCGGTGCGGCGGGTAACCAATTGGTCGCTGCTTTGCGGATGGGTCGCTTGATGCGCCCGGTAGCATTCATCGACGACGACAGTAATATTGCCGAGCGAGTGATTTCCGGGCTGCATGTCTATAAGCCCAAACATATTCAGCAAATGATCGATGTGACTGGAGCTCAGCAGATCCTGTTGGCAATCCCTTCTGCCAACCGTACGCGACGCCGAGAGATCCTGAGTTTCCTCGAGGGGTTCGGTCTGCATGTGCAAAGTGTGCCGGGCTTTATGGATCTGGCGAGCGGACGAGTCAAGGTCGATGATATTCAGGAAGTCGACATTGCCGACCTGTTGGGGCGCGACTCGGTCCCCCCTCAGGAAGAGTTGCTCGAGCATTGCATCAAGGAGCAGTCGGTACTGATCACGGGTGCCGGTGGTTCGATCGGTTCGGAACTGTGCCGTCAGATTCTTGCGTTGCGCCCGACCACGATGCTGCTCTACGAGCACAGTGAGTTCAATCTCTACAGCATCTTGCAGGAACTCGAACAGCGCATCGTTCGCGAGTCGCTGTCTGTGAAGTTGTTGCCGATCCTGGGGTCCGTGCGTAATCAGGAAAAACTGCTCGATATCATGCAAACCTGGCATGTGGATACGGTGTATCACGCCGCAGCCTATAAGCATGTCCCCATGGTCGAGCACAATATCGCTGAAGGCCTGTTGAACAATGTGATGGGCACATTGAGTACGGCGCAGGCCGCTCTTCGTGCGAATGTCGCGAACTTCGTGCTGATTTCAACGGATAAGGCGGTACGCCCGACGAATGTCATGGGCAGTACCAAGCGTCTGGCCGAAATGACGCTGCAGGCTCTGAGCCGAGAGGTGGCCCCGGTATTGTTCGGGGAACACGCCAATGTTTCCCGGGTGAATAAAACCCGCTTTACCATGGTGCGTTTCGGCAATGTGCTGGGTTCTTCCGGTTCGGTCATTCCGTTGTTTCACAAGCAGATCAAGTCCGGTGGACCTTTGACGGTCACCCATCCCCGTATCACGCGTTATTTCATGACTATCCCGGAAGCGGCCCAACTGGTAATCCAGGCGGGTTCCATGGGACAGGGTGGTGATGTATTTGTGCTGGATATGGGCGAGCCGGTCAGGATTGTCGAACTGGCCGAGAAGATGGTTCATCTGTCCGGATTGAGCTTGCGTTCCGAAAAGAACCCTCATGGCGACATAGCCGTCGAGTTCACGGGACTGCGGCCAGGCGAAAAGCTCTATGAAGAACTGTTGATCGGCGATAACGTCGTAGCGACGCAGCATCCAATGATCATGAGCGCCAATGAAGACTATCTGCCTTGGGATGTATTGAAGGCCAGGCTGGGCGAGTTGCTGTTGGCGGTCGACCAGGATGATTACTCGAGAGTCCGGCAACTGTTGCGCGACACGGTCAGTGGCTACACTCCGGATAGCGAGATTGTTGACTGGATTTATCAGCAGCGCCGGCTCGAGCCTTAGTTGCATCATTAGCCCCTCGGTCGTCAGGAGCTTGCTGTTTGGTGCTGAGGGGCTATTACACTTGTTAAGCTAAGCATTATCTGCGTTCTTGTTGTACTTACACAGAGTGGACACTATGGGGGCGGCACTGTCTTGACCCGTCGGTAAAAACGTTCTGCTCTGCAACTACAAAAATAAAAAACATATTGAAGTGGTCAGCCGGGACTGCAGTCTGGTTCCAGACTTCGCTGCCACGACATGCCGTTGGAGTCGACACCTTGAGCTTTCAAGCATCGTCTGACTTATGGTTTCCCTGGATAGGGCTTTTGTGGTCGCTACCGATCATGGCGACCCTCTCGCTGGGAGTGACTGGAGCTTTTCTTCGTTATGCGCTGGCTCACAGGCTGATGGAGATTCCGAACGCACGCAGCTCCCATTCCATTCCCACACCGCGTAGTGGCGGGGTAGGTATCGTCCTGACCTTCCTTATTGCCTTGCCCTTGGCCGGCATGCTTGGAGTTATCAGCCCGAATCTGCTCTGGAGCCTCTCAGGCGCCGGTGCTGGTATCGCCTTGCTTGGGTTTATTGACGATCATCGGCCCATTGCGGCCCGCTGGCGTTTGCTCGGACATTTTGCAGGTAGTCTCTGGGCCTTGTTCTGGCTGGGAGGGTTGCCGGCGATTGAGGTGTTCGGCATGACGCTGGAGCTTGGCTGGATCGGGCATGCACTGGCTGTGGTGTATCTGGTCTGGATGTTGAACCTCTACAACTTCATGGATGGCATCGATGGAATTGCCAGTGTCGAAGCCGTGACATCCTGTCTGAGTATTTGCCTGATCTATTGGCTGTCGGGATATGACGATCTGATCTGGCCGCCCTTGCTGCTCGCCACCTCGACACTGGGTTTCCTGTACTGGAATTTTCCGCCGGCGAAAATCTTCATGGGTGATATCGGCAGCGGTTTCCTGGGTATTGTGCTGGGTATTCTTTCGCTGCAGGCCGCCTGGAGAAACGCCGATTTCCTGTGGGTATGGTGCATTTTGCTCGGGGTGTTCATCGTTGATGCGACCTTTACCTTGATCCGGCGTTTTTTACGCGGAGAGCGCATCTATGAGGCTCATCGCAGCCATGGTTATCAGTTCGCTTCACGCCAACTGGGAAGTCATATCCCGGTTACCTTGGGCGTCGCATTGATCAACCTTCTCTGGCTGTTACCCATAGGTCTGTTTGTTGCCATGCAGAAGCTGGACGGAGGATTGGGGGTGATCGTGGCCTATGTACCGCTGCTCATTCTAGCTGTGAAGTATCGGGCCGGTGAGTCGGAGCGCCGAGCAGAGTGATGAGGGTGGCACTATTACATAAACTGCAATCAATCCATTTTTGACAGTGCATCACCATGGCCTACGTTTGAGAGGCAGCTTCGGAAAAGCTGCATCTTTATCAACGGTGTCATGGAGTGTCACTTATGCGTACAAACTATTTCTATTCCCTGCTTTTTGCCCTGCTGACAAGCGCCTCTATCAGCGTAATTGCTGCTCCCGCGTCGAAACAAGAGACGCCAAGCACGGCGCCAGCCGCGACCGCGGTAGCTGCCCCACAAACTGCCATGGTCGATATCAACAGGGCTGACGCTGCTACGTTGCAGCGTGAACTGTTGGGAGTAGGTGAAGTAAAAGCCAAGGCAATTGTTGCATATCGTGAAGCTAATGGAGCTTTCTCGTCAGTGGACGAGCTGCTGGAGGTCAAGGGAATCGGCAAGGCGATTCTGGAAAGCAACCGGGAAAAATTGAAGGTCAACTGACACTTCAATTCATGCACAAGGCCGATCACTGATCGGCCTTGTGTTTTTCGGGCCCATAGTGCGCAGATCACCATAAGCAAGGTTGCGCCATTCAATGTTATCTATCGCCTCGATAGAATTATGATCGTAATATTTTATTAAATTATGACTATAATCAAATCGCTTCCCAAGCAGCGTATCAATTCCTTGTCTTTCCCTTCTCAAGCACTTTTCTGGAGAGCCGTTATGAACTCGATTTCACCCAAGGGGCTGGCACTTGTCACCGGTGCTTCATCTGGTATCGGTGCGGTTTACGCCGAGCGGCTGGCCGCTCGTGGTTACGATCTGTTGTTGGTTGCGCGAGATGAGCCGCGCCTGCAAACCGCGGCGATCCGGCTGCGGGCCGAGCACAAGGTGCAGGTTGAAGTGTTGAAGGCCGACCTGACACTCAAGGCTGATGTGCTGAGGGTCGAGCAGCGTTTGCGTTCCGACTCGAGCATCAGTCTGTTGCTGAACAATGCCGGTATCGCCGCAGATGGAAGCCTAGCGGTTGCTGACGCGGACCAACTGGAGGCGATGATCCAGCTCAATGTGATTGCGGTCACTCGTCTGGCTGCTGCCGCTGCCGCCAGCTTTTCGGCGGCTGGAAGAGGGGCGATCATCAATATCGCTTCGGTGGTGGCGCTGATTCCCGAGCGTTTTAATGCGACCTACAGTGCGACCAAGGCCTATGTCCTGAGCCTGACTCAGTCGCTCGCTGCGGAATTGGACGGTAAAGGCGTGCAGGTCCAGGCGGTACTGCCAGGGGTGACCCGCACCGAGATCTGGGAGCGCTCGGGCATCGATGCCCAGGGAATTCCAGCCGAGATGATCATGGATGCCCCCGAGATGGTGGATGCGGCTCTGGTCGGTTTTGACCAGGGTGAGTTGATCACCATCCCTTCGCTACCCGACTCGGCTGATTGGGATGCCTTCGTAGCTGCGCGTTTTGCCCTGGCGCCGAACCTGTCGAAAAGCAGCGCGGCTGTTCGCTACAAATAAGCGTGTCGAGGCCGGAGGGTGGTGCGGATCACTCCGCCTGCCCATCCTGCTTTTTCAGATGCTCGCGTGTTACCTCCAGTATCCGTTTGGCCAGGTCTGGGTTCTCGACACTGCGTGACAACACCAGTGCCCCGACCAGGGTCGACATGATCACCAGGCTTTGGTCGGCGGCATTTTCTCCCTCGAGATTTGCCTCTACCTGCGCAAGTCGGGCATTGAGCACCACATCGGTGGTAGGGCTGGCTTGCCCGCGCAGGCCCAGTTCCGAAGACATGGTGGGCAGCGGGCAGCCTTGACCGGGGGAGGTCTGATGCCACTCGGACAGGTAGCTGTCGATAAAGGCCTGCAGTGGCTGTTCCTGGGCAAATAGCGTGGTGCAGTGTGCATCGAGTTCTGCTGCCGCAGCCTGCAGGGCTTTTTCGACCAGATCGTCCTTGGATTTGAAGTGCGAGTAGAAACCGCCATGGGTCAGGCCCAGGGCTTTCATCAGCGGTTGCAGGCCTGTCGCGCCAATACCGTCGCGCCGAAAGCGCTCGGCGGCTTCCTTGATGATGCGTTGATGGGTTTGGGCTTTATGGTCTTGCGAGTAACGCATCGGGGAAGTCTCCACAGCTAGGGAGTCATCTTACCCAAGGTTGATGGGAGGGGAATTGCACTTTTAACCCCAGAAACCTCATTTTCCCCACTGAATGACTAGAAAGTCATGATTTTCCAGTGGGTCAAGCATCAATTGGCATGAATAGTGACTATTGGATATCCATGGATTGTTCAACAATCGCAAGGCGATATTCATGAGTAACCTATTGTCCCTGGCCGATCAAATAACCCTCGAATTACGTGCCGATATCATCGGCGGTCGCCTGTTGCCGGGCATGGCCCTGGTGGAAAACGATCTGGTGTCCGCTTACAACGCCTCGCGCAACACCATTCGCGAGGCCTTGCATCGCCTGGGGCAGGAAGGCCTGACCCGCTACGCACGCAACAAAGGTGTCACGGTGCGCAGGCTGGGGATCGATGAGGTGCGTGACCTGTTTCAGGTGCGCCGCACCCTGGAGTTGCAGGCCATCGCCTCCAGCAAACCGCTGCGCGAATACCAGTCCGACCGGATGCTCGAGGCTATCGAGGCCAGCGAACTCGCCCGCGAGCGCGAGGACTGGCGCTCGGTGGGCACTCATAGCCTGGCCTTTCATCAACACATCGTCGGGCTGATGCGCAGCCCCTTGTTCGACGAGTTCTTCACCAACGTCGTGGCGCAGCTGCGCCTGGTGTTCTGTGCCGCCCCTGACGAGCAGCGTTTCCAGTCACCCTGGCTGGCCCGGGACCGGCAGATCCATGACTTGCTCGCCGATGGCGACAAGCAGGCCGCCGGCGAAAGCCTGGCGGTTTACCTGGACGACTCCGAACGGCTGCTGCTCGACATCCTCAGCCACTCTTCCCGCCACTGATCGAGGGTTTCAACCATGTACAAGGACTATCCCGCGGCTTATCAGGTCAGCAAAGGCTCGGCCCTGCAGGTGGACACGGCCTTTTATGAACGGGTCCGCGACAGCAAGGACCAACGCACCTTGATCGAGCAATTCGAGGTGCCGATCCGTACCGGGCGTGCCTGGCATGTGCCGGCCGGGCATGTATTCCGGGTGACCACACCGGCCGGTCCGCAGGTCGGGGACTTCAACGTCTGGAATGCCAACGACCCGCGGGAGCGTTTGTGGGCGGCGCGTACCCGGCAGTTGCAGGGCGCGCATGTCAGTACCCATGACCGGCTGTGGTCGAACCTGCCGTTCCTGCGGCCACTGGTGACCATTACCGATGACAGCCTGGCCGGTTACGGCATCGACGAGCATGGCGGGCGCTTGCACGACCTGCTCGGCACGCGCTGCGATCCCTACGTGAACCGCATGCTCACTGGGGAGGACTTCCATCACCATTGCCATTCCAACCTGACGCGCGCGGTCCTGCCCCACGGCCTGACCGAGTTCGATGTGCACGATGTGCTGAATATCTTCCAGTGCACCGGGCTCAATCATGACGACATGTATTTCATGAAGGCCTGCCCCGCGCAGAAGGGCGATTACCTGGAGTTCTTTGCCGAAATCGATCTGTTGTGCGCGCTGTCGACCTGCCCGGGCGGCGATTTATCGCTGCCCATGTGGGGGCCGGAGGCCCAGGACCCGCTCAGTGTCTGCCGGCCATTGGGCGTGGAAATCTATCGGCTCGACGAGGCGTTGCTCGAAGGCTGGAGCCAGCCAGAACGGGCGGCCTACAAAGGCCTGCACGGTCTGCAGATCGCCAAGGCTGCCTGGGAGAAATAATGCCGCTGAGGTAATAAAAAGCCCCGCCATTGTGTGAATGGCGGGGCTGTTCGATTGGGCGATCCGGTCAGCGGTCCTGCGCGTCCTTGGCGTCCGCTTCCGCGTTGCGTTCAGCAACGCGCTTGCGTTGCTCGTCAGTTAGTTCCACCTTGTTGGCGGTGTCGCGCAGCAGCATCAATCCGCCGACGATCGAGCCGATTGCAACGACCAGAATCAACCAGGCATACCAGGGCATAGGACTCTCCTTGAGGGCATACCGGCGGGCGAGGAGTTTCGCCCGTCAAGCTGCCATACCACTTCGAGTTACAGCGTTTCGCAGTGGTTCCATTGTAGGCCTGATCTGCCCCGGTGACCTCTCTTGCATCAAGCTTGCGTAGCCGAAGGTTGCATTCGGCTACGCAAGCCAGCTACCGATGAATGCCATTCCCTCAGAGCCCGGTCAGCATCGCATCCGCCGGCGCATTGGCGCGCAGCTGCGCGGTCAGTTGGAAGTAGATGAAACCGGCCGCCATGAAACCGAGGAAGATCAGGCCGATCAGGCTGTTGAACCAGGCCATGGCTACCAGGCAGACCACGGCCAGCACCAGGGCAATGGCCGGGACCAACGGGTAACCCGGGGCGCGGAAGGTGCGTTCCAGGTGCGGCTCGGCCTTACGCAGCTTGAACAGGCTGAGCATGCTCATGATGTACATCACGATGGCGCCGAATACGGCCATGGTGATCATCGCCGCGGTCAGGGTCATGCCGCCCAGGTTGATCAGGCCATCGCTGTAGATGGCGGCGATGCCGATCAGGCCGCCGGCGATGATGGCGCGGTGCGGCGTCTGGAAGCGCGACAGCTTGGCCAGGGACGCCGGCAGATAGCCGGCGCGGGCAAGGGCGAAGAACTGCCGCGAGTAGCCAAGAATGATGCCGTGGAAGCTCGCCACCAGGCCGAACAGGCCGATCCACACCAGCATGTGCAGCCAGCCGGAGTTGTCCCCGACCACGGCTTTCATGGCCTGGGGCAGCGGGTCGTTGATGTTCGACAGGCTGCGCCAGTCGCCCACGCCGCCGGCGAAGAACATCACGCCCATGGCCAGCAGCACCAGGGTCAGAATGCCGCTGATGTAGGCCTTGGGGATGGTGCGTTTCGGATCCTTGGCTTCCTCGGCGGCCATGGCCGCGCCTTCGATGGCGAGGAAGAACCAGATGGCGAACGGAATCGCCGCGAACATCCCGGCGATCGCCGGTGCGCCGAAGGTATCCGAACCGGCCCAGCCGTTGAGGGCGAAGTGGCTGAAGCTGAAGGCCGGCGCGACCACGCCCATGAACACCAGCAGTTCCGCCACCGCCAGCACGCAGACCACCAGCTCGAAGGTGGCGGCGAGTTTGACCCCGAGGATGTTCAGCCCCATGAACACAATGTAGGCGCCGACGGCCGCGTGCTTCGGGTCCAGGGCCGGGAACTGCACATTCAGGTAGGCGCCGATCGCCAGGGCGATGGCCGGTGGCGCGAAGACGAACTCGATCAGGGTCGCCAGCCCGGCGATCAGCCCGCCTTTTTCACCGAAGGCCCGGCGGCTGTAGGCAAAGGGCCCGCCGGCATGGGGAATGGCGGTGGTCAGCTCGGTGAAGCTGAAGATGAAACAGCTGTACATGGCCGCGACCATCAGTGAAGTCAGCAGAAAGCCCAGGGTGCCGGCGACACCCCAGCCGTAACTCCAGCCGAAGTATTCCCCGGAGATCACCAGCCCGACCGCGATCCCCCATAGATGCAGCGTGCCCAGCGTTGGTTTGAGTTGTGTGTTCATGCGTGGCTCCCGGAACGGAATGAAGTGCTCGGGCTGCTCACTGCACCGCGCATGCCAGAGCGGAAACGGGCGTCGCAAAGCGCAAAAAGCTGTCGTATCGAGGATGTTGCCAGTTGTTTCAGGGCTGAAGGCGCCTGGATTGGTGCACGGCTGTGCAACAGAGGAGGGCGGTGGTGCCTGCGGGAGTGCTATCGCGAGCAGGCTGGTTCGAGTCGTGTTTTCCCCGTGTAGGAACAAGCGGGCTCGCGATGGCGGTCTGACAGGCCCGCGAGCCTTGCTGATCCCCGGTGTAAATCCCGGGTAAAGCCATTCTTTACGCTTTCTTTATGCGCCTCCCACCCCCTCGCTCTCGTTCCTTTACAGCCTCCCTGCGGACAATGCCCCTACACGCGGCGATTGCCGTACGACGGAGAGATTCCATGAGTGTTCTGGACGGGGTGTCCCTGCTGCTGGCAGTGGGGCTGTTCATCTATCTACTGGTTGCGCTGTTGCGCGCGGATCGGAACTAGGAGCGGCTATGCACAGTTATGACTATTGGCTGATCCTCGGCTTCTTTGCCCTGGTGCTGCTGCCCGCGCCTTTCCTGGGGCGGTTCTACTACAAGGTGATGGAAGGCCAGCGTACCTGGCTGACGCCGCTGTTGGGGCCGGTCGAGCGCGGCTGTTACCGACTCTCGGGCGTCGATGCGCAAAGCGAACAGAGCTGGCAGAAATACACCCTGGCCCTGCTCGCGTTCAACCTGGCAGGCTTTCTGCTGCTGTTCGCGATTCTGTTGTTCCAGGACCATTTGCCGCTCAACCCGCAGAACCTGCCGGGGCAGGAGTGGACGCTGGCGTTCAACACCGCGGTCAGCTTCATGACCAATACCAACTGGCAGGCCTACAGTGGTGAAGCCTCGCTGAGCTACCTGAGCCAGATGGCCGGCCTCACCGTGCAGAACTTTGTCAGTGCCGCCACCGGCCTGGCCGTGCTGGTCGCCCTGTGCCGCGGCATCGGTCGGCGCTCGGCGCAGACCCTGGGCAACTTCTGGGTCGACATGACCCGCGCCACCCTCTATGGCCTGCTGCCGCTGTGCCTGCTGCTGGCGTTGTTCCTGGTCTGGCAGGGTGTACCGCAAACCTTCGCCCAGTATGTGAACGCCGTGACCCTGCAGGGCGTGGATCAGGTGATTCCACTGGGTCCGGCTGCCAGCCAGATCGCCATCAAGCAATTGGGCACCAACGGCGGGGGCTTCTTCGGTGTCAACTCGGCACATCCGTTCGAGAACCCGACAGCCTGGAGCAACCTGTTCGAGGTGGCCTCGATCATTCTGATCCCGGTGGCCCTGGTGTTCACCTTCGGCCACTACGTCAAGGACCTGCGGCAGAGCCGGGCGATCATCGCCTGCATGCTGGCGCTGTTCCTGATCGGCGGCGCGACTTCGCTGTGGGCCGAGTACCAGCCCAACCCGACCCTGAACAATGTCGCGGTCGAGCAGACTGCACCGCTCGAAGGCAAGGAAGCGCGGTTCGGTACCACTGCCACTGTGCTCTGGTCGGTGACCACCACCGCGGCTTCCAACGGTTCGGTCAACGGCATGCATGACAGCCTCAACCCGCTGAGCGGCATGGTCGCGCTGATCAACATGATGGTCGGCGAAGTGATCTTCGGCGGCGTCGGCGCGGGCCTCTACGGCATGTTGCTGAACGTGCTGATCGCGGTGTTCCTCGCCGGCCTGATGATCGGGCGAACTCCGGAATACCTGGGCAAGAAGCTGCAGGCCAAGGAAGTGCAATTGCTGGTGGTGACCCTGATGGTGATGCCAATCGGTGTGCTGGTGCTGGGCGCTGTTGCCGCCAGCCTGCCAGGGCCGGTGGCGTCGGTGAGCAACCCCGGGTCCCATGGTTTCAGCCAGTTGCTGTACGCCTACACCTCGGCCAGCGCCAACAACGGTTCGGCTTTCGGTGGCTTTGGCGCCAACACCCCGTTCCACAACCTGATGCTGGGCCTGGGCATGTTGATCGGTCGTTTCGGTTACATCCTGCCGGTGCTGGCCCTGGCCGGCAGCCTGGCGCTGAAAAAGACCGCGCCGATTGGCCAGAACAGCTTCCCGACCCATGGTCCGCTGTTCGTCACGCTGCTGACCGTGACCATTTTGCTGGTGGGCGGGCTGACCTTTTTGCCGACCCTGGCGTTGGGCCCGATCGCCGAACATTTGAGCCTGGGCTTCTGAGGACTTGATGATGAATATGCCTGTTCCTTCCTCCAAGAAGGCCGTAACCGAAATGCCCGGTGCTAAAACCCTGGCTTCGAAACACACGATTGGCGAACAACAGAAAACTTCGATCGCGGCCCTGTGGCGTCCGGCCCTGGTACAAGTCTTCGTCAAGCTGGACCCGCGCCAGCTGCAACGCTCGCCGGTGATGCTGGTGGTCGAGCTGACGGCGATCCTGACCACGGTGCTGTGCTTTGTGCCGGACACCGCAGTGCCGACTTTCGTCGCTGCGCAGATCGCCCTCTGGCTGTGGTTCACCGTGCTGTTCGCCAACTTCGCCGAGGCCTTGGCCGAGGGTCGTGGCAAGGCCCGTGCCGACAGCCTCAAGGCCGGCAGCGAAGGTTTGAGCGCACGCTTGAAAAAAGCCAACGGCAGTTTCCAGGTGATCCCAGCCGCCAATCTGCGCAAAGGCGATGTGGTGCGCGTCGAGGCCGGGGAAATGATCCCGGGTGACGGCGAGGTCATCGAAGGTATCGCCGCGGTCAACGAAGCGGCGATCACTGGCGAGTCGGCACCGGTCATTCGCGAGTCCGGCGGCGACCGCTCGGCCGTGACCGGCAATACCCGCCTGGTGTCCGACTGGTTGCTGGTGCGTATTACCAGCAATCCGGGCGAATCGACCCTCGATCGCATGATCGCCCTGGTGGAGGGCGCCAAGCGCCAGAAGACCCCGAACGAAGTGGCCCTGGACATCCTGCTGATCGGCCTGACCCTGATCTTCCTGATGGTGGTCGTGACCCTGCAGCCGTTCGCCCACTTCGCCAATGGCAGCCTGCCGCTGGTGTTCCTGGTGGCGTTGCTGGTGACCCTGATTCCGACCACCATCGGTGGCCTGCTGTCAGCCATCGGTATCGCCGGGATGGACCGCCTGGTACGCCTGAACGTGATCGCCAAATCCGGTCGCGCCGTGGAAGCGGCGGGGGACGTGCACGTCCTGTTGCTGGACAAGACCGGCACCATCACCTTCGGTAACCGTCGTTGCGCGGCTATCCACTCGGCGCCTGGGGTCAACAACCAGGAAATGGCCGAGGCCACCTTGCTGGCCTCGCTGGCGGATGACACGGCGGAAGGCAAATCCATCGTCGAATACCTGCGCGGGCTTTATCCACAGCCTGAGCCGGGCGCCGATGCGCTGACTGCCGTGCCGTTCAGCGCCGAAACCCGGCTGTCCGGTGTCGACTATCAGGGGCGGGTCTATCGCAAGGGCGCGGTGGATTCGGTACTGGCCTTCGTCGGCCTGCAACGTGGCGATCTGGCGCCGACGCTGTCCCGGGAGGTCGACAAGATCGCCCAGAGTGGCGGCACGCCGTTGCTGGTGTGCGCCGACGGCAAGCTGCTGGGCGTCATTCACCTCAAGGACGTGGTCAAGCCAGGTATCCGCGAGCGTTTCGCCGAGCTGCGCAAGCTGGGGATCCGCACCGTGATGGTGACCGGCGACAACCCGTTGACCGCCGCCGCCATTGCCGCGGAGGCCGGGGTGGATGACGTGCTGGCCGAAGCCACGCCGGAGAAAAAGCTGGCGCGCATTCGCCACGAACAGAACGACGGCCGCCTGGTCGCCATGTGTGGCGACGGCGCCAACGACGCCCCGGCGCTGGCCCAGGCCGACGTCGGCATGGCAATGAACGATGGCACCCAGGCGGCGCGTGAGGCGGCGAACATGGTCGACCTCGACAGCGACCCGACCAAGCTGCTGGACGTGGTGCAGATCGGCAAGGAGCTGCTGGTGACCCGTGGCGCCCTGACCACCTTCTCCATTGCCAACGACGTGGCCAAGTACTTCGCGATCCTGCCGGCGCTGTTCGCGGCGATTTATCCACAGCTCGGCGTGCTCAATATCATGCAACTGAGCAGCCCGCAGAGCGCGATCCTCTCGGCGATCGTGTTCAACGCCCTGATCATCGTCGTGCTGATTCCGCTGGCCCTGCGCGGGGTACGGGTACAGGCGGCCAGCGCGGCCCATCTGCTGCGTCGCAACCTGCTGATTTATGGCGTGGGCGGGATTGTGGTGCCGTTCCTGGGCATCAAGCTGATCGACATGCTGCTGACTGCTTTGCACCTGGTGTAACCGCATCCCTGGAGGAGCGGGCCTGCTGGCGAGGCGCTGTCGTTGAAGCACCGCTGGCAGGCTGGCTCCTACGAAGTGTGTGGTGAGCTTGTTAACCGAATCGAGGATTTGATGATGTCCACTGTATTGCGTCCGGCCTTGAGCCTGATTGTGTTGATGACCCTGATCACTGGCGTGGCCTACCCGCTGGTGGTCACCGGCGTGGCCCAGGTAGCGTTTCCGAAACAGGCCAATGGCAGCCTGGTGCTCGATGGCGTGGGCAAGGTCCGTGGCTCGGCCCTGATCGCCCAGGATTTCACCGGCGATAGCTGGTTCCACCCGCGTCCATCGGCCGGTGCCTTTGCCACCGTCTCCAGCGGCGCGAGCAACCTCGGGGCGAGCAACCCGGCGCTGGCCACCCGGGTGATCGACGACGCCAACAAGCTGGCAGTACCAGGGCAGGGGCCGGTGCCGTTGGCGATGCTGACGACTTCGGGCAGCGGCCTGGATCCGCACTTGCCACCGGAGGCGATTAACTATCAACTGGCGCGCGTAGCCGCGGCACGCAACCTGCCGGTCGCCACGCTGCAGCAACTGGTGGATGCTCATGTCGAGCAGCCTCTGGTCGGTCCGCCAGTGGTCAATGTGCTGGCCCTGAACATGGCGCTGGAAAAGCTCGCCCTGTAGCCAGCTGCTACAAGTGTGTATGTCGATGATTTGAGTTCAGAGAGAAAAATGCATGAGTGATTCCGGCCGCGCCGATGCACTGTTAGCCGATCTGTCCCATGACGGCCGCGGCCGGCTCAAGGTCTTTCTAGGGGCCGCCCCGGGCGTAGGCAAGACCTACGCCATGCTGTTGGCGGCGCACACACAATTGCGCCAAGGGGTGAAGCTCCTGGCCGGGGTGGTGGAAACCCATGGTCGGGCGGAAACCGAAGCCTTGCTTGGCGGCTTGCCGCAACAGCCGCTGGTGCGTTCCGAATACCGTGGGGTGATGCTCGAAGAGATGGACCTCGACGGTCTGCTCAAGGCCAAACCCAAGTTGGTACTGGTGGACGAGCTGGCCCACACCAACGCCCCGGGCAGCCGGCATGCCAAGCGCTGGCAGGATGTTCAGGAATTACTGGCGGCTGGCATCGACGTCTTCACTACGGTCAACGTGCAGCATCTGGAAAGCCTCAACGATCAGGTCCGCGGCATCACCGGCGTGCAGGTCCGCGAAACCCTGCCCGACTGGGTGCTGCAGGAAGCCTACGAGTTGCTGCTGGTGGACCTGCCACCGCGTGAGCTGCTGGAGCGCCTGCGCGACGGCAAGGTGTATGTGCCGGAGCAGGCCCGGGCGGCGATCGATGCGTTCTTCACCCAAACCAACCTCACCGCTCTGCGCGAGCTGGCGATGCAGACCGCGGCGGCGCAGGTCGATGACGATCTGGCCCAGGGTTATCGCAAGCTCGGACAGGCAGCACCGGCGGTGCGCGGACGCTTGCTGGTGGGGGTCGACGGCGACGCCCAGGCCGAGCGCCTGGTGCGCCATGCCAGTCATGTCGCCCAGCGGCGGCACCTGCCCTGGAGCCTGGTGCATGTGGATAACGGCCGGGCGCCCGACGAGCAATCCCGTCAGCGTCTGCAAAGTGCCCAGCAACTGGCCGAGCGTCTGGGCGGCGAGGTGGTCCTGCTGCGAGCCGGCGAGGTGGCAAAAACCCTGATTCAGCATGCCGCGGAGCGTCGTGCCAGCCTGCTCCTGGTGGGGCAGTCACGGCCACGCCTGCGCCGCCGCTGGTTCGGTGGCGGCCTGGCGGCGCGCCTGCTGCGCAATGCCCGGGGGCTGGAAGTCAACGTCCTCGACAGCGAAGAGGAGGTCGGGCAGCAGCGTCTGCGGGTGGTACATGCGCCGGTCTGGTTCGACTACGCGCTGGCGGTTTTGGCGACGACCTTGGCGTCCGGCCTGTCTTGGGCGGTGGCGAGTGTGTTGCCGCTACCGAACATTTCCCTGGTGTTCCTGGCCGCGGTGCTGCTGGTGGCGGTACGCAGCAGTCTCGGGCCGGCGCTGGTGTGCGCGGCCCTGTCGTTCCTGACATACGACTTCCTGTTCATTCCACCGACTTTCTCTTTCGCCATCCAGCGCGAGGAGGACGTGCTGACGCTGCTGTTCTTCCTGTTGATGGCGGCCCTGACTGGCAACCTGGCGGCACGCCAGCGTCGGCAGTTGCAGGCGCTGCGCGATACCCAGGAAGAAACCAGCGAACTGCTGGACCTGTCGCGCAAACTCACGGCCGCCACCGACCGGCAGGCGGTGATCAGTGCCGCGGCGCAGCACCTCAATGGCTGGAAGGAGCTGCAGCTGTGCCTGCTCAATCGCGACGGGCAGGGCGGCTGGAAGGTCGAGACGGGTGGGCCCTTGCAGTTTTCCGAGTCGGAGCGGGCTGCGGCCGACTGGGCCTGGCAACATGATCAGCCTGCGGGAATGGGCACCGGAACCCTGCCTTTCGGGCGCTGGTGGTGGTGGCCGTTATCCGTCGATGAGGGCCCGTTGGGCTTGCTTGGGGTGTGTCCGAAAGAAGGCGAGGAACTCAACGCTCAGCGTCGGCGCCTGTTGAGTGCCTTGAGCCAGCCCCTGGCTCAGGCCCTGGCCCGGGCACAGTTGGCCGAGGACCTGGAAGCGGCGCGCCTGCATGGCGAAACCGAGCAATTGCGCAGCGCGCTGCTGGCTTCGGTGTCCCATGACCTGCGCACGCCGCTGACCTCGATGCGCGGCAGCATCGACAGCCTGCTGGCACTGGGGGAGGCGATTCCGCTGGAAGACCGTCGCGAACTGCTCGAAGGCACGCGCGATGAGGCTGAGCGCCTGGATCGCTACATTCAGAATCTGCTGGACATGACTCGCCTCGGGCATGGGGCGTTGAAGCTGGCGCGGGACTGGGTAGCGCCGGCCGACATCGTTGGCAGCGCACTGAATCGCCTGCGGGTGGTGCTGGCGCCGCTGAAGGTCAGCACCGTGCTGCCGGCCGAACTGCCATTGCTTTACGTGCATGCGGCGCTGATCGAACAGGCTCTGATCAATGTCCTGGAAAACGCCGCGCGCTTTTCGCCGGCCCATGGCCGTTTGCAACTCAGCGTCGGGACCAGCGATACCGAGTTGCTGTTTGCCGTGAGCGACGAGGGGCCGGGGATTCCGGAGGAGGACCGGCCGCGGATTTTCGACATGTTCTACACTGCTGCGCGCGGCGATCGCGGCGGGCAGGGCACCGGCCTGGGACTGGCGATCTGTCAGGGCATGGTCGGTGCCCATGGTGGGCGTATCACGGTGGGCGAAGGGATCGAGGGGCGTGGCACTTGCATCACCTTGTGCCTGCCGTTGCAGGCGCAACCCGAGCTTGAAGGAGAGGCCTGAGTGCCGGTAAAAAGCGTCAATCCAACGAGGCCAGGAGGGCCGAGCATGTTCTTTAAGATCCCGAGTAGCGCCTGCGCTACTCTTGCGCCACTTACTTGTCTTGAACCAAAACCATGAGCCAGACCGCGACCATCCTGGTCATCGATGACGAACCGCAGATTCGTAAATTCCTGCGTATCAGCCTGGTGTCCCAGGGCTACAAGGTGCTTGAAGCCGGTACCGGCAATGAAGGCCTGGCCCAGGCGGCGCTGAACAAACCGGACTTGCTGGTGCTCGACCTCGGCCTGCCGGACATGGACGGCCAGCAGGTGCTGCGCGAGTTTCGCGAGTGGTCGGGCGTGCCGGTGCTGGTGTTGTCGGTGCGGGCCAGCGAAGGGCAGAAGGTCGAGGCGCTGGACGGTGGCGCCAACGACTACGTGACCAAGCCCTTTGGCATCCAGGAATTCCTGGCGCGTATTCGTGCCTTGTTGCGCCAGGCGCCTGCCGGTGAAGCGCAGGAAGCCGCGCTGAATTTCGGCCCGCTGACCGTGGACCTGGCGTATCGCCGGGTATTGCTCGACGGCACCGAAGTGGCGCTGACGCGCAAGGAATATGCCGTGTTGGCGCAACTGGCGCGGTACCCGGGACGGGTGATCACCCAGCAGCAACTGCTCAAGGACATCTGGGGGCCGACGCACACTGAGGACAGTCATTACCTGCGTATCGTGGTCGGGCACCTGCGGCAGAAGCTGGCGGACGATCCTACCCGGCCACGCTTTATCGTGACCGAGGCCGGGGTAGGGTACCGGTTGCTGGGGGCGGAGGAGGAAGTCGGCTCGCGCTAGCGGTATCGCGGCCTTCTTTCAATTCAGCTCGTTCTCGTAACGGTCCAGGGTATCGCTGGCAATCTCCCGTCCCAGGGCGATCAGCTCCGGAGCCTTGTAGAACTCGAAGAAACGGCACACCCGCTTGGGCACGTTGATCAGGATGTCCGGCGGGTAGCCGGCGATCTTGTACTGGGCCAGCGAGGTCTGCATCACCTCGAAGCTCTGGTTGATCAGGTCCAACAGGGAAGCGGGGCCAACGTTATCGATAATGAACGAGCCGGTGGCCGATTTCGGGGCGCCATCGGTTTCCGGAGCCGCGGCCGGTTGCTGGGCCTCGGGCTCGGCGGATTCGATCCAGGGGTTGCCAATATCGGCCGCCTCGCTGCGCAGGGCTTCCTGTTCGAGCAGCAGCAGTTGTTCGGCTTGCTTGCGGCGAAAGGGCAGGTGCGAGCCCAGGGAGTTGATCAGGCTGTCGAAGCGGCTCTTGAAGGCGGCGGGGCGCTGGATCACTGGTAGCTGATAACGACGCTGGTTGGTCGAGTTGAGGTTGACGGCGATGATCAGGTCGCAGTGGCTGGAAACCACCGGCACGATCGGCAGCGGATTGAGCAAGCCGCCGTCCACCAGCATGCGATTGCCTTGCATGACCGGGGTGAACAGGCTGGGGATCGCCGCCGAAGCCCGCATGGCCTGGTGCAGGCAGCCTTCCTGGAACCAGATTTCCTGCTGGTTGGTCAGGTCGGTGGCCACGGCGGTGTAAGGGATGCGCAGGTCTTCGATGTTGATTTCGCCGACGATCTTGCGGATCTGGCCGAACACCTTCTCTCCGCGTATCGCCCCCAGGCGAAAGCTGACGTCCACCAGCCGCAGCACATCCAGATAGTCCAGGCTTTCGATCCAGCTGCGGTAGTCGTCCAGTTTGCCGGCGGCGTAGATGCCACCGACCACCGCCCCCATGGAACAACCTGCGACACAGCCAATGTCATAACCACGTCTTTCGATTTCTTCAATCACCCCGATGTGGGCGTAACCCCGGGCACCACCAGAGCCCAGGACCAGTGCGACACGCTTCTTCATGACTCGATCCTTCGCCAGACAGGTTTCCACAATGCACCCATCGAGGGTTTCGGTTCAATCACTGACTGCCGCTTCGGGCCTTGGCCAAAGGGATTTTTCCAATGGCTCGCCGCATGGGGTTATGCTCGTGCGGCTATATTTTCCCTTGGCGGGCCAAGGCACTTTTTGCGGCGGCGATCGTCTTATCGTTCACCATTGTTTTTATTGTTCCCGACTGTTTTCCCTATCTTGAGGTGTCATTGATGAAAGCCTGGATCTGTCTGCCGTTGATTGCATTGGTACTCGGTGGTTGTGCTGGCAAGACCGCCTATCGCGACAGCTGCGGTACGCAACTGGATGCGGCCTGGCATGAACTGGACCTGGCCAAGGCCGAAGGTTTTGCTGGCACCGTCAGCTATTCCAAAGCCCTGTCGCTGCTGACCGGAGCCAAGACCCAGCAGCAATTCGAAGCCTTCGAGGGCTGCACCAGAAAAGCCGAGAAGGCCCGTTTCTATATTCGTGAGTCGCGCGCCGGCCGCTGATCGCAAGGCTGCCGTTTGCCGCTAGACTGAAGAGCGCTCTTCAGTTTCCGTCTCGCGGGCGTCGTGATCGCGCCTGCCAGTCATTCCAGGGCCCGGCCGCAGTCTTTGTACTGCGGGCCGGGTCATTCGTTTCGGGAGTCAATGATGTCTGCCTTGGTTGATCAGTTGGTAGCACAGGTGTTGGGGCTGGAGGTGCGCCTGCTGGCGTGCCAGGCGCGTTTGCAGGCGGTGACCGACCCCGAGGCGCTGCACGATCTGCGTACCACGGTGCGCCGCTTGCGCAGCCTGTTGCGAGCGCTGCGCGGCTTGCCGGGTGTCGAGCAACTGGAAGCGGCCGCTTCGGCGGTCGGGCAACTGACGACGCCGTTGCGCGATCGTGAGGTCCTGGCCGCGCACCTGCATCAACATGGCTACCATCAGGCTGCGGAACGCCGCACCACGGGCCTGGCGGACGAGTATCGAACGGTGGCGGCGGGGGCCGAACTCAAGCAACTGTTGCTGGTGCTGGATGCCTTCCCGCGTTTCCTGCGGGCGGCGCAGCGTCAGGAACTGTTGCACGGCTTGCGCAAACGCATCGAAAAGCGCCTGGCCAAGCAATGGAAGGCCCTGGACCAGGCCCTGCATGATCCGGCTCATGACCGGCACCGTTTACGCCTGCTGATCAAGCGTGTGCGCTACGCCGCCGAGGCTTATCCCGAACTTGCCGCGCTGTCGCCCAAGGCGGTCTCTCACTTGAAGGCCGCGCAGGGGGCGCTGGGTGACTGGCATGATTGCTGGCAATGGCTGGCCCAGGCCGAACGGCAGGCGGACCTGTTGCCTTGTGTTCCGGCCTGGCACGCCACCATGCACAAGGCCGAGGCCAATGCCGATCGGGTACTCGACAAGCTGAGCGCTGCCTGCTTTCGTACCTGAAAGTATCCGGGCGGCTTATCTGTCAGTCTTTTTGGCGGGAATAAGTGCTTTACGGCTGTACCCTGCTGGTTAAGATCCTCGAATCTTTCTTTTGACCAGAGGTGCTCATGCGCTTTTCCGATTTGCTCGATGCCGTCCGCCAACATCCGTTGGAGCTGTCGATTCCAACCGAGTGGGCGCAGGGGCGGGCCAGTTTCGGCGGATTGGTAGCGGCTTTGCAGTATGAAGCCATGCGCGCAAAAGTCCCTGCCGAGCGCCCAGTGCGTTCACTGGCGATCACCTTTGTCGGTCCGGTCACCCCCGATGCGCCGGTCAGTTTTGAAGTCGAGGTGCTGCGCGAGGGCAAGGCCGTCAGCCAGGTGCTGGGGCGTGCGGTGCAGAACGGTCAGGTAGTGACCCTGGTGCAGGGTAGTTTTGGTGCCTCTCGGCCTTCCGAAGTGACGGTCGTCGCCGAGGAAGCGCCCGCCATGAAACATTGGGACGAGTGCCCGGAGTTGCCTTACATCAAGGACGTGACGCCGGAGTTCATGCGCCATCTGGCGATGCGCTGGAGCATCGGTGGCATGCCGTTTACCGGCAACAAGTCGCGGGACATGGGCGGCTGGGTGCGCCTGCGTGGCGATGTGAAGGAAGAGCCCATGAGCGAGGCGCATATCCTCGCGCTGGTGGACGCCTGGCCGCCGGCCTTGTTGCCGCATCTGACCAGCGTCGTCCCCGGCAGCACCCTGACTTGGACCATTGAATTCGTGCAGCCGCTGCTGGCGCTGAGCACCCTGGACTGGTGCAAGTACCGGGTGAATATCGAGCATGCCCGTGATGGTTATGGCCATGCGGCCGCGGCACTCTGGAGCGCAGAAGGTCAGTTGATCGCGCTCAGCCGGCAGACGGTCACCATCTTCGGCTGAACCCCTCTCAATGCCGGTGGCGCTCGCGCCAGGCACGCCACCAGGCGCCGCTGAGGACGAAGCGTGGAAAGGTCACGAATTGTTCCACCAGCAGGCGCTGGACTGCATCTTTACGGTCACTGAACGGCTCGGCGGTTTGCGCCTCCAGGCTGTGGCCGTGACGCTGCAGGCCCAGGGCTGCAATCAGGCCGACCACGCCGATAGCGACGTTGGTGAAGCTCAAGCCGAATACCCCTGAAACCAGCAACAGAAAGCCGACGATGAACAGCGGCACCGCAATCAGGTGCAACACCAGGTTGGTCGGGTTGCGGTGGTTGTGCGGGTAGGAGCGCCATTGCCAGGCGGGGAGGTTGGGGTGACGTTTACCCATGACTGTGATCCTTGATTCGTAGAAACCTATGTATCAAGGATAGGTCTCGCGCGGGGCTTCGGCGAATCAAGGCTGGCTATGGGGGCGATAGGTTGGCAAGGGTTTCGCTCCGGCAGGCAGGCCGATTCTGCAGGAGCGAAACTCGCGGTTTACAGCTTCAGCTGACCGATGGCCTTGCTCAACTCTCCGGCCAGGGTCGCCAGTTCGTTGCTGGTGGTCGCCGAGTCGACGGTCTGTTGCACGGTGTTTTCGGTGACGTCGCGAATACTCACCACAGCGCGATTCATTTCTTCCGCCACCTGGCTTTGCTGTTCGGCCGCCACCGCAATCTGGGTATTGCTTTCACGCATCTGTGCCACGGCCGCGGTGATCTCCGCCAGCGCTGCGCCGGCTTCCTGTGCCTGCTGCACGCAATCGTCCGCCTTGAACGAGCTTTCCTGCATGAAGTCCACTGCGTCGCGGGTACCGGCCTGCAGGGCGGAGACCATCCGGGTGATTTCGTCGGTGGAGGTCTGCACCCGTTTGGCGAGGTTGCGTACTTCATCGGCGACCACCGCGAACCCCCGGCCCATTTCACCGGCGCGCGCGGCTTCGATCGCGGCATTGAGCGCCAACAGGTTGGTCTGTTCGGCAATGCTATGGATCACGTTGACCACGCCGTTGATCTTCTGGCTGTCCTCGGCCAGGCGCTGGATCATCTCGGCAGTCTGTTGCACGCCGGTGGAGAGCCCGGAGATGGATTTCTGTACGCGACCCACCACTTCCTGGCCGCTGCCGGCGAGGGCGTCGGCGGTCTGGGAGCGATCCCGGGTGGCGCCGGCGTGCTGGGCGATGTGGTAGACGGTGGCGGACATTTCGTTGATCGCTGTCGCGGCCTGATCGGTTTCGCTTTGCTGGCCCAGCATGCCGTGACGCACGTCGTTCATGCTCGACGCCAGGCGCGCGGCGCCGATATCCAGTTGCCGGGCGGTGTTGGCGACGGTGTTGACCACCCGCTGGTAACCGGCCTGCATCGCGTTGAAGGCGCTGGCCATCTGGCCGACCTCGTCGGTGCACGACAGTGGCACGCGAGCCGACAGATCGCCGGTCTTCTCCACATGCAGCATCACATCCTTGAGGGTGTTCAGTTGGCTGAGCAGGAAGCGGATCAACAGTTGCGAAGCACCGAGCATCGCCAGCATCAGAATGAACACGGCCGCCGCATACTGGCTGAAGCGCTCGCTGAATACCTGATTCAGGCTCGGCCCATGGGCAAGCACCGCAACCCGTTGGCCATCGGCCCGAGACAGCACATGCGCGCCGATCAGCGGGTCTTCGCCGAACAATGGCATTTCGTCGAAGGCCACCCATCCATTGGCGTTGCTCAATTCTGGCAAGGGGCGTTGGTCGAGGCTGGGGATCTGGCCGGCAGCGAAGCTCAGCAGATTTTCGGCGCTGGGCAGGGTTTGCCCGGGAGGCCACGCGCCGAGCAGGCTCGCTTGGGCCCTGGCGGTGTTTTGTGAGGCCTGGCTACGCGCTTGTTGCTCCAGCTGGACGGCGTACAGGACCAGTAGCAGGGTGGTCACGAAGGCGACTGCATTGACCGCCCAGAACTTGTATTTCAGTGAGATATTGCTGAGCCAGGCACCCATGGAAGGTCTTCTCTGATTAAGCGGAACAGTATTGGCAAGGTGCCATTATTGTGCCGCTATGCAGAGGGTTAAATCTTGATATGCGTCAAGCAATCTCGGGCAAGTCGAAAAAGGCACGGGCGCTGGCGGTACTGTGGGCCGCCAGCTCTTCCTGGCTTTCGCCGCGATGCAGGGCTACCTCGCGCAACACTTCGGTCAGGTAGGCCGGCTCGTTGCGACCGTTCTTCGGCTTGGGGCGCAGGCTGCGGGGCAACAGATAGGGGGCGTCGCTTTCCAGCATCAGGCGACCGCGGGGAATCTCTCGCACCAGCGGGTGCAAGTGAGTACCGCGGCGTTCGTCGCAGATCCAGCCGGTGATGCCAATGTGCAAGTCGAGGTCCAGGTAGTTGAACAGCGCGCGCTGTTCGCCGGTGAAGCAATGCACCACGGCGGCCGGCAAGCGATCACGAAAGTCGCGGACTATTTCCAGCAGGCGCTGGCTGGCATCGCGTTCGTGGAGGAAGACCGGAAGTTGCAGTTCAACAGCCAGGGCCAGATGCTCCTCCAGCACTTTTTCCTGTTGCGGGCGGGGGGAGAAGTCCCGGTTGAAGTCCAGGCCGCATTCGCCCACGGCCTTGACGCTGCCTTCCTTGAGCAGGCTGCGCAGGCGCTGTGCGCTGTCGGCATTCCAGTCGCTGGCGCAATGCGGGTGAATACCGGCGGTAGAGAACAGTTGGCGGCCACTTTCGTCCAGTTGCCGAGACAGCTCGAGCGCCTGTTCGCTGCCTTCGACGCTGGTGCCGGTGAGCACCAGTTGGCAGACGCCGGCGGCATAGGCTCGGTCCAGTACTGCGCGATGTTTTTCGGCGAAACTCGGGTTGGTCAGGTTGACGCCGATATCGATGAGTTGCATGGTGCTATCTCCGCCTGCGGCCGGAAAGCATATCAGAGCTGTAGATTTATAAGAAAAGCCAAGAACTACAACGAGTTGAAGCTGTCTCTTGATGCCGGAAGAAAGGCAGCGGTTGGTTTGCCTGCCGTGGTTGTGCCAGTCTTGCGCATCTTGTCAGCGCTCTAGGCGCTCTGTTTTTGTTGCCCGATTTTTTGCCAGTGCTCGAAAAACGGACAGTATTCTTTCCCGGAGAGCGGATGACGCGACCCTCGGTTTTGCTAGCGTTGTGCTTGTCGTTGCTGCTGCCCCTGCCGGCGGTAGCACGCTTGGCTGGCCCTCCGGAAGCTGCTGTAGCGGGCAAGGTTCGCGACCTGGCGGAAATCCGCAGCAGCCGGGTCTTGCGGGTGCTGGTCAACCAGAGTCGCAACAGCTCCGGTGAAGTCCAGGGGCAGGCCATCGGCGTCGAATACCACCGTCTGCGCGCCTTTGAGCAGTACCTCAATGGTCACGCTCGCGACGGTCAGGAAATCAGCCTCAAGATCATCCCCAAAGCCAAGGATCAACTGCTCGGTGCGCTGCAGCGCGGTGAGGGGGATCTGGTCGCCCCGGGAGAACTGCTGGAGGCGCTACCGGGGCAAGCGGTGAGCCCCAGTGAGCCGGTCGCCAGCAACGTGCCGTTGCTGCTGGTGGGAATCAAGGGCGAGCGGCGTTACGCCCGACTCGAACAGCTCTCCGGCAAGACCCTGGCGTTGACCACGGGCAGCGCCGCCGGGGATGCAGTGAGTCAGATCAATCAGAAGCTGGCGTTGCATAAGCTGGCGCCGGTCAAGGTCGAATGGGTCGATCCGAGCCTGGCAGTCGAAGATGTCCTGGAAATGGTTCAGGGCGGCATCTTTCACCTGACCATCGTCGAGAAGCCCATTGCCGAGCGCTGGGGCAAGGTCTTGCCGAAGCTGCGTTTCGATCGGCAACTGGTCATCAGCGAGCCTGGCCAGGAGCACTGGTTCGTGCGGCGCGACGCCTCGATGCTGCGGGCGAGCATCGATCGTTTCCTGAAGGTCTACAAGGCCCCGGCGGATCAGGACGTGGCCTTCTTGCGTATCTACCGGCGCCTGTATCAGGTGCATAACCCTTTGACCCGGGCCGATCGCCAGCGCCTGGAAAAGCTGCGCCCGGTACTACAGAAGCATGCCGATGCACAGAGCATGGACTGGTTGAACCTGGCGGCCCTGGCCTTCAAGGAATCGTCGTTGCAGCCCAATGCCAGAAGCGGCAGCGGCCCGACCGGCCTGATGCAGATCACCCCGTCAGCCGCCCAGCGGGTCGGGGTCAATAACATTCAGACCCTGGATAACAATGTGCTGGCCGGAGCCAAGTACCTGGCGTTGATCCGGCGCAAGTTCTTTTCCAGCCCCAAGCTCAACGAACGCGAGCGTATGGCATTCGTCCTGGCGGCCTACAACATGGGGCCGGAGCGTGTGCAGGGGATGCGCACCGAAGCCCGGCGGCGCGGGTTGAACCCCAATCAGTGGTTTTTCCAGGTCGAGCGCATTGCCATGGAGCAGGTCGGAATGGGCGCTGTCAGCTATGTTAATAGCGTCAACAAATACTATTTGGCGTTTGACCGGGAACGCGAATCGTTGGAGCCGCAAGCGCGTAAGGTCGTCTTACGGAAGTAATCGAAAAAATTGATTGTTATCTTGCTGTTTTTGCACTTTTAACATGAATTTTTGTGATTAATATAGCGGCCCAATACCCAACACCACAAAGGACTACACAGCATGAGCACACTGATCAAAACCGTACTGAGCACCCGTGCAGGTTATGGCCTGACCGTCCTGCGCGTTTTTGTCGGCATCATTTTCGCCGCTCACGGCGCGCAAAAGCTTTTTGGCCTGTTTGGCGGTTACGGATTGGCTGGGACGGCACAGTGGATGGAGAGCATTGGCCTGGCACCAGGACATTTGATGGCACTGTTGTCGGGCGGTACCGAGTTCTTTGGCGGCCTGGCGCTGATTATCGGTCTATTGGCACGTCCTGCCGCGTTGGGGTTGAGCTTCACCTTGCTGGTGGCGATTTTCTCCGTACACATCGGCAATGGCCTGTTCATGGCAAACAATGGTTATGAGTTCGCCCTGGCTTTGCTCGGCGGCACCATTGCAGTTCTGATCGAAGGCGCGGGCAAATTGTCACTCGATGCGGCGATTGCCAAGTAACTTCCGGCAAACACTCAAAGGCCCGCTCGTAGCGGGCCTTTTTCGTTGCTGATTTCGTTATTGGGGATTCTTGACACTACCCCGTCGGCTTCTCTAGGATTGTTGCCCATGCGCCGATTTAAACAGCTACTTGCGGGGCGCCAGGTGATCCGGAATATCACCGACAGAAGCTCTACAGGCTTCGAAATACCGCTAAAGCGCTGGTTCGGTGTTGCCTCTCACCTGCCCGGCAGAAAATTGAGGCAGAGACACGACACGATGAATGCACTTCACCCTCCTGTACGTCTTGCGCCAATCACGGCGAACCTTGTCCAGCGCAATCCAAAAATTCTTCTTGGCGGCACACACCAGCCGACATTGCTGCGTTATCTCGATGGCTGGCCACGTCGCAGCGCAGGCCCTTCAGCCTTTCTGATCCAGTTCATCGAAGACGGCGAGTCCCTGGCACGTTTTGCCAATGACAGTTTTGACCTGGCGGTGATACAGGCGCCCAGCTCGGAAAATGCCGCCGAAGTCATCCGGCATCTGACCCGTGTGGCTCGACAGGGGCTGATCACCCGTAGGTAAGTAGCTGATCAACCCGGCTGTCGAGGTGGGTGTTTTCCTGATGTTTCTGAGTCCCGCCTGAAGGCTCCATCGATATCAGGGCTTTAAACGACGGAGTTGCGTTTGGCCAGCTCCGCCAGTGCGACCAGGTTGGAAACGTTGAACCGTTTTAGCAGCCTGACTTTATAGGTGCTCACCGTCTTGTGGCTGATCAGCAGCGCATCCGCGATTTTCTGATTATTCATACCGCTTGCCAGCAGTTTCAGGACGGTGATTTCCCGGTCAGTCAGTTGGGCAATCAAGACGCTTTCCTGGCAGGCGGCGTTTGTATTCTGTTGCAAGGTGCTGATTGTATCTTCGGGGAAGTAGCTATACCCCGACAGTATGGCTTTTACCGCGTTGGCCAGTTCGTTCAGATTATCGTTCTTGCACAGGAAGCCGGCTGCACCGGCCTGTAAACAGCGCAGGGCGAAGTTCTTGGAGTTGCTGGAGGTCAGCACCAGTGTCTTGATCGGCAACCCTGCGGACTTTATATGGGAGATAACGGAAAACCCATCGAGATTGGGTATGTTCAAGTCCAGGATGAGCAGGTCTGGAAGATGCTTGCGTACCAGCTGGACGGCGTCGGCCCCGTTGTCCGCCTCCGCGACGATGTTGTGTTCGTGAGGTTCCAGAACGGTTCTTATGGCGAGTCGAATCAACGGATGGTCGTCGACGATGATGATACTTCCCATGCAAGGCATCTCGATGTTTAGGGTTGGGTGTGTTTTCTACATATTATCCGAGCACTCTGAAAACTAAATCAGACGAATCTGATAGTTGTCATTGAGTGGCTAAGTTATGGTTGGGCACAGTTTTAATCTGGAAAAGACTAACTCTCCATGCACGTTATTATCTTTAAACCGGCCCAGCTTAAAGGCTCCTGGCTATTCAATCTGCTCTTGCGTCTTGATCGTTTCATCTATTGGTTTGCCCCTTCTCTGGCTATGTTGATGGGAGCAGCAGGCATCGCGCTGTGTTTTTTAGCTTGGCAGCAGCAACTGATATTGACAGGGATAGGTGGAGCAGCCCTGATGCTAATGGCAGCAGGAATAACGATGCTCTGGTCGAATTATGAATGGTGGCTGTTCAAGCTAAGTCCACAGAAGGGGTTGAATATCCCTCTTAAGTAAAATCTGAGCTGGAAAATATTGACGAAATAATTCTATTGTCAGTGTTTTTATGTTTTTAAGGGGTTCCAATTCGGATTTCGTCGCTGCGTGATTTGGTCGCTTGTCGACGGTTTCGGATAAATCTACTTGAGGATCGGAATTATCTAGTTTTCGGGCAGGTGTTGTAAGGTGTATTTTTTGCTCCTTACGATATATGGACGGAGCCTGAATCAGCGATGCTGCTACGAACTATTTCCATCAAAAATGCAGAGCAGGAAGTGCTGAACGGTGCGGTGCTCTGTAGCTTTGCAATTCCTGTGCTGAGCCATAATTTTCTTGCTTATAGCTTGAATGAGGGCGCTGAAGTTGGAGAGTCGAGAGTTTATTTGGCGATGCTAAATAAGGCGGGGCAGAGTTATTCGCTGAGTTCGATTGAGTCCGAGGAAGATTGGCGTCAGGTTATTCAAGTCTTCAAGGAAATAGTCACCCATGCGAGCCTGCCTGAGGGGCGACAGCCAGGTTCTGGTGGTAGTACCGATATTCCTTACCATCTGATTGACCTTAAGGATTGTGTGATACCGACAGGGAACCTATCGGATCATCGTTCACTCACCATCAAGAAAAATTTGGTGATGAAGCTTATCTCGTCAGAAACCTCGATTGCTTGCCTGCCTGCAATTGACAGCGCTGAACTCGGCGTTCCTGTGCTCGATGTCTCTATTGCGATGACTTCTCAAAATACTCCTGCTGAACAAGCTGTTGCAGAGTGTATCGATGAGGTTTCTGACTCGAATGAGCATCGCTCGCCAGGAGTCGTTGAGGATCCTGAGGGCGATGTATTCGATGATGTTCCATCCGGATTCGCTCCGATTGGAGAGCCGGAGGAGTTCTCTCAAAAACCAGGAGAAGCTGAGGCTGATGTGGAGGATGTTCCTACTGATGCCTCATTATTTACCAAGAGCTTTCAACACGATATGACTGAAATGCCGATTGCGAATGCCGAAAAATATGTCGACTCATCTGAAAGTGATGCTCCCTTGTCTGGCCATTTGACGCCTGAGGTTACCGCTGGCCAGTCTGCCAACTCGGAGGTCGATGTTGGACGCCTGTCCCAAGGTCTACAGAACACACTGGCTGGCTTGGCGGAGGTGGTTCGCGATTTGGCTTCGGAGGAAGAGGTGGAATTAATCCAGAGTGATGAGTACGACCTGTCGATAGCTGACAGTGTTCCAACTTTGATGGATAGGCCGGTTCAGGCCACCGCAGATATCGATCAATCTGCTCAAGTTGCTGGGGATGTAGCACAGGATGAGTTGGCTGATTACCCAATTCCCTTGGAGAACTCGTTGGATGAAGCGCAGTTTCTGATGGCAACGCTTCCTGAGACTGAAGCTGCACTTCAGGGAGCGGATACAGATCATCTACTTCTTGATGTGGAGAGCACTTTGTCGAATCTTGCACTTATGGCGCAGGAGTTGACACAGCAAAAAATGGTTGCGGTGAAACAACAGGAAGCTTTGGAACTTTTGAAGGAGCAGTTGCAAGAGCGAGAGCGTAAGCTTCATGAAAAAGATGAGCACCTGCGCCAGCTACAAAGTCAGCTTCAGCAAGAGAAGATCGCGATCGATAAGTCCGCTGAGCATAATTCCCGAGTGATTGCAGAACGCAGTGCTGCGCTTCAGCAGCTGGCTGAAAGTGTCGAGTCCAGAGAGCGAAGCGTTGCCCGGCGTTCTGAACTGATGCAGCTCGAGCAGCAACGTCTTGATGAAATTTCCGCTAAGCAAAGTATCCGCGCAGCCGAACTGGAAAAGAGGGACGTCGGGATCCAGCAAAAAAATGCGGAGCTGGTGGAAAGGTTAACGCAGTTGTCCAGTACCCGTAAGAAACTCAGCAATATTGTAAAAGGCTTCAATGAGACGGTGACCTTCAATAATAGCCTGCATAGCATATCCAGCACTTTGCTCAGCGATGATGAGTAAAGCGCTTCTTCTGACATTACAGTTCTCTCTTTTGGTGTGTTGGGTATTTTAACAAAGCAGTATTTGACCTGTATGAAAAGGCGGAGAGTGCAGTCAGGCGGGGCAAATTGGAGAGAGCTGATGAGGCGTATCCGGTTTAAATAGATGCATTCTGATGTGGATTCGCGCATGGGTTTGACGCCCCCAATGACCAAGCACGACCGCTTTTCGTACAACGCCCAAGCGGCGGTGTTATCGGCCTGCTCATTCGGGATAGGGCGTCCTTGTGTGGAGGCGTGCTGCAGGTGGATTTATCTCGCCTGGCATTGGTTCTCAAGGTCTCGGTTCAACCATAATGCTGAACTGCTCATAAGGCGATGCATGGGGGTTAACCAATTGAGTACCAAGCTCATTACGCAGGAAGGTTTCGAGGCTCTGAAAAATGAGCTGGATTACCTGTGGCGGGAGAAGCGTCCGGATGTGACGCAGAAAGTCACTTGGGCGGCCTCCCTGGGGGACAGGAGTGAAAATGCGGATTATCAATACAACAAGAAGCTCCTGAGGGAAATTGACCGCCGGGTGCGCTACTTGCGCAAGCGCCTCGAAGACATGAAGGTCGTGTCTTATTCGCCGGAACAGGAGGGCCGGGTGTTCTTCGGCGCCTGGGTCGACATCGAGAATGAAGAGGGCGACACCAAGCGCTTCCGTATCGTCGGTTATGACGAGATATACGGGCAGAAGGATTACATCTCCATCGATTCGCCCATGGCCCGAGCGCTCTTGAAGAAGGAAGTCGGCGACGAGGCGATAGTGCAGACGCCCGGTGGAGACATGTGCTGGTGGATCAATCAGATCGAATACGTGAAATGAACTGGCGAGGGGCTTACCCCTCGCGCAGTACTGTCAGCGGGCTGGCATTCAATGCCCGGCGCGTTCCGTAGACACCGGCACCGCCGATCAGCAGGGCGCCGATAACGGGCAGGAGCAGCAGCCAGGGATGTGGATGCCAAGGCAGGTCGAAGGCAAACCGATACATCACCAGGCTCACCAGTTCCGATCCCAATGCGGCCAGCAGCCCGCTGACGGCTCCCAGCAGCCCGAACTCGATACGCCGGGCCTTGACCAGTAATTGTCGTTCCGCCCCCAGTGCTCGTAGCAGGGCGCCCTGACGAATACGCTCGTCCAGGGTGGCCTGCAGGCCGGAAAACAGCACGGCCATGCCGGCAGCGAGTACAAACAGCAGCACGTATTCCACGGCCAGGGTGACCTGGGCCAGGATGCTGCGCAGTTGTTCGAGCAAGGCCTCCACTTGCAGGATGGTCACTGCCGGGAAGGCCCTGGACAGCTCGACCACCTGCTGGTCGTGACCCGCAGCCAGATAGAAGCTGGTCAGGTAAGTGGCGGGCAGATCCCGCAGCGTGCCCGGCTGAAAGATCATGAAGAAGTTGGGCTGGAAATTGTCCCAGTTGATTTCCCGCAGGCTGGTCACCCTGGCCTCGCGATTGACCCCGCCGACGCTGAACGTCATCTGGTCGCCGAGTTTGAGTTTCAGACTTTCGGCCACCTGGGCCTCGACCGAGACGCCAGGCAAATCCCCTTCGGGTTGTTGCGTCCACCACGAGCCGCTGGTGATCTTGTTGCCCGCTGGCAGATCCGCGGCCCAGGTCAGGCTCAAATCCCGCTGCACGGCGCGGTCGCCACTGGAGTCCTTGCTGACGATTTCCCGGACCGCTTCGCCGTTGATGCTGATCAGTCGCCCTGGCACTACCGGATACAGGGGCGCAGAAGGGGCGGAAAGCGCCACCAGCTTGTCGGTGAAGGCCTGTTTGTCCGCGGGCAGGATATTCAGGGCGAAATAGTTCGGCGCGTTTTTGGGCAACTGGTTTTGCCAGGTGTCGAGCAGCTCTCCACGCAACAGCGCAATCAAGGCCATCGACAGCAGGATCAAGCCGAAGGCTAGGGATTGCCCGGCAGCGGCCAGGGGATGTCGCAGCAACTGGCCCAACCCCAGGCGCCATGGCAGCGACGCCTTGGCCAGCAAACGACGCAGACTCTGCAGAGCCAGCAGCAGTAAGCCACCCAGAACCAGGGCGGCAATGACGCCGCCGCCGAGCAAGGCGAAGGTCAACAGCAGATCCAGGCTCAGGCGCCACATGATCAGGCCCAGGGCCAGCAAGGCGGCGCCATAGACCATCCAGGTGCTTGGGGGGATCGGCAGCAGGTCACGACGCAGCACCCGCAACGGCGGGACACGCCCCAGCGCCGCCAGGGGCGGCAAGGCGAAACCTCCAAGCGCCACCAGGCCGGTACCAATACCGGCGACAGCGGGGAGCCATCCGCCGGGAGGCACATCGGTGGGCAGCAGGTCATGCAGCAGGTAAAACAGCCCAAGCTGGGCGAGCCAGCCGAGCAACGCGCCGACGATGCTGGCCAGGATGCCGAGCAGGGCCAGTTGCAGGGTAAACAGCAGCATGGTTTCCCGGCGGGACAGGCCCAGGCAGCGCAGCAGGGCGCTGGCGTCGAAGCGGCGGGAGGCGAAACGCGCAGCGGACAGGGCAACCGCCACGCCTGCCAGCAGTACTGCCACCAGACTGGCCATGTTCAAGTAGCGTTCGGCCTTGCCCAGGGCTCCGCCGATCTGGCGGTTGCCATCTCGGGCATCCTGCAAGCGCTGGTTGGCCGCAAGGCCTGGCTTGATCAGTTGGCGATAGGTTTCCAGGGCGCTTCCCGGACCGCGCCAGAGCTCCTTGTAACTGACCCGGCTGCCCGGTTGCACCACGCCGGTGGCGTTCAGGTCGCTCAGGTTAATCAACACCCTGGGAGTCAGGCTATAGAAGTTGCCGGCGCGATCCGGTTCGTAAGTCAGTACCCGGCTCAGGCGCAGGGTTTTCATGCCGACGTCGATGCTGTCGCCGATTTTCAGGTCCAGCGCGGTCAACAATCGGGCTTCGACCCAGGCTTCGCCTGGTTGCGGACCGCCGCCGATTTCTTCCGCTGCATATGGGGCCGGGGCGCTTTTCAGCTGGCCGCGCAGCGGGTAGGCGTCGTCCGCGGCCTTGATACTGGAAAGCTGGATGCCATTGTCGGTGGCGATCACACTGGAGAACTCCACCACCTGCGCATGTTGCAGGCCCAGTTCCCGGCCGCTTTGTATCTGTTCGGGCCTTGCCGGAGAGCTGCTTTCAAGCAGCAGGTCCGCGCCGAGAAACTCCGTGGCGCGCAACAGCATCGCGCCATTGAGGCGCGCACCGAAATAGCCGATGGCGGTGCTGGCGGCTACCGCCACCACCAGGGCGAAGAACAATACCCGCAGCTCTCCGGCGCGGGCGTCGCGCAGAAGTTGGCGAACGGCAAGGCTGAACAGGCGCAACAGCGGCAGACGTGCCATCAAGGCTCCAGGGGGGTGACCAGCAGGCCAGCTTCAAGGCGGATCAGGCGCCGACAACGATGGGCCAGGCGTTCATCGTGAGTAACCAGCACCAGCGTCGTACCGCTTTCCTTGTTCAGGTCGAACAGCAGGTCGCTGATGCGCTCGCCGGTATGGCTATCGAGGTTGCCGGTCGGCTCGTCGGCGAACAGCACGTCAGGTTCGGCGGCGAAGGCGCGGGCGATGGCCACCCGCTGTTGTTCGCCACCGGAGAGTTGGCGAGGCGAGTGACTCAGGCGTTGCCCGAGTCCGACGCGCTGGAGCAGTTCGGTCGCGCGTTCGCGGGCATCCCGGCGGCCGTCCAGCTCCATGGGCAGCATGACGTTCTCCAGGGCATTGAGGCTGTCGAGCAGTTGGAACGACTGGAAGACGAAACCCACATGCTCGGCGCGGATTCGGGCGCGCTGGTCTTCGTCCAATGTGCCGAGGCTGCGACCGGCCAGGGTGACCTCACCGCTGCTGGGCAGGTCGAGCCCGGCCAGTAGGCCGAGCAGGGTGGATTTTCCGGAGCCGGAACTGCCGACGATGGCCAGGCTGTCGCCTTTGTTCAGTTCCAGGCTGAGTTCGTGCAGGATGGTCAGTTCACCTTCCGCGCTGGGAACCACTTTGCTAAGGTTCCGCGCAGTGAGAATGCTTGCGCCCATGGAGAATCCGATGCGTGTGTGGTTTTTGAGTGCTGGCCTGGCCTTGATGTGCATGGCCCAGAACGCAGCGGCGGGTACAGTCCTGATCGTTGGCGATAGTATCAGCGCGGCTTTCGGCCTGGATACCCGGCAGGGGTGGGTGGCATTGCTCGAGCAACGGCTCAAGAGTGAAGGTTTCAACGATAAGGTGGTCAATGCTTCCATCAGCGGCGACACCAGCGCAGGTGGCCAGGCGCGGCTGCCGGCGCTGCTTGCAGAGCACAAGCCGGAGCTGGTGATTCTCGAGTTGGGCGGCAACGATGGCCTGCGCGGGCAGTTGCCCACGCAATTGCAACAAAATCTTGCTTCGATGATCGACAGCTCCAAGGCCAGCGGTGCCAAGGTGCTGTTGCTTGGCATGCAGCTGCCCCCCAATTACGGCGTGCGTTACACCCAGGCGTTTGCCGAGGTGTACAGCAAGCTCGCGAATGAAAAGAACATAGCGCTGGTGCCGTTTTTTCTGGAAGGGGTCGGCGGTAATCCCGAGCTGATGCAGGCCGATGGCATCCACCCCGCGGTCGCTGCTCAGGGCAAGTTGCTGGAAAATGTCTGGCCGACGCTAAAACCGCTGCTTTGACGCTTTTCTACCGGCAGTGTTTCGGCTAATGTGGCGCCCCCGATTTGGAGCCCCCGATGCCGCGTCCCGCCTGGTCCCTGTTTGCCTACCAACTGATCGAGCCTGACGAACAGCTCGACCTGTTCGCCTGCCAGGAAGTCCGGGTGCATCTGGTGACGCGTCAGCTGGAGTTGGGCGGCTCTGCCGATCGCACGTTGTGCGGCACCTTGCTGCCCGCGCAACCGCGCTGGTCGAGTGTCGACCGGACGATTTTCCAGGACCAGCGCCTGTGTCCGTTGTGCCGGGCGATCCTCGAATCGCAAAAGCGCGGCACGCCACCGATCTGGCCAGAGTTGCGTTTCGAGCTGTAAGGCAGCAAGTTCTCGCCCGGCTCCCTTCTTGCGCTGATGCAGCTGTCGCTCCCGCAGCCACGGGGGCGGGTGTACAATCACTTTTTTTACTCGTTGATCATGCGAAGGATTTTCCGGATGTTGCCGCGCTTTCCTGTCGTCACCCGTTGCCTGACGCTTGCCGCCTTCTGTGTGGCCGGCCCCGTTGCCGCATTGGAACTGCCTCTACCTCCACCGGGCGAAGATATCGTCGGTCAGGTACAGGTGATCAAGGCCAAGTACGAAGACACCTTTGCCGACCTGGGCACGACCTACGACCTGGGCTATTACGAGATGGTCGCGGCCAACCCGGGAGTCGATCCCTGGTTGCCGGGCGCGGGCACCGAAGTGGTGTTGCCGACGCGCTTCATCCTGCCGCCGGGACCGCGTGAAGGCATCGTGATCAACCTGGCCGAATATCGCCTGTACTACTACCCGAAAGGGCGGAACGTGGTGTACACCTTCCCCCTGGGTATCGGCAGGGAAGGTTGGGGATCGCCGATCGCCCATACCAGCATTGTCGCCAAGACTCCGAACCCGACCTGGACTCCGCCTGCCTCGATCAAGGCCGAGCACGCCGCCGACGGTGACCCGCTGCCAAACGTGGTGCCGGCAGGGCCGGACAACCCCTTGGGGCCATTCAAGTTCACCCTGGGCACGCCGGGTTACCTGATCCACGGTTCGAACAAGAAGTTCGGTATCGGCATGCGTACCAGCCATGGCTGCTTCCGGATGTTCAACAACAACGTCCTGGAAATGGCGAGCATGGTGCCGGTGGGGACATCGGTGCGCATCCTCAACGATCCGTACAAGTTCGGTATCAGCGCTGGCAAAGTCTACCTGGAGGCCCACACGCCACTGGATGACAAGGGCAATCCGTCGGTCGTGGACAAACACACCGCGGTGATCAACGCTTTGCTCAAGCGTGAAGACCTGGCCAATAACCTGCGGATGAATTGGGATGTAGTGCGCGACGTGGTGGCGGCCGAAGACGGTTTGCCAGTAGAGATTGCCATACCGACCAATGCACCCGTGGTATCGGCGGTGCCTATCGATATGCAGCAGTAACGGCTGGAACAGCAACCCGTCGACGCTTCAGGGTGTCGACGGGTTTTTTATTGCCGCAAGAAAACCAGGGCAATAAAAAAGCCGACCCAATAAATGGGTCGGCTCGATAACAATCCCGAGGGATTATTACTTGCGGCTAGCTTTTTCCAGCATACGCAGAGCGCGCTCGTTAGCTTCGTCAGCAGTCTGTTGTGCTTTTTGAGCAGCAGCCAGAGCTTCATCAGCTTTACGGTAGGCTTCGTCTGCACGAGCCTGGGCACGAGCTGCTGCGTCTTCAGTTGCAGTCAGACGAGCTTCGGTTTCTTTGGATACGCTGCTGCAACCGGTAGCCAGAACTGCGGCCAGAGCCAGAGCAGAGAATTTCAGAACGTTGTTCATCGTGTTCCCCTTCAAGGACTTTCTATTAAGTAGCTATCTCATCCGAGTGATGAAATGGCCGGCGTACATACTACCCATTACTTGTAGTAAGTAAACTGACGTAGCGCAAGAAGCAAAAAAAATTCTAGGCGTTGAATCTTTTTCGAGCAACTTTTTATTGATCTGTATAAAAAATACGCAACCTTGTCACCCTGTTGGGAGGCTGCGCTTGTTAACCGCATCTGCCGCAGAGTCCCTTTGCACGGCGTCCGCGGAGTGTAGGCTAAAGTCTATCTATATCGATTCGTCTACACTTTTGTTCAGAATCTGTGGGGCGCCTCACGCATCTTTGTCCATGTTGAGGTGACTTTAAATGGGTGGGCTCGTCTTAAATCTCAACATCCGGCGATGTTCAGGTTGTTGATCATCAGGTGGTTTGATCGAGCGCTTTGCATGTATCCGGGAACAGGTCCGGGGGGAAGCATCGACACTAAACTGGCCTGATGCCAGTAGCTTGAACACAAGCGTCCCTTGAGCATTGGTGCCAATGGTGCCTACTATTTGAAACGTGCTCGGTCATGCGAGAGCGGCAAGCTCTCCTCGGTGTCCTGACAGGCACGGGGTGGCGTAGTTGTTCCTTCGCCGGAAAAACATCGGTAAGGTAGGGGTCAGAATTCAAGACCCGCGAGGAGTAGTGATGAGCGAGGCGTTGTCCATCCACCATGACCAGGCTGGTCATCAATTCGAGACCAATGTGGACGGTCATCGTGCCTACCTGACCTATATGGACCTGGGTAAGCAGACCCTGGATATTTATCGGACGTTCGTGCCTAACGCGCTGCGCGGCCGTGGTATTGCCGCGGCACTGACCGAGCAGGCGTTGGAATATGCTGACCGCATGGGCTACACGGTGATTCCGTCGTGCTCATACGTGGAGCGCTACATGGAGCGCCATCAGCGCCACGCCGCGAAACTCTGAGCGGGTACACCAAAAAAAAACGCCGGGCTTGGCCCGGCGTTTTTGTGTCCGCGATATGGGATCAGGTGCGAACCCGTTTTGGCAGGACGTCCTTGAGCTTGGCGTGCATGCTGCGCAAGGTTTTCTCGGTGCTTTCCCAGTCGATGCAGGCATCGGTGATCGACACGCCGTATTGCAGTTCGGCCAGGTCCTTGGGAATCGCCTGGCAGCCCCAGTTCAGGTGGCTTTCGACCATCAGACCGATGATCGACTGGTTGCCTTCGAGAATCTGGTTGGCCACGTTCTCCATCACCAGCGGCTGCAAGGCCGGGTCCTTGTTGGAGTTGGCGTGGCTGCAGTCGACCATGATGTTCGGCTTGATCTTCGCTTTGTTCAACGCCTGCTCGCAGAGGGCGACGCTGACCGAATCATAGTTCGGCTTGCCATTGCCGCCGCGCAGAACCACGTGACCGTAGGCATTGCCCTTGGTGGTGACGATGGATACGCCGCCTTCCTGGTTGATGCCGAGGAAGCGGTGAGGGCTGGAAACCGATTGCAGGGCGTTGATGGCAACGGTCAGGCCGCCGTCGGTGCCGTTCTTGAAACCTACCGCCGAGGACAGGCCGGAAGCCATCTCACGGTGGGTCTGGGATTCGGTGGTACGTGCGCCAATCGCCGACCAGCTGATCAGGTCCTGCAGGTATTGCGGGGAGATCGGGTCCAGCGCTTCGGTGGCGGTTGGCAGGCCCATCTCGGCCAGGTCCAGCAGCAGCTGGCGACCGATGTGCAGACCGTCCTGGATCTTGAACGAGTCGTCCAGGTACGGGTCGTTGATCAGGCCTTTCCAGCCAACGGTGGTCCGCGGTTTCTCGAAGTACACGCGCATCACCAGATAAAGGGTGTCGGAGACTTCGGCGGCCAGGACTTTCAGGCGCTCGGCATACTCGTGGGCAGCCTTGATGTCGTGGATCGAGCAAGGGCCGATGACGACGAACAGGCGGTGGTCGGTGCCGTCGAGAATATTGCGGATCACTTCGCGACCCTTGGTTACGGTGCGCAGGGCGACGTCGCTCAGCGGGATGTCACGCTTGAGCTGGTCGGGAGTGATCAGGGTTTCGTTGGAGGCGACGTTAAGGTCGTTGATCGGTAAATCAGCCATCGTGTTACTCGTCAGGTCACGGGTGCCGGCCGCCAGCGATCCCCGCGCGGCGGTGCACAGCGGATTTAAGCGCGTCGGGGAGCCGAACCTTAGCGCGTTACACCGGGGCTCGACAATGGGCAGAGGCGGGTTTAATCCAGCGCTGGCTGCATAAAAGCCTGGTGAACCCGGTCGTGGGAGAACTCGGCGGCGTGCTGTTCGACCCATTGCTGGGCCAGGGCTTCGATCTGTCGCTGCTCGGCCTGGGGCTCATGCAGGTGGCAGTAGTGGGCGATCTGGCATACCTGCTCGCTCATCCGGGCACGGAACAGGGTTTGTTCGTCGATGAAGGCGATCCCCACCAGATAGCCGCGCTTGCGTCGCAGGCACCAGGCCACATAGCCGTTGTAGCGGGCATTTTCACCGAGCGTGGGGATCCGTACTTCCAGGGCAGTGCCGCAGCGCCAGGCACGGTGATAATTGCAAGCCATGCCACCGAGGCTGATAGTGTGCAACCGTTGACGCGAAATGCATGCGTGCGTGCGTAAGGTCAGCTCAACCGGAACATCGTCAGGATGAGGAATGAAACGTCCCATGAACGCGGACTCCGAGTGTCAGCTATGTGACATTGTTTCCCCCAGTATAGTGGTCGAATTGGAGCTGACTGATTTCGATATCGATCAGCGGCTGTTGGCGATGAGCGGTATTTCGCTGCTGATATTCACCAGCGTCGGCTGTGCCAGCTGTCGTTGGGCCCGGCAGCAGTTGCCCGGCTTCGATCTGCCGATCGAGCGCTTGTGCTGGGTCGATGCGGGGAACAATGGCGGCGCGGTCGAGCGTTATCAGGTGTTTCACTTGCCGGCACTGTTCGTGGTGCGCGACGGTGAGTTTTATGGGGCCTTACAGTCGCGCCTGACACCCGGCGAGCTCAGCGAGCGTCTGGCCCAGGCGCTGAACCGAATTCCAGAGGAGTTGCCTTGATGGAAGCAGTCCACACGCCGCGAATCGGCATTATCGGTACCGGAGCGATAGGTGGTTTCTACGGGATGTTGCTGGCGCGAGCCGGCCTGGATGTGCATTTCCTGCTGCGCAGTGAATTCGCCGCGGTCACCGAGCATGGTTTGCAACTGCATAGCGCGGTGCATGGTGAGCTGAGCCTGAACCCGGTCCAGGCCTATGCCAGTGCCGAAGACATGCCGCCCTGCGATTGGCTGCTGGTGGGGGCCAAGACCACCAGCAACGCCGAGCTGGCTCCGGCGATCCTTCGCGCGGCGGCTCCCGGCGCCAAGGTGCTGTTGCTGCAGAATGGCCTAGGTGTGGAAGACGGCTTGCGCGACCTGCTTCCCGACTCGGTGCATCTGTTGGGTGGCCTGTGTTTTATCTGCGTGCACCGTGCCGGGCCCGGGGTGATCGAGCATCAGGCCTTGGGCGCGGTGAACCTGGGTTACCACAGTGGCCCGGCAGCGCAGGACGAGTCGCAGCGCCAGGCAATAGTGGAAGAGGGCGCCGCGCTGTTCCGCAAGGCCGGTATCGGCTCCCAGGCCATGGCCAACCTGCAGCAGGCGCGCTGGCAGAAACTGGTGTGGAACGTGCCGTATAACGGTTTGTCGGTATTGCTCAACGCCAGCACCACGCCGCTGATGGCCGATGCCGACAGCCGCGAGCTGATTCAGGCGTTGATGCGTGAAGTGGTGCAAGGCGCCCTGGCCTGTGGTCACAGCATGCCGGACGGCTATGCTGAGCACTTGTTCAAGGTGACCGAAAACATGCCGGACTATTGGCCGAGCATGTACCACGACTACCGGCACAAGCGTGCGCTGGAGTTGTCGGCCATCTACGCCGCGCCACTGGCTGCGGCCAGAGCGGCGGGATGCGAGTTGCCGAAAATGGAAGCCTTGTATCAGGCGTTGAGTTTCATCGACCGGCATAACGGTTGATCGCAGCATCGGGGGGATGCGATATGGCAAAGGGCTTGGGCGGTAAACTGGTGGTGGCGATTTCGTCGCGGGCCCTGTTCGACCTCAGTGAAAGCCACAAGGTCTATCTGGCCGAGGGGGTCGAGGCCTATCGCAAGTATCAGATCGATCACGAGGAGGAATCCCTCGAACCGGGCGATGCTTTCCCCCTGGTGAAAAAACTCTTGAGCCTCAATGCCAGCCTCGGCCGTGCGCGGGTCGAGGTGGTTCTGGTTTCGCGTAACAGTGCCGATACGGGCCTGCGGGTCTTCAACTCGATCCAGCATTACGGCCTGGATATTTCCCGGGCCGCGTTTGTCGGTGGGCGCAGCCCTTATCCCTACCTCGCGGCCTTTGGCTGCGACCTGTTTCTTTCCACCCACGCCGAAGATGTGCGCAGCGCACTGGACGCCGGGTTTGCCGCGGCGACCATTCTTTCCGGTGGCGCCCGGCGCGCTGCCAGCGCCGAATTGCGGATCGCTTTCGACGGCGACGCCGTGCTGTTTTCCGATGAGTCGGAGCGGGTCTATCAGCTCGGTGGCCTGGAAGCCTTCCAGGCCAAGGAGCGCGAGTCCGCCCGCGAGCCGTTGCGTGGCGGGCCGTTCAAAGGCTTCCTGGCCGCGCTCAACCTGTTGCAGCGCGAGTTCCCCGACGATGGTTGTCCGATCCGCACCGCCCTGGTGACGGCACGTTCGGCACCGGCCCATGAGCGGGTGATCCGCACCCTGCGCGAATGGGATATCCGCCTCGACGAATCGTTGTTCCTGGGCGGCCTGGAGAAGGCTGCCTTTCTCGAAGCCTTCGCCGCCGATGTGTTCTTCGACGATCAGGCGGGCCATTGCGAACTGGCTCGCGAAGTGGTCGCCACCGGCCATGTACCCCATGGCATCAGCAACGAAACCAAGGTTTAGCTCAATGTTCACGGGCTTGCGCGGGACGTCGTAGTCGCCTTGGCACTGCTAAGCTGAATCAATCTCCGCCATATTGGCAGTCGAGGAGGTCATATGATTCGTTCGATGCTGTATGCCACTGACCTCGGTCTGTATGCACCCTACGTGATGCAACATGCCCTGGAGCTGGCTCGAACATTCAATGCCGACTTGCACGTGGTTCATGCGGTGGAGCCCATGGGGCTGTTTGCCGAATCGGTGTTGCAGAGTTATCTCGACGAGCAGGCCCTGAATGAGTTTCACAGTCAGGGCCTGAGCACGGTGATGGCGAATATCGAACAACGGGTGCTCGACAGCTTTCGCGAAGAGTTGGGGGAGGGCATGCAGGATCTCGCGCTGATTCAGTCGGTCAGGGTCTTTCAGGGGGATCCCTCGCAAGTCATTCTCGAACAGGCGTCGAAACTCTCCGTGGATTTGTTGATCGTAGGAAGTCACAGCCATGGGGCGGGCGGTGAAACTCCATTGGGCAGGACAGCCGCCAGGGTTCTGCAACTGGCCAAGGTTCCAGTTTATCTGGTGCCCTTGGTGCAGCGTCGGCGGTTCGGAGATATCTGACTCAGTTATTGGAATTTTCTTAATAAAAGTTCTAGATTTATTCTTCGAACCATTAATATAGTTATATACCGTCGCTGATGCCCGTGGCGTCTACCTGCTTTGAGGGATTCATATGAAGCTTCAACAATTGCGCTACATCTGGGAAGTGGCGCACCACGACCTCAACGTCTCCGCTACAGCCCAAAGCCTTTATACGTCGCAACCGGGTATCAGCAAGCAGATCCGCCTGCTCGAGGACGAGCTGGGGGTCGAGGTATTCGCTCGCAGCGGCAAGCACCTGACCCGGGTCACCCCGGCTGGCGAACGTATCATCACCACCGCTGGCGAGATCCTGCGCAAGGTCGAAAGCATCAAGCAGATCGCCCAGGAATTCTCCAACGAGAAGAAGGGCACCCTGTCGATCGCCACCACCCATACCCAGGCTCGTTATGCCTTGCCGCCGGTGATCAGCAGCTTCATCAAGCAGTACCCGGATGTGGCGCTGCACATGCATCAGGGTTCGCCGATGCAGATCGCTGAAATGGCCGCCGATGGCACCGTCGACTTCGCCATCGCCACCGAAGCGCTGGAGCTGTTCGGCGATCTGGTGATGATGCCGTGCTACCGCTGGAACCGTTGCGTGGTAGTACCACAGGGCCACCCGCTGACCAAGCTGCCGAAGCTGACCCTGGAAACCCTCGCCGAATACCCGATCGTGACTTACGTGTTCGGTTTCACCGGCCGTTCCAAGCTCGACGAAGCCTTCAGCCATCGCGGCCTGACGCCGAAGGTGGTATTCACCGCCGCCGACGCCGACGTGATCAAGACTTACGTGCGCCTGGGCCTGGGTGTGGGCATCGTTGCCAAGATGGCGGTCGATACCAAGCTCGACAGTGACCTGGTGGTACTGGATGCCAGCGAACTGTTCGAGTCGAGCATCACCAAGATCGGTTTCCGTCGCGGCACTTTCCTGCGTGGCTTCATGTGCGACTTCATCGAGAAGTTCGCGCCGCACCTGACGCGCGAAGTGATGGCCAAGGCCATTCAGTGCCACAACAAGCAGGAACTCGAAGAGCTGTTCGACGGCGTCGAACTGCCTGTCCACTAAGTCGGGTTTACTTGACCTCGGTGACAGCGAACTGTTGCCGAGCGCCCGCGACGACGATCTCCAGCTCATCCCCCTCGAACTTGCCCAGCAGGCCTTTGCCCAGCGGTGAACGAGGGGTGATGACGGTCACCGGTTGCCCCACCACCTCGACCTTCAGTCCCGCCCCATCCGGTGCCAGGAACAGCCATTGTTCGTGGCCGTTTTCGTCCTCGAGCCCCAACAGTGCACCGACCTGAATGCCGACCTGTTCGTCGTACGGGCGCAGGGTCAGGTTCTGGCAGAGCGCCAGGGCCTGCCTGATTTCCTCGACGCGCCTGGCCTGGCCGGCGGCGAGATAGGACGCCTCGAGCCCCAGGGTGTCGTATTTGTTTTCGGCAATGTTCTCTTCGTGGGTCGCTGCCTCATAGGCGGTCTGCGCCGCACGCTGGGCGATATCCAGATCGCCGCGGAGCTTGTCGAGAATCAGTTGGTGGACCGTATGCTTGTTCATGATCAATCGCAGAATTGCAGGACGTTGGCCCGGCTCTTTTCGCTCGGCGCCGTCTGGTCTTGTTGCAACCAGAACTGGCATTTCGGGTTGGACTGGTTGCGCAGATTGCTGCGCGCATTATCCAGGGCCTGCTGCTGTTCGTTCTTGCGCAGGTTTTCCTGGTATTGCTCGAACATGCGGTTGGATGCGGCCGACTCCGCGCTGGGTGGTTTCGCCAGCTGTTGCACGGCCTGGGCGACGGGCGCCAATTGCTGGTCGAATACAAACCGCCAGGCCAGCCAGCAGGTCAGGGCGATTGCCAGAAAACCCAGCCACAATCCCAGGGCAATACTGCCGCTGAGCTGAAGTGCGTTTACGCTGATACGTAATGATCGACGGGGTGTCGGGCGATAGGGCATGGCAGCCTCCTGGCAGGCGGTGTCGGCAAGCCGTGATTGTCGCACGAAGATTATCGGCGTTGGCTCTTCTGTCTGTAGCGATTTATGCGGACAATCGGCGCTTTTGCCAAACGGAGCCCGGAATGAAAGCCTCCTGGGATATTTTCTGCAGCGTCGTCGACAACTACGGCGATATCGGCGTGACCTGGCGGCTGGCCCGGCAACTGGTGGCCGAGCATCAGTGCGCGGTGCGGCTGTGGGTGGATGACCTGCGGGCCTTCGAGCGTTTGTGTCCGCCGATCGATGTCGCCTTGCCTCAGCAATGGCAGGAAGGCGTCGATGTGCGCCACTGGCCGGCCGAGTGGTCGCCGGTGGCGGCTGCCGATGTGGTGATCGCGGCCTTTGCCTGCCAGTTGCCACCGGCTTACATGGAGGCGATGGCCGAGCGTGAGCGCACGCCCTTGTGGTTGAACCTCGATTACCTCAGCGCCGAGGCCTGGGTGACCGGCTGCCACGGCCTGCCCTCGGTGAAGTTCAAGGGGGTGCAGAAGTACTTCTTTTTCCCTGGCTTTCAAGCCGGCACCGGTGGCTTGCTGCGCGAGGCGGGGTTGTTGGAGCGGCGCAAGGCGTTTCAGCAGGATCCGCTGGCCCGGCAAGGTTTCCTTGAAGGGCTGGGCGTATTTGCCGCACCCGACGCACGCCTGATGTCGTTGTTCGCCTATGAGAACGTCGGCCTGGCCAGTTGGCTGGAAGCGCTGGCTGCCGACTCGCGGGCTACCCATCTGCTGGTCCCCGAAGGGCGGATCCTCGGTGACGTGCAAAACTGGCTGGGGGGCGAGGCGCTGGCGGCGGGGGCGGTGCAGGTCCGTGGGGCTTTGACGGTGCAGGTGTTGCCATTCGTCCGACAGGAGGAATACGACCAGCTCCTGTGGTCCTGCGATTTCAACGCGGTACGCGGCGAGGACTCGTTCGTGCGCGCGCAGTGGGCCGGCCGGCCGATGCTCTGGCACATTTATCAACAGGACGAAGACATCCACCTGGACAAGCTCGACGCCTTTCTCGAGCTTTATACACAGGGGTTGTCGCCAGAGGCCAAGGCGGCGCTGATCGACCTGTGGCGGGCCTGGAATGCCGGGGGCGAGATGGCGCAAGGCTGGAAAAAACTGCTGGAACACTGGCCGGAAGTGACCGTTCACGCCGAAAACTGGTGTCTGGAACAGGGCTCGCAGCCCGATCTTGCTGCGGCGCTGGTGCAGTTTTACCTAAATTGGATATGATACGCGGCCTAGATTTTTGTAAATCCCATCCAAATTCGGATATTCGCAATGAAAACTGGTAAAGAACTCAAACCCGGTACCGTGATCCGTATCGACAACGATCCTTGGCTGGTTCAGAAAGCTGAATTCACCAAGTCCGGTCGTAACAGCGCGATCATGAAGACCAAGCTGAAGAACCTGCTGACCGGTTACAAGACCGAAACCGTTTACGGTGCGGACGACAAACTGGACGACGTGATCCTGGATCGCAAAGAAGCGACCCTGTCGTTCATCAGCGGCGACACCTACACGTTCATGGACACCACCGACTACACCATGTACGAGCTGAACGCTGAAGACATCGAAGCCGTTCTGCCGTTCATCGAAGAAGGCATGACCGACGTTTGCGAAGCCGTGTTCTTCGAAGACCGTCTGGTTTCCGTTGACCTGCCGACCACCATCGTGCGCCAGGTTGACTACACCGAAGGTTCCGCTCGCGGCGACACTTCGGGCAAGGTGATGAAGCCTGCCAAACTGAAAAACGGTACCGAGCTGAGCGTTGCAGATTTCGTTGAAATCGGCGACTGGATCGAGATCGACACTCGCGACGGCGGCTCCTACAAAGGCCGCGCCAAGGTTTAAGCTTCTGCTTGAACTCTCGCGTACAAAAAAGCCCGACCATCGAGTCGGGCTTTTTTGTGGCCGAAGATCAGTGACAGCCTTACTTCAGATGTTGCTTGAGCTCTTCGCTGGCTTGCAGCAGGGCCGAGCGCACCGCGGGTACCTGGCTGACCACGTTGAGCAGACCGTAGTCGTGGATCATCCCGTTGTAGCGCACCGAGGTCACGGTCACGCCGGCTTCGTCCAGCTTGCGGGCATAGGCTTCGCCTTCGTCGCGCAGCACATCGGCACCGGCCGTCTGGATCAGCGCGGGAGGCAGGCCCTTGAGCTGGGCGCTGGTGGCGCGCAACGGTGAGGCATAGATCTCGTTACGCTGCCGGGCGTCGGTGGTGTAGTTGTCCCAGAACCACTTCATCATGTTTTTGCTGAGGAAGTGCCCCTCGGCATACTGGTTATACGACGCCGTCTCGAAATTCGCGTCGGTCACCGGCCACAGCAGCAGCTGGAAGCGGATCGCCGGCGTGCCCTTGTCCTTGGCCATCAGGCTGACCACGGCCGCCATGTTGCCGCCGACGCTGTTGCCGGCAACCGCCAGGCGCTTGCCGTCGACGTTGATTTCCTGGCCATGCTCGGCCACCCATCGGGTCGCCGCGTAAGCCTGATTGATCGCCACCGGGTAATGAGCTTCCGGAGACGGCGTGTAATTGACGAACACCGCCGCCGCCCCGGAGCCCACCACCAGATCCCGAACCAGCCGCTCGTGGGTCGGGAAATCTCCCAGCACCCAGCCGCCGCCGTGGAAAAACATGAACACCGGCAACGTGCCTTTCACCCCGGCCGGCCTGACGATAGTCAGGCTGATGTCCTGGCCGTCGACCTTGATGGTCTTCTGGCTGACATCCGCCTTGGGCAGTGTCAGCTTGATCCCGGCCTGGGCGCCGACCAGCACGGCCCGGGCCTCTTTCGCCGTCATCTGTTCCATCGGCTTGCCGCTGCCGGCGTTCAAGGCGTCGAGGAACGCCTGGGTGTTGTGTTCGACCCCGCCTTCGGCGAAGGCCGTGTTGATGGACAGGGCGAGAAGGTTACCGGTCAAGACCTTGCTGAAAGTGTTCATGTTCGTCTCCTGGGCGGTGCGGGCGCTGGTGCGCGGCAGGGTTAGACAGTCACGTGCAGACGTACGTCGACGTTGCCGCGGGTGGCGTTGGAGTAAGGGCAGACCTGGTGAGCCGCTTCGACCAGGGACTGCGCATCGCTCTGTTCAAGACCCGGCAGGCTGATATGCAGGTCGATGTCCAGGCCGAAGCCGCCAGGAATCTGGCCGATGCCGACATGGGCGGTGATCGAGGCGTTGTCCGGGATCTTGCGTTTGCTCTGGCTGGCGACGAATTTCAGGGCGCCGATAAAGCAGGCGGAGTAGCCGGCGGCGAAGAGTTGTTCAGGGTTGGTGGCCTGGCCGCCGGCACCACCGAGTTCTTTGGGGGTGGAGAGTTTGACGTCGAGGATGTTGTCGCTGGAGACGGCGCGACCATCACGGCCACCGGTTGCGGTTGCGACTGCGGTATAGAGAGTTTGCATGGTGTGAGCCTCTTGGGTTTCGAAGTTTTGCGCTAAATATTTGCGCGCTAAGTAAGTGCGAAATAAATGTATCGCTCAAATATTTTGTGCGCAAGATAATTTTTGGGGAAAAATTTGAAAATGCTTGCCGACAGCCCAGATTTTTTGGCTAAGCGAATGATTTAAATAATATTTCTATCGAGAAAATTTTTTCGTTGGCACGCTGTTGGCGGCGTCGAAACAGGAGGGATCGCGAGCAAGCGCTCCTGCAGGAGGGGCAGGGCCTGCTCGCGAGAGGCCGTTAAAGGCTGTCTTGCAGATGGCCGCGCAGGTTCAGCAGGTCGGCCTGCAGTTTGCGCAGTTGCTCCAGGGTCAGGCCGCTGGCGCCGAGGATGCATTGGGGAACGCCGCGCGCCCGGCCATGCAGGGCTCGGCCTTGCTCGGTCAGTTCGATGATCACCACCCGTTCGTCTTCGCGGCTGCGGGTACGGCTCAGCAGTCCCTCGGCCTCCAGGCGCTTGAGCAAAGGCGTCAATGAGCCGGGATCGGTCAGCAGCCGGCTGCTGATCTCGCCGACGGTCAGGCCGTCCTGCTCCCAGAGCACCATCATGGCCAGGTACTGGGGATAGGTCAGGCCCAGCTCCTGCAACAGCGGTTTGTAGACTTTGGTCATCAGCAGCGAAGTCGAGTGCAGGGCGAAGCACAGCTGGTTGTCCAGCAGCAGATCGTCGCATTTTTCCGGGGTGGAGCCTTTGGTGTTCATGGTCGGGCCTTGATCGATACTCGCCCTGAATCTAGCGGGCGAATCTTTAATGCGCCAGATAATTTTCGCGGGCTTTCAACCCATGGCGCTCTGCAGGGCCAGATCCCAGGGCGGAATCGGGCTGAAGCGGGTCTTCAGGTATTCCAGCAACAGACGGCTGCGGGCGTTGGTGTGCTGTTCCAGGCGCAAGGCATAGATGCCGGCGCTTTCCGGTTTGGGCAGGCCGGTTTCGCAGAACAGCGGCAACAGTTCACCGCGCAACAGGTATTCGCTGGCCAGCCAGGTCGGCAGGTGGGCGATGCCCAGCCCGGCCAGGGCGCCGGACAACAGGGCCTCGGCATTGTTGGCGCTCAGGCGGATGCGTTGGGGGCGGTGGGTCTGCAACTGGCCGTCCAGTTCGAAGCGCCAGGCGAACAATGGGGCCAGGCCGTCCCAGTCCAGGCCGTCGTGCTGGCTCAGCTCGGCGGGATGGACCGGGGTGCCGCGAAGCTTGAGGTAGGCCGGGCTGGCGCAGGCGATGCGCACGATGCTCGCCAGTGACGTCGCCACCATGCGGGTATCGACCCTTTGCCCGGCGCGCAGTACCAGGTCGACCTTGCCCAGGTGCGAACCCTGCATGTCGACGAAGCTGTCGATCAGGTGCAACTGCACATCCAGCCCCGGATAGAGCATCAGGAAATCGGCGATCGCCGGTGCCAGGTGTCGTCGGCCGAACGCCGCAGGAGCATCGATGCGGATCAGGCCTTCCGGCGCGTGGCTCAAGGACACGGCTTCCGCCCGGGCCAGTTGCAGTTCGGCGACGATGCGCCGGGCGCGTTCGGCGAAGGCCTGGCCAGCCGCGGTGGCCACCACCGCGTGGGTGGTGCGCATGAACAGCTTGCTGCCGACCGCGTTTTCCAGGCTGTCGATACGCCGGGCCACCGCCGAAGGGGTCAAGGGATGCCGGCGCGCAGCGGCGGAAAAACTCCCGGCTTCCAGGACATCGAGGAACAGACCGAGCTGGTCGGTGAGGGCGTTGGGGTTCATGGCGGGCATTTGCCTGTGCGAAATTGGCAAAGCCATTGTGCGTTGCTGTGCGTTTCCGCACCAGAGCCGACTGCGTAGCATGCAAGGCCTGAGGTGAGGAGAGCGGCGGTGATCGATTTAGCGATGTATGTGGTGTTGGGCGCGGCGCTGGGCACGGTGGGCGGTTTGTTCGGGATTGGCGGCGGCCTGATTGCGATTCCGGTGCTGGGCGTGCTGTTCGGGCTGGACCAGCAGATCGCCCAGGGCACGGCGTTGGTGATGGTGGTCCCCAACGTGATGCTGGCGCTATGGCGTTATCACCAGCGCAACCGGATCGAGGCGCGGCATGCGCTGCCCTTGGCCCTGATGGGTTTCTGTTTTGCCTGGCTCGGTTCGATCTGGGCGGTGGGCATCGATGCCCAGGTCATGCGGATCGGTTTCGTCGCGTTCCTGGTGGCCTTGTCCGCCTACAACCTGTTGCGCATGTTCCTGGCCAATGCCCCGGCTTCGGCGCAGATGCGTTATCCCTGGCCGTGGCTCGGTGTGCTGGGGGCGGCTTCCGGGGCCATGGGCGGGCTGTTCGGGGTCGGTGGCGCGGTGGTTGCCACGCCGGTGCTGACCAGCGTGTTCGGCACCACCCAGGTGGTCGCCCAAGGGTTGTCGCTGGCCCTGGCCCTACCCAGCACCGGCGTGACTCTGGTCACCTACGGGGTGCATCAGGAAGTAGACTGGATGATCGGCCTGCCGCTGGCGGCGGGTGGCCTGCTGAGCATCAGTTGGGGGGTGAAAATCGCCCACGCGCTGCCCGAGCGGATGCTGCGCGGGCTGTTCTGCGGCTTCCTGGTGGTCTGCGCGGTGATGCTCGCCTTTAAGGTTTGAAGCCTTCGACTATGTGCTCGGCCAGGCATTCGGTGATGGGCGAGGGCGTGTTGAGATTGCGCACCAGCATGATGCTGGCTTCGGGCAACAGGGGCAGGTCTTCGGCGGCGCCCAGGATGCGCAGGTCCGGGGTGATCAGACTTTCCAGTTGCGCGGTGATCGCCAGGCCGGCGCTGACCACGGCCATCAGGGCGGCCAGGCTGGAGCTGTTATAGGCGATGCGATAGTCGCGCCCGGCGGCGTCCAGCGCATTGCACGCCCACTGCCTGCAGAAGCAATCGCTGTTGAACATCGCCAGGGGCAGCGGCGTCTGTTCGTGAGGGCAGAAACCCTGAGCCTCGGCCCAGACGAAACGCTCCTTGCGCAGCAACTGGCCGATTTCGCTGCCCGGCTCGCGGGTGACGATGGACAGGTCCAGGTCCTGGCGCAGCAGCAGTTGCTTGGACGACTCGCAATGCACCTCGATCTGGATCAAGGGATAGGCCTGGGCAAAGCGCGACAGGATCCCCGGTAGAAAGCGCATTACGTAATCGTCCGGCGTACCGATGCGCACGGTACCGACCATGTGCGGTTCGCGCAGGGTGTTGAACACCTCGCTGTGCAGTTTCAGGATGCGCCGCGCGTAACCCAGCAGCACCTGGCCCTCGGCGGTCAGGCGCACTTGCCGGCCCTCACGCTGGAACAGCTGGCGCTGCAGCACATCTTCCTCGAGCCGCTTCATCTGCATGCTCACCGCGGACTGGGTGCGATTGACCTGTTCCCCGGCCTTGGTGAAACCGCCCTGATCGGCGATGGCGACGAAGGTGCGCAGGACCTCGGTATCAATGCTTGGGTAACTGGACAATTCATCAAACTCCGAGATGTATTGCATAAGAAACATTCGTTGGATTGATCTTAGTCCTGGGTGGAGACTTGAGCCATCCCCACTGGAGGGCAAGACGATGAAAGGTCAAAAAGGTTTTGTACTGGCTCACAGGTTTGCATGGCATGGCGTTTCCGTGCGGCACCTGCTGCAGAGGATTGTCCGCTGGCATGAGCTGCGCCGTGAACGGATCATGCTGGCCGGCATGAGTGACGAGGCGCTGAAGGATATCGGCCTCAGTCGCGCGGATGTGGAACGGGAGACCGTGCGGCCATTCTGGGACGATCCGATGCACAAATGAGCGTCAAAGCGCTACACAAGCCACTTCCCACTGAGGTAGTTTGCGGGTAGACAAGGAGATTGCCATGCCCGCAGAACTGTCCTTTTCCCTCAAGCAGGCTCGGCGTCTGGCGTTGGCCGCCCAAGGTTTTTCCGGGCGGCCGCTGCCTGCGACGATCAGGCCGGCTCAGGTCAATCGCCTGATCACGCGCCTGGGCATCCTGCAGATCGATTCGGTCAACGCCCTGGTGCGCTCGCACTACCTGCCGCTGTTTTCCCGCCTTGGCGATTATCCCGCGCAACTGCTGGACCAGGCCGCCTGGAGCCAGGGGCGACAACGCACGCTGTTCGAATACTGGGGGCACGAAGCTTCGTTGCTGCCGCTGTCGCTGTACCCGCTGATGCGCTGGCGCATGCAGCGGGCCAGCCAGGGGCAGGGGATCTACCAGCAGTTGGCGCGTTTCGGCCAGGAGCAGCAGGCGACTATCCGCCGGGTGCTGGCCGCGGTCGAGGAGCAGGGCGCCCTCGGCGCGGGCAGCCTGTCGACCCGCGAGGAGCGCGCCGGTCCCTGGTGGGACTGGAGCGCGGAGAAGCATGCGCTGGAATGGCTGTTCGCCGTCGGTGAGGTGACGGTCGCCGGCCGGCGTGGGTTCGAGCGCTTGTACGACTTGCCGGAGCGGGTGATTCCTTCGAGCATCCTGGAGCATTCGCCGCTCAGCGAGGCCGACGCCCAGCGCGGTTTGCTGCTGCACGCCGCCAGCGCCCTGGGCGTGGCCACCGAGAAAGATCTGCGCGACTACTTTCGCCTGGAGCTGGCAGACAGCCGGGCGCGCCTGGCGGAGTTGCTAGAGGGTGGCGAGCTGCTGGCCTGCGAGGTGGAAGGCTGGAAGCAAGCGGCCTATTGCCTGCCAGAGGTGAAGGTGCCGCGCAGCGTGCCGGCCAGCGCCTTGCTTTCCCCCTTCGACTCGCTGATCTGGGAGCGCAGCCGCACCGAGCGCCTGTTCGATTTCCGCTATCGCCTGGAGATCTACACACCGCAGCACAAGCGGGTGTATGGCTATTACGTGTTGCCGTTTCTGCACCACGAACGGATCGCCGCGCGGGTCGACCTGCGGGCAGAAAGGGCGCAAGGGCGCCTGGCGGTGCATGCCGTGCATGAGGAAGAGCAGGGGCTGGACGAGCAGGGGATGCAGGCGCTGGCGAGCAGCTTGCGGGATATGGCCAATTGGTTGGGGCTGGCCGACGTCCAGCTCAATTGCCCGAGGGCCAGTGCCCAGCGCTTGCGTGGCTTTCTTTGAGCCTATCGCGAGCAAGCTCGCTCCTACATAAAGTACGCCGCCTNTTGCTCGCGATAGCGATCTGGATGATCGAGCGCTACAGGTTCAACGCTTGACCTGTTTCAAGGTCTCGGCAATCAGGAACGCCAGCTCCAGCGACTGATCGGCATTCATCCGCGGGTCGCAATGGGTGTGGTAGCGATCCGACAAAGCATCTTCGGTAATCGGCCGCGCACCACCGATGCATTCGGTGACGTTCTGCCCGGTCATCTCGATGTGGATACCGCCGGCATAACTGCCCTCGGCCTCGTGGACCTGGAAGAACTGCTTCACCTCATTGAGGATCTGCGCGAAATCCCGGGTCTTGTAGCCGCTGCTGGCCTTGATGGTGTTGCCATGCATCGGGTCGGAGCTCCACAGCACCTTCTTGCCTTCGCCTTCCACCGCGCGGATCAGCTGCGGCAGATGGTCGCCGACCTTGTTCGCGCCCATGCGCACGATCAGGTTCAGGCGGCCCGGGTCGTTGTCCGGGTTGAGGATGTCGATCAGGCGGATCAGCTCCTCGGTGTTCATGCTCGGGCCCACCTTGACCCCGATCGGGTTATTCACCCCGCGCAGGAATTCGACGTGGGCGCCGTCGAGCTGGCGGGTGCGATCGCCGATCCACAGCATGTGCGCCGAGCAGTCGTAATAGTCGTTGGTCAGGCTGTCGCGACGGACGAAGGCTTCTTCATAGTTCAGCAGCAGCGCCTCGTGGGCGGTGAAGAAACTGGTCTCGCGCAACTGCGGCGAGCTGTCCATGCCGCAGGCGCGCATGAAGGCCAGGGTTTCGTCGATGCGGTCGGCCAGCTGGCTGTACTTCTCGGCCAGGGCGGAGTTGGCGATGAAGTCCAGGTTCCATTTGTGCACCTGATGCAGGTCGGCAAAACCGCCCTGGGCAAAGGCGCGCAGCAGGTTCAGGGTGGCGGTGGCCTGGTGGTAGGACTGCAGCAGGCGGTCCGGGTCCGGCACCCGGCTTTTTGCGTCAAAGCCTATGCCGTTGACGATGTCGCCGCGGTAGGCCGGCAGGGTCACGCCATTGATGGTTTCGTCATTGGCCGAGCGCGGCTTGGCGAACTGGCCGGCCATGCGCCCGACCTTGACCACCGGGCAACCGGCGGCGAAGGTCATGACGATCGCCATTTGCAGCAGGACCTTGAAGGTGTCGCGGATCTTCGCCGCGGAGAACTCGGCAAAGCTCTCGGCGCAATCGCCGCCCTGCAGCAGAAAGGCGCGGCCCTGGGTCACCTCGGCAAACTGGCGGCGCAACTCCCGGGCTTCGCCGGCAAACACCAGCGGCGGGTAACTGGCCAGGGTCTGCTCGACCTGCAACAGGTGTGCGGCGTCGGGGTAGGCGGGTTGTTGCTGGATCGGCAGGGCGCGCCAGCTGTCAGGGCTCCAGGGTTGGCTCATCATGGACTCGGGGGTTTTTAAGGTCGGACAGGCATGTTAGCAGCAATTAGTGCGTGACCTGTTCCCGCCGGTTCGCGGACAATCGCGCCTTTCCCGCTCGGCGCCGAGCGGCCGGTTTATCGCGATGGCGAGGTTGAGCCCCGTCGCGGCTAGGAGAAGAGATGACTGAGGAGCGCGTCGAGCGTCTGCTCGCCGAAGTGCACGATGAGTTCGGCATGATCCGGGTGTTCGAAGTGGCGGATTACCGCTTCCTCGAATTTGGCGATGCCATCGAGCAGAGCTGCGTGTTCACCGCCGACCCGAGCTGGCTGGAGTACGACTACACCCGGGCCATGCTGATCGGCGCGCTGTGCCATGAGCAGCCCGAGAGCGCGCTGTTTCTCGGCCTGGGCGCCGGCACCCTGACCCAGGCCTGCCTCAAGTTCCTGCCGCTGGAAGATGTCGAGGCCATCGAACTGCGCCCGGACGTACCGCGCCTGGCCATCGAGTACCTGGGGCTGGATGACGATCCGCGTCTCTATATCCGGGTCGGCGATGCGCTCGAACTGCTGGACAGCGCCGAGTCGGCGGACCTGATTTTCGTCGACCTGTACACCGACGTCGGGCCGGGCGTCGGGCACCTGGCCTGGGGCTTCCTGGAGAACTGCCAGAAACGCCTCAACCCGGGCGGCTGGCTGGTGATCAACCAGTGGGCCACCGACGATGGCAAGCCACTGGGCGCGGCCTTGCTGCGCGGGCTTTACCACCGGCATTACTGGGAGCTGCCGGTGAAGGAGGGCAATGTGATTCTGATCGTGCCGTCCGACCTGGACCAGGATCTGGACATGGGCGGCCTGAGCGCCCGGGCCGAGGCGCTGGCGCCGCGCCTGGGGTATTCGTTGCAGTCGTTGATCAAGTGCATCCGGCCGGCGACCTGAGTCGGCTGGCCGCTTCGCGGATCGCGGGCAAGCCTCGTTCCTACAAGGATTGTCCGCATCTGTAGGAGCGAGGCTTGCCCGCGATAGGACCTCACATTCACCGCGGGTCCAGACCGCTCAACACCCCTTGAACACCCCCGGCCGCTTCTCGATCATCGCTCGCACACCCTCCTTGGCATCCTCGCTGTTCAATAGCTTCTTCACCAGTGGCTGCAGCCCCCGCGCCGCCGCGCTTTCCCCTTCGAGCCGGGCTTGTCGGGCCGACATCAGGGTCGCCTGAACCCCCAGCGGCGCCTGGCAGGCGATCCGTTCGGCGAGGGCCAGGGCGCGGGGCAGCAGGTCCTCGCTGGCCATCACCTCCTGCACCAGCCCCAGGCGCAGGGCTTCATGGGCGTCGAATTCGTCGCCAGTGAGCAACCAGCGCATGGCGTTGCCCCAGCCGGCGATCTGATGCAAACGCAGGGTGGCGCCGCCGAACGGAAAGATGCCGCGTTGCACTTCCAGTTGGGCGAAGCGGGTATTGCTGGCGCACAGGTTGATATCCGCCGCCAGCATCAGCTCGATGCCTATGGTCAGGCAGTAGCCCTGCACCGCGACTATCACCGGTTTGCTGACCCGTGGCCCGGCGAAGACACCCCAGGGATCGCAGCCACCGGCCGGCGCCTGCCAGCCTTTGGCGAGCTTCGCCCCGACGTTGGCCAGGTCCAGCCCCGCGGTGAAGTGCTCGCCATGGCCGAACACCACGGCGACCCGGGCCTCGCTGCTGGCCTCGAACTCGCCGTAGGCCAGGCTGAGTTGATCGAGCAGTTGCAGATCGAAGGCGTTGCGCTTGGCGACCCGGTCCAGGCCGATGAGGAAGAGGTGACCACGTTGTTCACGGCTGACGCGACTGCCACTGGGCTGGCTCATGGGGCATTTCCTCGGACGGTAAAGAGTGTCTCGGACCGACGGTATCGGCCGGCAAGATGAACCGTTTAAGCGTCATCCCCCGACAGGCGTGGGCCTGTGCAAAATAGACCTTTGCCGGATTATCCGCAAAGCCTGTGACAACTAGGTATTCAGCGGGTTTTTCCGATAAAAAAAACTCCCTTTTTTTACTAATTCCGGTATAGTGCGCGCCGGCCTTTAACCGGGCCTCGTTTAGGTGATGCAATTCCCCGAAGTCAGCTTCGGCTGCTTGTCCGCTGCGCGGACTATCCTTGACGTTCATTTCTTTCAATCGTTTTCGCAAATCCCCGCCGACAAAGCTGCCAGGGTGACTCTTGAGTCTTACACGGCATGCGCAGCTTTGGAGCATGGGTCTTTGCGGATGCACTTAGAGGCAGACCCATGACCCAGGAAATCGGCGGCTTCGCCGCTCTTGAACTTCATCCCAATATTGTCGCTGCAGTAGTCGCTACCGGCTATGAAGAGCCTTCGGCCATTCAGCAGCAGTCGATCCCGATCATCCTCGCCGGTCACGATATGATTGGCCAGGCGCAAACCGGTACCGGTAAGACCGCCGCGTTCGCCCTGCCTATCCTGCACCGCATTGATCCGTCCAAGCGCGAGCCGCAAGCTCTGATCCTGGCCCCAACCCGTGAGTTGGCGCTGCAAGTTGCAACCGCTTTCGAAACCTACGCCAAGCAAATGCCGGGCGTAACTGTTGTGGCTGTCTACGGCGGCGCGCCGATGGGCCCACAACTGAAAGCAATCCGTAATGGCGCACAGATCGTTGTCGCCACTCCGGGCCGTCTGTGCGACCACCTGCGTCGCGACGAAAAAGTCCTGGCGACCGTGAACCACCTGGTTCTCGACGAAGCCGACGAAATGCTCAAGCTGGGCTTCATGGATGACCTGGAAGTGATCTTCAAGGCCATGCCGGAAACCCGTCAGACCGTACTGTTCTCGGCCACCCTGCCGCAGTCGATCCGTGCGATCGCCGAGCGTCACCTGAAGGACCCGAAACACGTCAAGATCCAGAGCAAGACCCAGACCGTCACCGCGATCGAACAGGCTCACCTGTTGGTTCACGCTGACCAGAAGACTTCTGCCGTTCTCAGCCTGCTGGAAGTGGAAGATTTCGACGCCCTGATCATGTTCGTGCGCACCAAGCAAGCGACCCTGGACCTGGCCAGTGCCCTGGAAGCCAAAGGCTACAAAGCCGCTGCGCTGAACGGCGACATCGCCCAGAACCAGCGTGAGCGCGTGATCGACTCCCTCAAGGATGGCCGCCTGGACATCGTTGTGGCGACCGACGTTGCCGCCCGTGGCCTGGACGTACCGCGCATCACCCACGTATTCAACGTGGACATGCCGTACGACCCGGAATCCTACGTGCACCGTATCGGCCGTACCGGCCGTGCCGGTCGCGAAGGTCGTGCACTGCTGCTGGTGACTCCACGCGAGCGCCGCATGCTGCAAGTGATCGAGCGTGTAACCGGTCAGAAAGTCGCTGAAGTTCGTCTGCCGGACGCTCAAGCCGTTCTCGACGCGCGCATCAAGAAGCTGACCAACAGCCTGTCGCCGCTGGTAGCTGACGCTGAATCGACCCACGGTGATCTGCTGGATCGCCTGACCGCCGATATCGGTTGCAGCCCGCGTGCCCTGGCCGCGGCCCTGCTGCGCAAGGCCACCAACGGTCAGGCGCTGAACCTGGCGGCGATCGAGAAGGAACGCCCACTGGTGCCGAACAGCGCGCCACGTGGCGACCGTCCTGAGCGTTCCGGTGATCGTCCTGATCGCGGCGAGCGTGAGCGTCGCGCGCCGATGCCTCTGGCTGAAGGTCGTGCCCGTTGCCGTACCGCGCTGGGCGCGCGTGACGGTATCGCGGCCAAGAACCTGCTGGGCGCCATCCTCAACGAAGGCGGCCTGGCCCGTGAAGCCATCGGTCGCATCCAGGTGCGTGACAGCTTCAGCCTGGTCGAGCTGCCGGAGGAAGGTCTGGAGCGTCTGCTGACCAAACTGAAGGACACTCGCGTTGCCGGCAAGCAGCTGAAGCTGCGTCGTTATCGCGAAGACTGATCGGCGCTGAGCTGATCGGTTGACGAAAAAATCCCCGCCTGGTGCGGGGATTTTTTTTGCCTGGCGTTTGCATCTGTTGTCGCTCGCGATGCGCCAGGCCCGGCAGGAGCATCAGCCGAAGCGATAGATATCCATGCCCAGCGCACCCATGGTGAAGCCTTGATGGGCAATGCTGAAGTCGCCACCTGCGCCTCTGGCGAAGTACAGCGGCAGCAGGTGTTCATCGCTGGGATGGCTGCGCACGGCATTCGGTGCCTGGCGACGGTAGTCGTGCAGCGCGGCTTCGTCGTTGGCGGCGAGTTTCTCGATCATCCAGTCGCGGAACGCCTTGGCCCAGGGCTCGACGCTTTCCGGGCCGGCGTGCCAGTCCAGCTCGCGCAGGTTGTGGGTAATGCTGCCCGAGCCGATCAATAGCACCCCTTGTTGCCGCAGGCTGGACAGGGCGCGCCCGACCTGAGTCTGCAAGGCCGGGCCCATCCGGCTGGGCAGGGAGACCTGGACAACCGGAATATCCGCCTGTGGGTACATCAGCGACAGCGGCACCCAGACCCCATGGTCGAACGGGCGCTGGTCGTCGAGCTGCGCCGGCAGTCCATCGGCCCTGAGTAGCTGCGCCACCTGTTCCGCCAGCTCGGGCTGGCCGGGGGCCGGGTATTGCACGGCGAACAGCGCCGCGGGGAAACCACCGAAGTCATGCCAGGTTTGCGGTTGCGGGTTGCTGCTGACCCGCAGGTCCGGGCTTTCCCAGTGGGCCGACACCAGCACTATGGCCTTGGGGCGTGGCAGTTCGGCGGCCAGGCGGGCGAGGGCCGGGCCGCTGGCGCCGGGTTCCAGGGCAAGCATCGGCGATCCGTGGGAGATGAACAGGCTAGGGAGCATGAATAAGGTCCTGAGCGTTAAGATGCACCATCTTCAATCAGATCATTGATCTAAATCTAATATAAGTTTTTGTGGTTTTTGATCGAATTTCAGGGTGATTTATGCAGCCGGAGTTTTGGCACAAACGGTGGGAGCAGAATCAGATCGGCTTCCATTTGTCCGAGGTTAATCCTTATCTGCAACGCTACTGGCCCCAGCTGGAGCTGGCGCCAGGTTCGCGGGTGCTGGTGCCGCTGTGCGGCAAGAGCCTGGACCTGGGCTGGCTGGCCAGCCAGGGGCATCAGGTGCTGGGTATCGAGTTGTCGGAGAAGGCTATCCAGGACTTTTTCAGTGAGCAGCAGGTGCAGCCGCAGGTCAGCCTTCGAGGCGGATTCAAGGTCTATGAATACGGCCCGATCCAGCTCTGGTGCGGCGACTTTTTTGCCCTGCAGGCCGCGGATGTCGCCGACTGCCAGGCGTTGTACGACCGTGCGGCGTTGATCGCCTTGCCGCCGGAGATGCGCGAGCGGTATGCGGCGCATCTGCAGTCGGTCCTGCCCCAGGGCTGCCAGGGGCTGTTGATCACCCTGGATTACGACCAGGCGCTGATGGCGGGGCCGCCTTTCGCCGTGCTCGATGACGAGGTCAAGGCCTTGCTCGGTAAGCGCTGGCAGCTGCGGGTCGAGGAGGAACGGGACATCCTTGGCGAGAGCTGGAAGTTTCTCCAGGGCGGCGTGACTCGCCTCGAAGAGCGGGTCTATCGTTTGCTGGCGCGCTGAGTTCCGGTTTTCCACGGGCAATAAAAAGGGCGACTTGCGTCGCCCTTTTTGTGTTGCAGCAGCGTTTTATCCGCGACGACGGCTCAGTGCGTCGATACGTTCTTCCAGCGGCGGGTGGCTCATGAACATGCGAGCCAGGCCTTGCTTGAGGCCACCGTTGATGCCGAAGGCATTCAGGGTGTCGGGCATATGCACCGGCAGGCCCTGTTCCGAGCGCAGGCGTTGCAGGGCGCCGATCATTGCCGCGGTGCCGGCCAGTTGCGCACCGGCTTCGTCGGCACGGAATTCGCGCTTGCGCGAGAACCACATGACGATGGCGCTGGCCAGGAAGCCCAGGACCAGTTCGGCGAAGATGGTCGCGATGTAGTAGGCGATACCCTGGCCTTCTTCGTTCTTGAAAATCACCTTGTCGACGAAGTTGCCGATGATGCGCGCGAAGAACATCACGAAGGTGTTCACCACGCCCTGGACCAGCGCCAGGGTGACCATGTCGCCGTTGGCCACGTGACCGATCTCGTGGGCCAGCACGGCTTTCACTTCATCGGGCGAGAAGCGCTCGAGCAGGCCCTGGCTGACCGCGACCAGCGCGTCGTTCTTGTTCCAGCCGGTGGCGAAGGCGTTGGCCTCGTAGGCCGGGAAAATACCGACTTCGGGCATCTTGATCCCGGCTTCGCGGGACAGTTGCTCGACGGTTTGCAGCAGCCATTGCTCATGACGAGTGCGAGGCTGGGTGATGATCTGGGTGCTGGTGCTCATTTTCGCCATCCACTTGGAGATGAACAGCGAGAACAGGGAACCGGCGAAACCAAAGACCGCACAGAAAACCAGCAGCTGATTGAGGTTGAGATCAACCCCATTGGCCGCCATGAACCCGTTGAAGCCGAAAAGGCTCAGGGTGATGCTGGCAATCAGCACGACCGCCAGGTTAGTGGCCAAGAACAGCAGGATGCGCATCATGGTTGTAGAAATCTCCTCATGCTAAAGATGTAGCGTTCTGCGGGGTATATAAGGTGCGGCACCGGCCTATTCAACCGGGTGACTATTTCAAACTGTGTCCTGCAGGCTGATTTTAGACGCTTGCATGAGCTTTCTGTCGCAGGTGGGGAAGGCTTCAAGCACCGATGGGTGCTTCGGAGGCAGGCAGCCACTGGCGTCAGGCAAAGATACAGAAGGGAAGGCGCAGCCGGGAGTGCAGATGTGTTGCTGAATTAATCCCGGTGCGGCCGGGGGGGCGGCCGCACCGGGTTGCAAGGCTTACTGGCGATACGACTTGAGGAAGCTGCCGATACGGCCGATCGCCTGTTCCAGGTCATCCACCCGTGGCAGGGTCACGACGCGGAAGTGGTCCGGCCATGGCCAGTTGAAGGCGGTGCCCTGAACCACCAGCAGCTTCTCCGAGAGCAGCAGGTCCAGGACGAACTTCTCGTCGTTGTGGATCGGGCAGACTTTCGGGTCGATTTTCGGGAAGGCGTACAGCGCGCCCATGGGCTTGACGCAGCTGACGCCAGGGATGTCGTTGAGCAGTTCCCAGGTGCGGTTGCGCTGTTCCAGCAGGCGGCCCGGCGGCAGCACCAGGTCGTTGATGCTCTGGTAGCCGCCCAGCGCCGTTTGAATGGCGTGCTGGCTCGGCACGTTGGCGCACAGGCGCATGTTGGCCAGCATGTCGATGCCTTCGATGTAGCTCTGGGCGTGGTGCTTCGGACCGGAGATGGCCACCCAGCCGGAACGGAAGCCGGCCACCCGGTAGGACTTGGACAGGCCGTTGAAGGTCAGGCACAGCAGGTCCGGCGCCAGGGAGGCGGTGCAGACGTGCACGGCGTCATCGTAGAGGATCTTGTCGTAGATCTCGTCGGAGAACACCACCAGGTTGTGCTGGCGCGCCAGTTCGAGCATGTCCAGCAACACTTCCTTGGGGTACACCGCGCCGGTCGGGTTGTTCGGGTTGATGATCACCAGGGCCTTGGTGTTCGGGGTGATCTTGGCCTTGATGTCGGCGATGTCCGGCCACCAGTTGGCTTGCTCGTCGCACAGGTAGTGCACCGGGTTGCCGCCGGCCAGGCTCACGGCCGCAGTCCACAGCGGGTAGTCCGGGGCCGGTACCAGCACTTCGTCACCGTTGTTGAGCAGGGCCTGCATGGCCATGACGATCAGTTCGGAAACGCCGTTGCCCAGGTAGATGTCTTCGATGCCGACGCCTTCCACCTGCTTTTGCTGGTAGTACTGCATGACTGCCTTGCGCGCGCTGAACAGACCCTTGGAGTCGCTGTAGCCCTGTGCGGTCGGCAGGTTGCGGATCACGTCCTGGAGGATTTCGTCCGGCGCTTCGAAACCAAAAGGCGCCGGGTTGCCGATGTTCAGCTTGAGGATGCGATGGCCTTCCTCTTCCAGGCGTTTGGCGTGCTTGAGCACTGGGCCGCGAATGTCATAACAGACGTTGGCGAGCTTGTTCGATTTGCTGACCTGCATGGCGATGTGTTCCCGAAAATGAACGATCCAGACGGTGAGTGAGCTACCGTACTGGGAATCCTGCGTTTGCACACAGGCCTGAAGCCTGGGTTCGCGGCGGCAAAATCCGTTTGAACCCGTGTAACACGGCTGCCAGACTGGCGTCTAACGAGGCGCAATCATACGTGCCGCCCGATCCGTGGAAAAGATACAGATCGGGCTTTTTCAGTTGCAGAGGAAGGACCATGGAAAAGCTGGAAAAAACCCTTGAAGAATGGCGCGCCATGCTCGATCCGGAGCAGTACAACGTCTGCCGCCTCAAAGGCACCGAACGGCCGTTCTCGGGCAAGTACAACGCCACCAAGACCGACGGCGTGTATCACTGCATCTGCTGCAATGCGCCGTTGTTCGACTCCAGGGCCAAATTCGATTCCGGTTGCGGCTGGCCGAGCTTCTACGAGCCGATCGGCGAGAGCGCCATGGTCGAGATCCGTGACCTGAGCCACGGCATGATCCGTACCGAAGTGGTCTGCGCCAAATGCGATGCGCACCTGGGGCATGTGTTCCCGGACGGCCCGCCGCCGACCGGCCTGCGCTACTGCATCAACTCGGTGTGCCTGGACCTGGTTCCACGCTGATCGTAGTGGGTGCCCAAAGCGATTTTTCGAAATCGCTTTCCGATCAATTGAATTGCACACAATTTAATTGAGAGCTATTTTTGTTGCACCTCAAGTTTCTGGAGCCTGCGCCATGAGTGACACATTGCTGAACATTCCGTGCACCACCATCAAGGGCGAGCAAAAGACCCTGGCCGATTTCGCCGGCAAGGCCGTGCTGGTGGTCAATACCGCGAGCAAGTGCGGTTTCACCCCGCAGTACAAGGGCCTGGAAGAACTGTGGCAGACCTACAAGGATCAGGGCCTGGTGGTGCTGGGCTTCCCCTGCAACCAGTTCGGCAAGCAGGAGCCGGGCAACGAAGGGGCGATTTCCGAGTTCTGCGAGCTGAACTACGGCGTCAGCTTTCCGCTGTTCAAGAAGATCGACGTCAATGGCGCCGAGGCGCACCCGCTGTTCGTGCAGCTGAAAAAGCGCGCGCCGGGGGTATTGGGTTCCCAGGGCATCAAATGGAACTTCACCAAGTTCCTGATCGGCAAGGACGGCGCGCTGGTCAAGCGTTTCGCCCCGGCCACCAAGCCCCAGGACCTGACCCGCGAGATCGAAGCTTTGCTCAAATGACCGACCTGTCCGCCGATTCGCTGAAACTCGACAGCCAGCTGTGCTTCAAGCTGTACGCCGCCTCGCGGGCCGTAGTGCGGGGCTACAAGCCGATGCTCGACCAGTTGGGGCTGACCTACCCGCAGTACCTGGTGATGCTGGTGCTCTGGGAATGGCAGGCCACGCCGCCCGAACTGCCGACGGTCAAGGCGCTGGGGGAGCGCCTGGCGCTGGATTCCGGGACCCTGACGCCCTTGCTCAAGCGCCTTGAACAGCTGCAACTGGTGCAGCGCCAGCGTTCGTCCCGCGACGAGCGCGAGGTGCACCTGAGCCTGAGCGCGGCCGGCCTGGCCCTGCGCGATCAGGTGCCACCGCTCAAGGCGGCGCTGTTATGCGACAGCGGTGTCGACCTCGACAACCTGAGCGAATTGCGCAATGGCCTGGACCGGTTGCTGGCCCAGGTCAAAGCGCTGTCGTAGTCGGCACCCAGAGGTCCAGCAGGGCAATCAACTCTTCACGGCGGAAGGGTTTGGCCAGGTAGTCGCTCATGCCCGCGGCCCGGCAGCGCTCGCGCTCTTCGGGCATGGCATTGGCGGTCAGGGCGACGATCGGCAGGTCCGGCCAGCGGCCGCTGCGGCGAATCTGCCGGCTGGCCTCGTAGCCATCCATCACCGGCATGTTGCAGTCCATCAGCACCAGGTCGAAATGCTGGTGCTCCAGCACGTCGAGGGCTTCGGCACCCTGGGAGGCGACCGTCACTTCGCAGCCGAGCTTGCTCAGCATGCCTTTGGCCACCAGTTGGTTCACCGGGTTGTCCTCCACCAGCAGGATGAAGGCGCGACGCAGGGGCGCCAGGGTTTCCAGCTGGGTTTCGTTGATCACCGCGGTTTCAGCCAACAGGGCACGGCGCAGGGTCTGATACAGGGCATTGCGGGCCAATGGTCGTGCCTGTTGCTGCAAGGGCGCCAGGGCGCTGGCTTCTTCGCTGGGCAGGAAACTGCCATAGGCGGTGACCAGCAGAATCGGCGCGCTGATGCTCGGACGCAGGCCGAACAGGCATTCCGGGCAGTCGGTGATCAGCAGGTCCGGCTTCTGCCCGAGCAGTGACTCATCGAGATCGCAGCGCCGATATTCCAGCCCCCAGAACGGCAACTGCACGCTCACCAGTTCGGCCAGGCCGCTGCCCTCGGAGGTAATGGCCAGGACCTGGCCGTGCAGCGGCGCCGGTGGGCTGGCGGGTGAGTGGCAAGGCAGCGGCAGGTCGGCACAGAACTGGCTGCCAAAGCCCACCTCCGAACTGATGCTCAGGCGACCCTGCATGGCTTCGCAGAGGTTGTAGGTCAGCGCCAGGCCCAGGCCGGTACCGCCGTATTGCCGGGTGATCCCGGCGCCGGCCTGGGTATAGGGCTGGAAAATCTTCACCTGGGCCTCGGGGGCGATGCCGATGCCGGTGTCGCAGACTTCGATCCTGACGCCGTCGTCGAGGGTCTTCAGGCGCACATCGACACGGCCGAAGCGGGTGAACTTGAGGGCATTGGACAGCAGGTTGCTGACAATCTGCCGCACACGCATGGGGTCGCCGAGCACCAGCGCCGGGAACTCCGGCTCGATCAGGCAGGCCAGCTCGACGCTTGGCGCCGCGTTCTGCGACAGCAGGTTGGCGGTGTCTTCCACCAGCACCCCGAGATCGAAGGGGATGCGTTCCAGTTCCAGCTGGCCGGCGTCGAACTTGGACATGTCGAGAATATCGTTGAGCAGTTCCACCAGCACTTTGCCGGAGTCGTGGGCGATCGACAGTTGCTGGCGTTGTTCGGCGTTCAGCGGGCTGTCCAGCGACAGGGCGATCATGCCCAGCAGGCCATTGAGCGGCGTGCGGATTTCATGGCTCATGTTGGCCAGGAAGGCGGCACGGGCCTGGGCCATGTCGAGGGCGGTGCTACGGGCGACTTCCAGTTCTTCGTTGGACTGGCTCAGCCGGTCGTTGATGGCCTTGAGCTCGGTGGTGCGTGCCGAGACGATGTTTTCCAGCTGGCCGAGGTAGTCGGTCAGGCGGTTTTCGGCATTGCGCCGTTGCTGGATCTCGGTGGCCATGTTGTCGAACTGCTGGTTGGCGACGGTGACCAGCACGCCGATCTCGTCCTGTTCGTGGTTGGGCGGGAAGTCCAGCCGGGCCTGGTCGGGGCTGCGCGGATCGCGGCCGCTGAGTTCGCGAATGACGCCGACCAGGGGTTTGGTCAGCATCACGTAGAACAGCGCCAGGAGCAGCCCGGTAAGGATCAGGCTGCGCACGAAACCGTTGAGCAGGGTGATTTCCGCGCGGCGCAGGAAGCGGCTGCCGAACGAGTAGGTGTCGACTTCCAGATGCAGGACGCCGAGGGATTCCGAGGGCAGGTGATCGAGGTACAGGCGGTCCTGGAACTCGCGCTTGGCGCCGAACAGGAAGTCGCTGAGCATCCGGTAGCTGCTTTGCTGGGCCGGTCGGGTGACGTTGGCCAGCAGGGTGTCGTTGTTGTCGATCAGCCGGGCGCGAATGATCGCCGGCGAGCGCAGCAGGCCGAGCGTCAGCTCCTGGGCGAGCTCGGCGTCGATGTTGTAGGCGATACGCGAGGCCGGATTGTGGCTGATTTCCAGGAGGGCGTTGATTTCCCGGTTGATGGAGGCATCTTCGCTGGCATAATCGATGCCGATTTGCAGCAGACTGAGCGCCGTCCCCAGGACAAACCCGACCAGCACAGTGAGCCTGGCTTGCTTGTAAGACAGGCGGTTGGTGAACTTGATGTCCATGGGGTGTTGAACCAATTTCCGTTTCCCTTCGCTGGGCAAGCATAGCTGATCATCAGTGTGTACCGGCAGGGCCCGGCGCCGTTCGCTTGCGGTTGACCTGGCATGCGGAAGGTCGTTTTGTCTGTGGGCCACATCATTACTGGGAACCTGCCCGAGGAGAAGTCGTGGAATCTCGATTGAATGCTTTTCTTGAACGCGCCGACGCGGTTCTGGCGCGTATCGAGCCGCTGTTGCCCGCGCCGCGACAAGCCATCGACTGGACCCAATGCCTGGCCGCGCGCTGGCAGCGTGAAGGCCGCAGCGGTTTCCTGCTGCCGCTGGAGGTCAGCCTGGACATGCGCTTGTCCGACCTGATCGGGGTCGACAACCAGCGCGATCAGCTGGGACGCAATACCCGGCAGTTTCTCGACGGCCTGCCGGCCAACCACGCCTTGCTGTGGGGTTCGCGCGGTACTGGCAAATCGTCGCTGGTCCGCGCGCTGCTGGCCGAGCATGCCCAGCACGGCCTGCGCCTGATCGAAATCGAGCGCGATCACCTGGCCGACCTGCCGCGGGTGGTGGAGCAACTGGTCAAGCTGCCGCAGCGTTTCGTGCTGTTCTGCGACGACCTGTCGTTCGAGTCGGGCGAGGGCGACTATCGGGTACTCAAGAGCGTGCTCGACGGCTCGCTGGAGCAGGCACCGGACAATGTGCTGCTGTACGCCACCTCCAACCGCCGGCACCTGGTGCCGGAAAAGGAAAGCGACAACGAGAACTGGAAGCGCGTCGATGGCGAGCTGCACCCGAGCGAAGCGGTGGAAGACAAGATTGCCCTGTCGGACCGTTTCGGCCTGTGGTTGTCGTTCTATCCCTTCACCCAGGAGCATTACCTGAGCGTGGTCGAACACTGGATCAGCGAGCTGGGGCGCAAGGCCGGCCTGCAATGGCAGCGGGACGAAGCCCTGGATATTCTCGCCGTGCGCTGGGCCACCGGCCGCGGCAATCGCAACGGTCGCTGCGCGTATCAGTTCGCGCGCTACTGGGTAGGTTTGAAGTTGTTGGAGCAAAAAGCATGATCGATCTGCAGAACACCGGCAAAGGCCTGGACGGCTATGCCTTGCTGTGCGCCCAGCTGGAATCGTTGCTGGCCGACGAGCGCGATTTCATCGCCAACGCTGCGCAATTCTCGGCGTTTCTGTTCAACCAGCTGGACGATTTGAACTGGGCCGGTTTCTACCTCAATCGCAACGAGGAACTGGTGCTCGGCCCGTTCCAGGGTCAGATCGCCTGTGTACGCATTGCCTTCGGTCGTGGCGTGTGCGGCGCGGCCGCGGCGAGCCTGCAGACCCAGCGGGTCGAGGATGTGCACGCGTTCCCCGGGCATATCGCCTGCGACAGCGCTTCCAACAGTGAACTGGTGGTGCCCCTGGTCAAGGATGGGCGGCTGATCGGCGTGCTGGATCTGGACAGCCCGAAAATCGCCCGCTTCACCCTCGAGGATCAGGCCGGCATCGAGCGCCTGGCGGCGATCTTCCTGCGCCTGACCGACTGCTGAGCCCGCGTCAGACCCTGAGCCCGGCCTTGCCCAGCAGGCCCTCGGGGTCTACCCCGTCGATCTGCTGCGGTTCCATGAAGCGGTCGGCGTACTGCTGGTAGATCCTGGCCTGGATGAACAACTCGAACAGTTCCGGATCGATATGGGCATTGCGGCACATGCTCGCCATGATGCCCAGCGCTTCGCTCAGGGTCTTGCCCTTCTTGTAGGGGCGGTCCGCCGCCGTCAGGGCTTCGAAGATATCGGCGATGGCTATCATCCGCGCCGGCAGGCTCATCTGCTCCCGTTTCAGCTGCTTGGGATACCCGGTACGGTCCATTTTCTCGTGATGGCCGCCGGCGATCTCGGGGATGTTATTCAGGTGGTCGGGGAAGGGCAGGTGGTTGAGCATCAGGATGGTCTGCACCATATGGTGATTGATCACGTAGCGCTCTTCACGGGTCAGGGTGCCTTTGCCGATGCTCAGGTTGTACAGCTCGCCACGGTTGTACTTGTAGGGCGGCACATCGAGTTTGAAGCCCCAGGGGTTGTCCGCCGGGATCAGTTCGGAAGGGTCGCGCTCGATCAGATGCTCGGGCTTGTCGGCCAGCAGCTGTTCGATGACCGGCAGGGGGGCCGCCGGTGTACGTTGCTGGCGGCGGTTTTCTTCCCAGGACAGGCCCAGGCGGTCGTCCAGGGTGCGGCTCCAGGTGCGCCGGGCAATCCTGCCCAGCCGTTGCAGATCGGCCTCGGCCATGGCTTCGCTGCCGAGGTTGCAGCGGGCGATAAACGCAAAGTCGTCGTCCAGTTCCGCCAGGCCGGCATCGCGGATCGCCGCCAGCGAAGCTTCATCGCCACCTTGGGCGCGAGCCTGCCAGTAGTCGATCCAGAGATCGCGTTTGAGCACCTCGAAGCGGGTGCGGATCTCGTGGATGCGGTCGTTCAGGGTTTCCAGCTTGGTGGCCTTGTCCACCACGTACTCGGGGGTCGTGACCTTGCCGCAATCGTGCAGCCAGGCCGCGATGTGCAGCGCTTCCCACTCGTCCTCGGTGGGTTGGTAGGCGCTGAACGCCGGTTGCTGGCTGGCCGCCGCGGCCCGGGCCAGCATCAGGGTCAGCGCCGGCACTCGTTGGCAATGCCCGCCGGTGTAAGGGCTCTTGGCATCGATCGCCCCGGCCAGCAACTGGATGAAGGAGTCGAGCAACTGCTTTTGCCGGTTCTGCAGGCGCTGGCTGTCGATGCTGACCGCCGCGGCGCCGGAAACCGCCTGCAGGAAAGCGATGCGGTCCGGGCTCAGTTTTTCCAGGTCGTCTTCCTGCCCGCTGTCGGCCAACAGCAGGACCAGGATGCCAACGGTCTCGTTGTGACGATTGTGCAGGCGGATACCGATCAGATGGACGCTGGGGCTGTTCATGGCCAGCAGCACGCTTTGCAGGTCGGCCGCCTGCTCGAATCCCAGGGTCGTGACTACGTTCTCGCTGTTCGTCAGTCGCTGCAGCCACACCGGACTTGCGTCGTGCTGGGCGTCCTGGCTCCGTATATCGAAGACCCGCAGGTCCTGGACATTGTCGGCGATGATCAGGCCGTGAGGTTCCAGGCTCATGCCTTCGTTTTCCCGCAGGTAGATCAGCCCGGCCTGGGCCTGGCCGATCTTCATGGTTTCAAACAGCACCCGTTGCAGCAGCGGGTCGAAGCGGGTTTCCGCGGAAAGGCTGGCGGTGATTTCAAAAAAGCTGGCCAGGGTTTCCTTCATGCGGGCCATCGACACGCTCAACTGGTCGACTTCCAGCACCGGCGAGCGACGGATCAGCGGGTAGTTGAAATCGAAACTGCGGATGGCGTCGGCTTCCTGCACCAGGGCGCGCAACGGCATGACCAGCACCCGCGAGGTCAGCCAGCCGAGCGGCAGGCACAGCAGCAGAATGCTCAGGGTGATCAGCGCGCCTTGCCAGCGCATGCTATAGGCGTCCGCCAGCAGCTCGTCCTCGGGCACCAGCAGCGCCAGTTGCAGCCCCTGGGGCCCACCTTCCTGCAGATGACGGCTGGCAACTATCCACTGGCGATCCTTGAGCCGCAGGTGATTGCCCTGGGCCTTGCCCCGCAGCAGCGCATCGAGGGCCGGGTTCAGGTCGTTGGCGCGGATCAGCCGGGCGCTCTGTTCTTCGACGATCAGGCGACGGCTGTCCGGATAAGCCACGGCGTTGCCATTGCCATCCACCAGGGCGATTTCGGTACTGGGCGTGACCCGATGCTTGGCCAGGGTGGCCGAGAGTTGTTCCAGGGTCAGGTCGGCGCCCATCACCGCGTTATTGCCGCTGCGACGGGCGAGGGTGGTGCCGACGTTGCGGGTGGAGAAAAAGACGTACGGCTCGGTGGTGATCTGATCGGTGTCGTCCTTGGCGTTGGCAAACCAGTTGCGATTGCTCGGGTCGTAGGACTCCTGGGTATTGTCGCGGCGGCTGACCAGAGCGAGGCTGGCGTCATAAAACAGCGACTGCGAATGCAGTTGCCCGGTGCGGCGGTCGCGCTCGATGCTCCAGACTTCATAGGCCGCGGCGTCCGGAGCCTGGCGGGCCTGCTTCAAGGCCTGGCTGCGCAAGGGCCGGACCATGAAAAAATCGCCGTCGGCATAACCCACATAGAGGGAGGCCAGATCGGGGTTGTCCTTGAGCGATTGGCTGAAAGGCCCGAGCAACGTCAGACGCTGCCCGAGGTCGCTGGCCTGGACGGCTGGATTGCCCACCAGCAGGCTGAGCAGATGGCGAATCGGTTCGTAGGTCGCTTTCAGGTCCAGCTGCACGTCCTGTTCGATGCGCTGGAACAGTTTTTCACTGCTGGAAAGGATGATGCGGGTGGTCTGCTGGTAATTGAAAACGCCCAGCACCACGCCGGTCAGCAGAAGCAGGCAGGTGAACATCACGCTGATATGCACATGGAGAGGAAATCGACGTTTATCCAACGACAGCGTGCTCGGCATTGCAGCTCTCTCCAGGGGGCGCGTGATGCGCAACTCAACGTTTCAGCATAGTTAAGGCAGGTGCATTGTGCTCAGGGGCGGCGGCTCCGGGGACGTTGCGGGTTGCAGCCAGGCGCAGGCTCGCCATGAGGCTTTTGGGGCCGACTGACAGGATAGTGGCTTTTTGATATTTGTCTGGCAACTGGCTGCAACACAAGGCGCTGCGCTGCTTATGGGGCTCAGGTCGTGGCCGCGCCGGGCTGTTGATCGATCTGCCACAACAGGGCCCGTTCAAGCTTGAGCATGGCCTGTTCCAGGGCGGTTCGGTGTTGCATCAGGGTTTGCCTGCCCGCGTCTTGCAGAACAGCCTGCTCAAGGGCTTCGCACTGCGCTTCAAGGTCTTTTGCCTGCACCATCAAGGCCGAGCCCTTGATCTTGTGGGCGAGCTCCGCCAGTGCCTGGGGCGGCGTCTCGCAGGGCAGGGCCATCAGTTGCTGGCGGTCCCGGTAGCTGCAATGCAGCAGTTCGGTAAGGATGCGCAGGGCGAACTGCGGTTTGCCGCGGGACAGGGTGCGCAGCGCCTTCAGGCTGAACACGCCATTCCAGGGCCGCGGTTGCAGGCCCGCCAGTTTGTGGCTGAGGCTCGCCAGGCCGACAGGCTTGAACAGGCAGTCATCGATGCCGGCCTGCTTGCACTGCTGTCTTTCTTCCGGCCGTGCGCTGGCGGTCACTCCCAATACCCGGCAGGCCGCGCGGGACTCCAGGCGTTCATGCTCGCGGATGGCGCGGATCAGCTTGTAGCCGTTCATGCCCGGCATGTTGCAATCGACGATGAGCAGGTCGAAGAACCCCTTGCACCAGAGCTCGAAACCTTGCTCGACGTCGTCGGCGGTGCGGCAGCGGTGCCCGAGGAAGCGCAGCTGTTCGCTCAGCAGCAGGCGGTCCACCGAGTGGTCATCGATCACCAGTACGTTCAAGGCCCGGGTGGCAGGGGCAATGAGTGGCGCGACGATGGCCGCGGGTTCTCGCGCTGGCTGACAGGCCAGCGGCAACAGGACCCGGACTTCCGTGCCTATGCCCGGCTGGCTGGTCAGTTGCAGCCTGCCTTGCATGAGCTCGCAGAGGTGACGGCAAATGGTCAGGCCCAGCCCTGCGCCGTCAGGCCGGGAAAGGCTACGAGCCTGGGGCTGGAAGAAGGGCTCGAACAGCCTGTGTTGATCCTGCTCGTCGATGCCGATGCCGCTGTCCGTCACTTGCAGCATCAGCTGCACCTGTTGCGGCGGCGTGGCCGCTTGCAGATCGAGATGGATCCTGATTTGGCCCTGTTCGGTGAACTTGATCGCGTTGTGCAGCAGGTTGCCCAGCACCTGCTTGAAACGCAGCGGATCGAGCCGCACATCGACTGGCTCGACGCTGGAGTGGAAGGTCGGCAGCAGCTTGAGGTGCTTCTCCCGGGCCTGGCTGTCGAACTCCCTGACGATGGATTCGACAAGGACACGTGGGTCGAGCCATTCGGGCCTCAGGGGCAGGCTGCCTGATTCGATGCGGGCGATATCGAGGGTATCGTCGACCAGGGCCTGCATCGCTCGGGCCGAGCGATAAGCCATTTCAATGACCGGACGATCCTGGGACTGGCTGTCGGAGCGCTGCAGCACCAGTTCCAGTGCACCGCTCAGTGCGTTCATGAAACTGCGCAGTTCGTGGCTGCTGCTGGCCAGGAAGGCGCTTTTCGCCTTGCTGGCCGCTTCGGCCTGTTGCCGGGCGGCCCTGAGGCTGTCGCTGAGCCGATGGCGTTCGCTGATATCGATCCAGCCGCCGAGGATGCCCTGGATCTCACCACTCGCATCCCGATAGGGCACAACCCAGTGCTGGACGGTCAGCTCCTGTCCGTTCAGGCGCAGTGGCCGGTCACGCAGCAGCGGGCGGTCTTGCGCCATGACCTGCTGGTAGTCGGCGTGATATTCGCGGGCCTGCTCGGGATCGTCCACGGGGCCCTGCAACAGGGTTTTACCGATGAGCTCTTCGCGCCGGGCGGCGAAGCTCTCCAGGTAGCTGGCGTTGCAGCTTTGCAGCAGGCCCTGGCGGTCACGCACGTAAGTCGGATGCGGCATGCCGTCGACCCAGGCCTGCATGAATGCGAGCTGCTGCCCGACATCATGCGCGGCCTGCTGCTGGCGGGTCAGGCGCCGGTGCAGCCAGGCATTCCAGCCCAGGGACGCCAGCAATGGCGCGCCGAGCCCCAGGCCTGCGAGCAGGAGCAGCCCGCGATGGTCGTTATCGGGGGGCGGGGCGGCGGTCGATTCAGCGCAAGGTGCCGTATCGGTGCACGGGTGGGCGGAGGTTATTCCGGGCTCCCGTTGCCCGGCCTCGACCAGGCCCAGAAACAGCAGCGCCGAGACTGTCGTGGCCATTAGGGTTAAATAATAAAGAATGGGTTTGAACATCCTGTTCCTCACACCAGTTCGTGACGTTGTGCCAACTCGATAAGTTCCGCCATGGAAGTCGCGCGAAGTTTGTGCATGATTCTTTTTTTATAGGTACTGACCGTCTTGCCACTGAGAAATATGCTGTTAGCTATTTGCGTACTGGTGCTGCCCTTGGCAAAAAGTTGCAACACCATCAATTCCCGATCGCTGAGCAACATCAAGCGGCTCAGTTCGTTGTTTGCCGTTTCATCCTGACGCGGCGTTTGCAGGGCGTGACTCGGAAAGTAGTTGTAGCCGCACAGCACGGCCTTCATGGCGCTGAGCACTTCGCTCAGGTCTTCCTGCTTGCACACATAGCCGCAGGCCCCGGCCTGCATGCAGCGCGCGGCGAACAGGGCCGGCGACTGCGCCGTCAGCACCAGCACCCGCAACGACTTGTCCAGGGCGCCGAAACGCAACAGCAGCTCCAGCCCGTCGAGCTTGGGAATGCTGATATCGAGCACGATCAGGTCCGGCATGCTGTCGCGAACCATTTGCAGGGCATCGACACCGTTATCGGTTTCGCCGACGACTTTATAACCTTCATGTTCCAGCAACATGCGGATGGCCAGTCGGATAACGGGATGGTCGTCGATGATGAACACAGAACTCATGGTCAAACCCGTGGAAATAAATACAGGGTTGGACCTTAGCGCAGGCAGGACAGTGGATATATGCGGGTTAAGGCGGGGTTGGGGACAATAAGGCAGTTCTTACATGAAAGACGGTTTCGGATTACAGCGGTTTTTCAGTTGAAAGTAGGAATGAGTATCCAGCCATGTAAAAAGTAAGAAGATGTTGGAGCTTTAGTGCACTTTTTCGCAGGGCAATACAGGGCGGTGAGAAGGGAAGGGTTGCCCCCCGTTCATGGGGGGCAGCCGATCACGGAGCGCTTGCCTCAGGGCGCTTTCTGATCGATGCCGGCCTGCAGCAGCTGGCTGTCGCTATGGCCGCCGACGCGCAGCGGCCCTAGGTTGAACGCCTGATCCTTCTGGGTGGCCTCGTCCTGCTTGCGGGTCAGCTCATCCTTGGCACCGAGGGCCAGGTTGACCGGCGACTTCGACAGATTGAGCCCGACGTCGGCGCGGTAATCCGTACCGGCCAACGCAGTGGTGCTGAGGGTCGAGCCGCCGAGGTCGACCTTGCCCTCGCTGGCGCCGATCCGCGCGCCGCTCAGGCGGGTCTCGCCCGACACCTGCAGGTTGACGCCGCGGGTACCGCTGATGCCTGAAGCCTCTGCCACGCTGTCCTTGCTCTGACGGCTGACATTCAGGTTCAGGGTCGGCGTGTAGGAGGTGTTACCGCTCTTGTCGCCGAACAGCACGCTTTCCGCGGTGTTGGTCAGCTTGCTGCCAGCGCCGGTTTTCTCGCTGACGGCGTAGCTGTCGCTGGTTTTCGGCCAGACCCGTTCCTTGAGGCTGGAGAAGCGATCGCCCAAGGCTTCGGTCTTGTCGGCGAGGTAGCCCTTGGCCTTGTCCACGCCGCGACCGAAGGCGCCCTTGGGTTCCGGGTTGACGTCGTAGCTGCCGCTGCGGGTGAGTTTCTCACCCAGGCGCTCCTTGGCGATTTCGGCCTTGTTCACCAGGTTGTCCTTGGCCGCCACCAGGCGCTCGGTACCCTTGTCGACGACGTTTTCCAGCTTCTCGCGGTGCTTGTCGAAACCGCCTTCGGCCTTGGCCTGCAGCTTGTCCTTGAGCGGGCCGGTCTGCTTGGTCAGCTTGTCGACCACGCCAGGCTGGTTCTTCTCCGCGTCCAGGCGGGCGTCGAGGTTGACGGTGGTGCTGCTGAGCTGGTCCTTGCGGCTCTCTACCTTGAGATCGCCACCGATCCGTCCGTCCACCCGGTTGGCGTCGATGCGTGCACCCGCCAGATGGGTATCGCCGCTGCTGTTGAGCGTCACCTGGTCGGCCTTGATCAGGCTGTTGTGCTGGGTGTTGCTGTGCACCTGCGCGACATCGATCTTGGCCCGGGCGTGGATACCGCGATCGGTTTTCGGCGAGTCGTGTTCGCCGGCGTCGGCCCGGGTGGTCTTGCCGCCGTTGCCGCCGGCGCCCAGGGTCAGGCCCCAGTTGTTATGAGCCTGGGTGGACTGCGCCGACTCCTGGTAGATCCCGCCCTTGTCGGCGCTGAGGATGACGTTTTTGCCCTCGACCTGGGTGCCCTGCAAGTGCAGCGCGGTGTTGCTGTCGGAGGCGCTGGCGAGTGTTACCTGGCCATTGCTGTGCAGTTGCCCGCCGGTCTGCTTCTGGTCCTGCTCCGAGACCCGGCCGATGTTGAAGTTGGCGCTCAGGTTGGCGCTCTTGCCGCTGCTCTGCTCGCTGCTGGTCTTGCTGGCGCCGCCAGTCAGGCCGCCACCGAGGTTGCTGCCCTGGCTGCTGTGGGTGTCCACCGCGGCCTGCAGGTCGAGCTTGCCGCCGGCGCTCAGGCTGATGTCGCCGGTCTTCTCGGTTTTGCTGCCGATGGTGGTGCCCTGGAGGATCAGGTCGCCGCCGCTGGACAGTTCGACCGGGCCCTTGCCCTGGATGGTCGCGACGTGCGCCTGGCTGTCCTGTTGATCCAGGCGCTTGTGGTCCAGCTGCAGGCCGGCGCCGAGGTTGAGGTTATTGCCGTTGGCGCCCGGGGCGCTGCCGACGGTGAGCGAGGCGTCGCCGCGCAGGCTGGAGTCGCTGCTGTTCTGGCGGTCATTGGCCTGGTTCAGCGCCAGTTCGCCGCCAGCGTGCAGCTTGACGCCAGCGTCGCGGCCATCGAACTCGCTGCCCTCGTACTGGCCGTCGCCGCTCAGCGCGATGTCCACACCTTGTTTGCCGACATAGCTGCCGACCACCGCCTTGCTGCTGTCGCTGCGCTTGTCGCTGCTGCCGCCGGCGCCGCTGCCACGCACATTGAGGTCCTCGCCCGTGGTGGTGTAGACCCGTACGCCAGCCTTGGCGTCCAGCGCCTGCTCGCTGCTGCTGTGGGTATTGCTGGCGGCCTTGGCCACCTGGCTGCCGGCGTCGATCTTCAGCGCGCCTTGGGTGGCCTCGTAGCGGCTGCCTTCATCCTGCAACTGGCCGGCCACCTTGACCTCGACCTGGCCACCCTTGAACTGGCTGACCACGGCGGTGCTGCCTTGCTCGGTGCGCTGTTTGTTCTGGTGGCCGACTTCCACGTCCAGGCCGACATTGCCCGGCTCCAGGGCGTCGAGCAGGCCCGGTTGGTGGAACTTGCGCTGGGCCATGCCTTCGATGGCTTTTTCCACCGGACGGGTCAGGCCCTTGTATTCGACGTTGGCGCCGACATCGGCGCTCCAGGTGTTTTCCTTGTGGCTGCTGGACTCGGTGTCGTGCGCCGCGCGGTTGTCGACCTGCTCGGCATTCACCAGCAGCTTGTCGCCGGCCTTGACCTGGGCACCCTCGGTCACCAGGGTGTTGCCGGCCTTGATGGTCAGGTTGCCGGTGGCATTGATGCCGGTGGTTTTCGCGGTGCTGGTATCGCTGGTGTCCTGGGTACTGCTGTGGGCGAATTCCGCGCCGCTGCCGGCCCGGTCCAGGCCGCCGGTGTAGTAGAAACCGCCGCCGGTGGTGCGGGTGTCGGTGCTTTCGCTCTTGCGATCATGATCGGCCAGCAACTCGACCTGCTTGCCGCTGAGGCTGGCATCGCCATTGGTGGCTTTCAGGTCGCTGCCCTTGATGCTCAGGTCGCCCTTGGCTGCGACTTCCAGGCTGCCGCCGCTGAGGCTCGAACCCTGTTGCTTGGTGTCGTTGGTCTTGACCGTTTTCTGCTGGTCTTCGTAACGCACGCCGGCGCGGTATTGCCGGGTGCCTGGGGCATTTTCCTTGGCATAGGCGTCGAAGCCACGGGTGTGGGTGGTGGTTTCGCTCTGCTTGGTGTCCTGCGCCGAGTCGATCTTGATGTCGCCGCCAGCCTTGGCTTCGAGCTTGCCGGTCGCGGTCACTTGCGCGCCGCTGAGGGCGATGTCCTTGGCGCTTTTGAGCTCGAGGTTGCTGTCCGAGCGCAGGTCGCTGGTGACCGTGGTGCTGTCCTTGCGGTTCTGCCGGCTTTCGTCCTTGGTGATGCCGAAGAACTTGCTGTCGTTGCTGTAGCTGTTGTCGTGGGAGCGGTCCTGCACGCCGTCGATGGTCAGCGAGCCTTTTTCGCTGATCACGCTGGCCTGCTTGCCGCCACGGGCCTGGCTGCCGCTGATGCGGACTTCGTCGGCCTTGACGATCAGGTCGCCCTTGGCGTTGACCTTGCTGCCCTTGTTCAGGGTCTTGCCCTTGTCGCCGTCGCCGTTCTTGCCGAAGAAGCTGCCGCCGACCAGGTCGCCGGAGTAGGACTTGTCGCTGTTGCTCTGGGTGCGGCTGGCGCTGGTGATGTCCACCTGGCGCCCGGTCAGCTGGATATTGTTGCTGGCCAGTTCGGCGCCCTGCAGTTGCAGCTGCTGGCTGCTGGTCAGTTGCAGGTCGTTGCCGGCCTCCAGCTGGCTGGTGATGCTGCGTTGCTCGCTGCTGGACTTGTCCCAGTCGGCTTTCCACAGGTGCTTGCGGTGGTGGCCCTGGTCGCGCTGTTCGTGGGTTTCGGTGGCGGCGGTCAGGCGCAGGTCGGCGCCGCTCTCGACCTTCAGGTTGTTGCCGGCCTTGACCTGGCTGGCCTTGAGTTCGGTGTTGGCGCGGGCTTTGAGCTCGGCATCGCGGCTGGCGGTCAGCTGGTTGCCGTGTTGACGGCTGTCGCTGTCGGTCAGGGTCCGGTCGTAGGTTTCCCAGGTGATGCCGATGGTGCTGTTGCTCCACTGCTCGCGTTTTTCCTGGAGCTTGCGGCTTTCGATGGCGCTCAGGGTCAGGTTGCGCCCGGCATCGAGCTTGACGTCGCGGGCGCTGACATCGGTGGCGGCGAGGGTCAGGTCCTGGCCGCTGCGCAACTGCACGTCGCCCTGGCTGCTGTGCACGCCGGCACGGATGGCGTCGAGGCTGTCGGGCTTGGCCTGGCCGCTGATATGCAGGTCGCCGGCGGAGGCGATATCCACACCGTCGCGACCTTTGACCTGCACCGCGCCAACACGCACACCGGCGCCTTCGGCGGTGCTGACAATGTTGATGCGCCCGGCCTGCATGGCGCCAAACAGGCTGGCGTCGATGCGCTGCTCCTTGGTGTTACCGGCCGGGTCGGTGCTGAGCACCTTGCCACTGGCCGCGTCCACGCGATTGCGCCCGACGGTGAGGTTGAGCTGGTTGCCGGCAGTGAGGGTACCCTGGCTGTCGATGCGCGGGGCGATCAGGTTGATGCTGCCCTTGTCGTTGCTCAGGCCATCGACCGTCAATTGGCCCTTGGCATCACGGGTGCTCAGGGCTTGCAGCTTGCCGTCGTTGAGCTCGGGGCGACCGACCAGCAGGCTGGCGTTCGGCGTATTGATGAAGCTGCCGCCGTTGACCGAGATGCCGTTGGGGTTGGCCAGCACATAGTCGGCGGCGCGGCCGAAGATCTCCTGGGGACCGTTGAGCGCCGAGGCGTTGCGGCTGATCACCTCGTTGAGAATCACGCTGGCGTCCTGGCCGTGGAACTGCGGGTTGGCGGCCAGTTGCCCGGCCAGTTGCGATGCCCCGGATTGCAGGGCGTTGTTCAGCACCACGCCCTGGCGATCGACGTTGTAATCGAGGAACTGGTTATGGGAGAGCCCGGCGCCGTTGGGCGCGACGATGTTGACGATAGGCACGCCGTTCTGGTTTTGCAGCTGCGGGATGCCGCCCGGGCCTTCGACCACGGTGATGCCGCCGGCCAGCGCCTGCGGCAGGTGGGAGACCAGAAGCAGGCTGGCGATGGCCAGGCGCAGTTTGCCCCTGGGGGACAGGTGAAACACAGATGTGTTGTCGGGCATAAGAAGCTCTCTATGTGTGGGCCGAGTGGCAATGCGCGTTGTTCGTTGCAACGCCGCTGTGGTGTTCAGGCTCGGCTGTTTTCTTCAGGCTGGGGCACGGTTCGCGGGACCTCAGATCTGCACACTCAGGCGGGTCAGCCAGGTGGGCGATTCATGGTGAAAGCGTTGGGGTGTTTCCAGGCTGTGTTGGTAGTCGACATCGACTTGCAGGTTCTTCCAGCTCAGGTTCAGGCCGATGCTGGCGCCGCTCAGGCGCTCGCTGCTGGCTCCCTCTTGCGCCTTGATCCGGCCGTGGTCGAAGGCCAGGCGCGGGGTCAGCTTGACGGGCAGATCGTTCTGCAACGGCAGGCGCAGGGTGTTGCGCCAGATCCCACCGATGGCGCCCGAGGCGCTGTTCTCGCGATAGCCGCGCACCGCGGAGTCATCGGTGCCCAGCAGTTGTTCGATGGCCGGCAGCGGGTCGGGGCTGTACTGCAGCGACAGCTGGCTCTGCCACTGCCAGGGCTGGCTGCCGATGCGGCCATTGCGCCATTGGCTGAGGCTGGCGCGGTACTTGTGGAACTGCGCCTGTGGCAGGTTTTTCTGCACCTGTTGCGAGTCGCGGTCGGCGCCGAACCAGGTCAGGCCCTGGGCGTAGTTGAAGTCCAGGTTCCACACCGCGCTGTTGAGCCAGAACAGGTTGAGCCCGGCTTCGGCCACGGTCAGGGTCGGGCTCTGGATGTCCAGGCGGGCTTTCTGCAGGTAGCTGTCGACGTCCTTGTGGGCCAGTTGCAGGTTGGCGCTCAACTGGTGGCCCTGGTCGCGCCACAGCACGCGGTCGGCGCGCAGGCTGAGCAGGTCGGTGCGCCCGCTGTTGTAGAAGGTCACGCTGCTGAGCTTGAACGGCGCCCGGTACTCGGCATGGCTGGCGAACAGGCTGTAGGTCCAGTAGCCATAGGGGATCGAGTAGAAGAGGCTGGTGCTGCGGCTGTAGCGCGGGCCGTGGTTGAGGGTGTCGCTGAAGTTCAGGTTGAGCGCGTCGTTGAGTTGCAGCGGGCTGTCGAGGCTCAGGTTGATGGAGTTGCGGTCACGCCCGGTGCTGGCGCTGCCGAGGTTATCCACACCCAGCCCCAGGGCCCAGCGCGAGGCGCCGCTGCTGCGCGAGCGCAGAATGATCCGCGAGGCGCCGGGCTGGCTGCCGGGGGCGATATCGGCGGTCAGGTCCAGGGAGCGCAGGCGATTGAGCTGGTCCAGGCCCTGTTCCAGGTCGCGCAGGTTCAGCGGTTCGCCGAGCATACCGGGAAAGGCCCCGGCCAGGGAAACCGGCAGGCTCTGGTCGGCCAGTTCGACGGCCTCGACATAACCTTCGTCGACCACTATATCCAGCGAATGGCCGGCGGCGGGGGCGCTGCTCAGGTAAGGGCGGCTGGCGATGTAGCCGGCCTCGACATAGATCCGGGTGATCTGCGCCAGCAGGCGGTTGATCCCGTTCACCCCCATGCAGGGTGCGATATAGGGTTCGAGCTGGCGGTTCAGCCGGTCTTTCTTGAACAGCGTGACGCCGGCGATCCGCGTGCCGCTCAGGGCCCAGCAGTGTTCATCCTCGCCGCCCTGGGCGGTTTCGGCGGGGGTTACCGCCGGGGTTCCGAAGCTGCCGCGCTGCAACTGGCGCTGGCGCTGTTCCAGTTGCAGTTGTTGCAGGTCGCGCTGTTGCTGTTGCTGCAGGCGCAGGGCTTCCTGGCCCGGTTGCGGCATATCGGCGGCGGCCACCGGCAGGGACCCGGCCAGCAGCGAGAGCAGCAACCAGCGGCGCAGGCCGGTGTGACAGCTTGGGTGACTTGAGGACGTATAGGGCACTCGACATCCTTAATAGAGAAAAACGGACGAGGAAGTGCGGGAACAACTTATCGACACGGATTCATTCCGTGTACTCACTTCCATTTTGACGCTTGAGTCCTGGGCGCGCTCTTTGTTACAGCGAAGGGTGAAATTATTTTGAAAATATCTACTGAACTAACAGGTTGGCTGGAGTTTGAATGAGAGTACTTAGTTTGCTTGCTATTTGTTTTGCTGCCGATCATCCGGCCTAGGGTCATGCAAGGGGAACGAGCTGTCGAAGAGCGAAATTAATCTTCGTTAACTCATTAGGGGTCGAGACTAGCGGAAAGGATAAAGTCGATTTGTACGGAATTTGTAATCGCATGGAACCTCGCAGGGCCCTTGTATTGCAAGGGTTTCGGCCTGAAGGAGGGGCAGATGTATCGAAAGGTAAAGGTAGGATGTTTGGTTGTATCGTTAACGGCCTGTTTAATTCAGGCTAGTTGGATTGATTGTTTGGCTACATATGTCGGTCGATATCGCTAGTTATAGAGCAAGTGCTCTAGATGCCGAAGGCTGTCTGGAATAGTGTCTAGCGGATGATATCTGGCGAACTGGGTGGAAGTGAGCGGCACTGTCGAGCCGTGTGAAACGGGCAGGTGATCAAAGTTGAAGTAAGGACCGCATCAGGATATTGCCTGATAAGGGACTAGGGGAATCCCTTAGTTGCCGGCTCATGAAAAACCGCCCGAACGGCCACCTCGGTAACCCGAGGCGGCCGTTCGACGGCGGGTCATTGCGGGCTGGAACGCCCGGTCATTTCCCGGGCCATCTCGCTGGCGTAGCTGTCGGTCATGCCGGCGATGAAGTCGATCATGCGCAGGAAGGAGGCGTGCAGCGAGCCGTTCGGATCCGGCGCGTTATTGCCCAGCAGGTCGAGAATCCGCCGGTTCTTGAACGACGGGGTACGTCCGCCATGTTGTTCCAGCGCGGCGCCGCAGAACGAGTTGAGGAGGATTTCCAGGGTGGTGTAGGCGCCGATCTCGTGCAGGGTCTTGCGCTTGTCCTGGAAGATCTTCTTGCGTGCGATGTCCTTGGCGTTGAGCACGCAACGCTTGGCCGGGCCGTGCATGTGCTCCACCAGGTCGCCCTGCAGGGTGCCGCTGAGCAGGGCATCCTGCTGTTCGACGAAGGCCCGGGCGGCGGCATTGGTCAGGTGCTCGATGGCCTTGCCGCGCAGGATCGCCAGCTTGCGCCGGCGCGAGTCCCGCGGGCCGAGCTGGCGATAGGTTTCCGGCAGGTCGTCGCCCACCAGCCCGAGCAGCAGCGACTCGACTTCGGCATAGTCGAGCAGCTCCATTTCCAGCCCGTCCTCGAGGTCGATCAGGGCATAGCAGATGTCATCGGCGGCTTCCATCAGGTACACCAGCGGATGGCGGGCCCAGCGTTGTTCCTCGAGTTGCGGCAGGCCAAGCTTGTTGGCGATCTGTTCGAGCAACGGCAGTTCGCTCTGGTAGCAGCCGAACTTGTGCTTCTTGTAGCCCAGGGAGTCGGCATGGCGCGCGGTCCAGGGGTACTTCAGGTAGGTGCCGAGGGTGGCGTAGGTCAGCCGCGTGCCGCCGTCGAACTGGTGGTATTCCAGCTGGGTCAGCACCCGGAAACCCTGGGCATTGCCTTCGAAGTTGAGGAAGTCATTGCGCTCGTTTTCGCTCATGGCGTCCAGCCAGCCGCGCCCGGCGGCCTGTTGGAACCAGTGCCGGATGGCATCTTCGCCGGAGTGGCCGAACGGCGGGTTGCCGATGTCGTGGGCCAGGCAGGCCGATTGCACCACCATCCCCAGGTCGCTGGGTTCGCACCAGTCGGGCAGGGCGTCGCGAATGGTCTCGCCGACCCGCATGCCCAGGGAACGACCGACACAGCTGACTTCCAGGGAGTGGGTCAGGCGCGTGTGGATATGGTCGTTGCTGGACACCGGGTGCACCTGGGTCTTGCGGCCCAGGCGGCGGAAGGCACCGGAGAAAATGATGCGGTCGTGGTCCTTGTGGAAGGGGCTGCGGCCCAGCTCTTCAGAGCTGTGCAACGGTTTTCCAAGGCGTTCGCGGGTAAGCAGGGTATGCCAATCCAAGGCGGGGTCTCTCCGTCGAATGACTGATGAGCTAGCTTCCCGGTTCGCGCCAAAGCCTGCAAGTGGAACTAAAGCCCCGCGGCATCGATATCGATCAGCAGCAGGCGCTGGCCATTGTCGAAGAACTGCCCGGCGGTGAGGCAGTACTGGTTGCTGGTGGCATCGCGGTAGGTGTTGGACAGGGTCAGCCGCCGCTCGTCCCAGCCTTCGGCCAGCAGGTGATAGAAGTACGGACGCCATGACCAGTTGTGGCCGACGTAGCTGTGGTCGGCCTGCCAGCGGTTGTGGCGCCATTCCAGGTTCGGTGTCAGCTGGGTGCCGTGGCGATCGCATTGATAGAAGCGCAGCAGCCAGGGAAAGGCATCCAGCTGGGGCAGCCGCTCGATCGGGGCCCGAGCCTGGGCCCATTCCTGCAGCAGGGTCATCAGCTCCGCGAGTTGCTGGCGCATCTGCATCAGGCGTCCGCGCTCGGCCAGTTTCTGCTGTACATAACGTTGGCGCAGCCGGGCAAAAGGCGCGACGAAAGCATCGCTGGCGAAGAACGCCAGCTCGGCCCGGGCAAACAGGAACCCCTGGACATACCGCGAGCCGCACTCCAGGGCGAAGTTGAGTTCGGTTTCGCTCTCGACCCCCTCGGCGATGATCCAGCAGCCGGTTTTCTCGGCCATCTGCGCCAGGGCCTTGACCACATCGCTGCTGGGTCCGCCGCGGGCCGCGGCCTGGAACAGGCGCATGTCGAGCTTGAGAATGTCCGGTTGCAGGGCCAGCACCCGGTCGAGCTGGGAGTAGCCGGCGCCGAAGTCGTCGATGGCGATCCGCGCGCCGGCTTCGCGGTAGCGCGCCACCACTTCGCTCAGGCGTTGGCTGTTGCCGCCCAGCTCGGTGATTTCGAAGACCACACGCCGCGGATCGACACCCTGTTGCTGCAATTGCCTGAGGCTCGGCAAGGGCTGGCCGGCGCGCAGGCGGCTGATCCAGCGGGGCGAGATATTGATGCTCAGGAACCAATCCGGGGGCGCTTCATGCAGACGGCTCAGGGCGTCGGCGCGAATCAGCCGGTCGAGCCGCCGCAGGGCGGTCGAGGAGGTCCGGGGATCGTTGAACAATGGGCCGACCGACAACAGCTGACCGTTCGGTTGACGCAGGCGGCCCAGGGCTTCGACACCGGCAATGCGGCCAGTGGCGGTGTCGATGAAGGGTTGAAAGCAGGCAAGCGGTTGCCCGTCGATCACGGGGCCTCCTTGGTTGATCTTGTTGATTTTGGCGCTGCGCCGATGCAACAGGCAGGCGCAACCCGACCTCTTGCGAGAGAGGTCGGGGGCGCAGCTATTGCGGGAGTGATTGCAAGAATGCAGCCAGATAGCGCCGGCTCAATGCTTGCTCGAAGAACCTTGCATGATCAGTTTGATCAGCGGCAACAGGCCGGCGCTGAGCCGCACCAGCCGGGCGAAGCTTCTGACGCTGCCGCTCTTGGCGCCTTTGCCGGTGAGAAAACCCAACAGGGTCACGGCGGCCACGCCCCACAACGGCGCGTGCTTGATGCCGAAGCCCTGTTGCCAGCTTTGGCCAAGGCCACGGACCCGCTGCAAGGGTTGCAGCAACTGCTGGGATTCGTGGCGGATTTCCTGGCGATGCATTTCCATGCGCAGGCGGATCAGCGCCTTGCGCATCTCGCGCCGGGAATTGGTTTGCGGGATGTCGGGCAGGCTCATGGCAGCAGGCGCTCCCTGTCGTTGGCCAGCTCTTCAAGGGTGGCATGGAAGGGCGAGGACTCGTCGAAAATCGCCGCCTTCAGGCGCATGGCGCAGAACAGCGCAGCCAGCGTATAGAAGACGCACAGCCCGATGATGGCGGGCAGGCGATAGGTGTCCCAGAACAGGATCAGCACCAGCGCCGACAGGCCTATCAACAGCAGCAGGGCGAACACCAGGGCCAGCCCGGCGAACAGCAGCAGGCTGACGGTCCTGGCCTTCTGTTCCTGCAACTCGATGCCGAACAGTTCGACGTGGCTGTGCAACAAGCCCAGGAAAGCCGCGCCCAGGCGCCGCGTTGAGGAGCCTTGACCCGCTGTGGAGCCGGATTCATCGATAGCCATATCAGCGCCGGGTCGCCAGCAGGCCGATCAGAAAGCCCACACCCGCCGCGATGCCCACTGCTTGCCAGGGGTTGCTCTGCACATAGTCTTCGGTGGCGGTGACCGCTGCCTGGCCGCGTTCGCGCAGCGATTGTTCGGTCAGTTGCAGGGTCTCGCGGGCGCGCAACAGGCTGTCGTGAATCTGCGTGCGCAATTCGTCCGCCTGGTCGCCAGCCAGGGTGGCGGTGTGTTCCAGCAGACGTTCCGTGTCACTGACCAGTGCCTGAAAGTCCGCCATCAGTGTTTCTTGAGCTGTCTTGGTGGTTTTGCTGGCCATGGTTATCTCCGTAGTGGCGTTCTGAAGGGTTCGAGTATGAGCCTTGCGCGAAGGTTCAGTGCAATTGTCTGGTACAGCTTTTGCTTTGTCCTGGTGCGTAAACACGGGTGGTTGCGCCGAAAGCGCGCAGGATGCGGTGCCTGGCAGCTAAAACCTTACCCTAAAAAATCAACACTTATGGAAACACCCCGAGCGATACACCCCTCTCGAAAAAGCGTCGCGCCAAAATGGGTCGTAATCCGTGGGTCGACAGGACCCTGGGTGCCAAGTTGGTGCAAAAAACTTTCGAGCGGCTCGCGGCTTTTTCCTGAATATCAGGTCTGCCCATTCCATGGAAAATCTGCAAAGCGCTGTGGACACTCTGGTCCATGGCTCCAATACCCTGTTTATCCTCATCGGCGCGGTCATGGTCCTGGCCATGCATGCCGGCTTCGCCTTTCTCGAGGTGGGCACGGTGCGCCAGAAAAACCAGGTCAACGCCTTGTCGAAGATCCTCAGCGACTTCGCGGTCTCGACCCTGGCCTATTTCTTTATAGGCTATTGGATCTCCTACGGCGTCAGCTTCCTGCAGCCGGCGGCGGTGATCAGTGCCGATCACGGCTACGGGCTGGTGAAGTTCTTCTTCCTGCTGACGTTCGCCGCGGCCATCCCGGCGATCATTTCTGGCGGCATCGCCGAGCGTGCTCGGTTCGTTCCGCAGCTCTGCGCCACGGCGCTGATCGTGGCCTTTATCTATCCCTTCTTCGAAGGCCTGGTGTGGAACGGCAACTACGGCCTGCAAGCCTGGCTGCAGGAGCACTTCGGCGCGGGTTTCCATGACTTCGCCGGTTCCGTGGTGGTGCATGCCATGGGCGGCTGGCTGGCGCTGGCCGCGGTGCTGTTGCTCGGGCCGCGCAACGGCCGCTACCGCGACGGCAAGCTGGTGGCGTTCGCGCCGTCGAGCATTCCATTCCTGGCCTTGGGCTCGTGGATCCTGATTGTCGGCTGGTTCGGCTTCAACGTGATGAGCGCGCAGACCCTGCAAGCGGTCAGCGGCCTGGTGGCGGTGAATTCGCTGATGGCCATGGTCGGCGGCACGGTGGCGGCGCTGGTCGTCGGGCGCAACGACCCGGGCTTCCTGCACAACGGCCCGCTGGCCGGGCTGGTGGCGATCTGCGCCGGCTCCGACCTGATGCACCCGGTGGGCGCGCTGATTACCGGGGCGATCGCCGGCGCGTTGTTCGTCTGGTGCTTTATCGCCACCCAGACGCGCTGGAAGATCGACGATGTGCTGGGTGTCTGGCCACTGCACGGTTTGTGCGGCGTGTGGGGCGGTATCGCCTGCGGCATCTTCGGCCAGAGCGCCCTGGGCGGCCTGGGCGGTGTCAGCCTGATCAGCCAGTTGATCGGTACCGGCCTGGGTGTGCTGGTGGCGCTGGTCGGCGGCTTCCTGGTGTATGGCGCGATCAAGGTGCTCTGCGGTCTGCGCCTGACCCAGGAGCAGGAGTATTACGGCGCCGACCTGTCGCTGCACAAGATCGGCGCGGTCAGCCAGGACTGAGGCCGTGCGGCCCTGGCCGGAGTCCCTGGCCAGGGCCGTTTGCCGCTGATCATTGGCCGCCGAGCAGGCGCGCTTCCGACGCTTCGATGGCCGCCAGCGGGCCGGACATCAACACCGTATCGCCGGCTTGCAGCAGGGTGCTGGCGGCCAGTTCCAGGTCGTGGCCATCGCGCTGCACGCCTTGCACATCGACGCCCAACTGCTCCAGCGCCAGCTCGCCCAGGGCCAGGTCGCAGGCATGGGCCGCGCTGCCGAGATTGACCGCATGCATCAGCACCCGCGGCTGGCCACGATTGTCCAGCAGGTCGGTCTGCGCGCCATGGTAGAAACCATGCAGCAGGCGATAGCGGTTGTGGCGGACTTCATCGACCTTGGCCTGTACCTGGTGCTCCGGCAGCCCGAGCATCACCAGCGCATGGGATGCCAGCATCAGGCTCGACTCCAGCAGCTCCGGCACCACTTCGCTGGCGCCGGCGGCTTTCAGTTCGGCCAGTTGGCTGTCATCCCGGGTGCGCACCAGGATCGGCACTTCGCTGTTGATCCGGCGTGCGCTGTTCAGCACGGTCAGGGCGATATCGGTCTTGTCCACGGCAATCACCAGCAGCCGCGCGCGTTCGAGGCCGACCGCCGCCAGCAGCTCGGCGCGGCGGGAGTCGCCGTAATGCACGCAGCTTTCGCCGGCCGCGGCTTCCTGGACCCGCACCGGGTCGTCGTCCAGGGCAATGAAACGCTGCTGTTCGCGGCGCAGGAAGCGGCCGATCGACTGGCCGACACGGCCATAGCCACAGATCACCACATGGCCCTGCAATGCAGCGTTGAGGGCGCTGATTTCTTCCAGCTGGGCCTCCTGGTTCGGCTTGCGGTGCAGGCGCGCGGCAATCCCCGGGGCGGCGCGTAGCAGCAAGGGGGTCAGCAGCATCGAGCAGAAGGTCGCGGCCAGCAGCAGGCCACTCAGCTCGGCCGGCATCAACTGGCTTTGCTGCATCTGCGCCATCAGCGCAAAACAGAACTCGCCTCCCTGGGCCAGGGCCAGGCCACTGCGCCAGGCCGTCTCGCCGTCGCTGCCGCGCAGCTTGAGCAACAGCGCCACCACGGCGCCCTTGATCAGTATCAGGGCCAGGGTCAGGCCGAGGATCAACAGGGCATGGCTGGCGAACAATTGCAGGTCGATGAGCATGCCGATACTGACGAAAAACAGCCCCAGCAGAATGTCGCGGAACGGCCGGATATCGGCCTCGATCTGGTGCCGGTAACGGCTTTCCCCCAGCAGCATGCCGGCGAGGAATGCACCGAGGGCGGGGGACAGGCCGAGCAGGTGGGTCAGCCAGGCGGTCAACAGGACGATGACCAGGGCCAGCAGCACGAACAGCTCGGCGGAATGGGAGGCGGCCACCTCATGGAACAGCCGTGGCAGCAGCCAGCGGCTGGCCAGCGCCAGGCCGGTGAACAGCAGGGCGGTCTTGCCCAGGGTCAGGGGCAGGGCCCAGTACCAGGCCTGTTCGGTATTGCCGGCGAATACCGGCACCAGGGTCAGCAACAGCACCGCCACCACGTCCTGGAACAGCAGCACGCCAATCGCATTCTGCCCGTGGCTGCTGAAGATTTCCCCAAGGCTGCCCAGCTCCTTGCTGACGATGGCGGTGGAGGACAGCGCCAGGCCCGCGCCGAGCAGTAGGGCCGGGATCAGCGGCCCGCCCGCGAGGATCAGCAGGCCGCCGAGGACGGCGCCACTGCACAGCACTTGCAGGCTGCCCAGGCCGAAGACCACCCGGCGCAGGGCCAGCATTTTCGATACGGAAAACTCCAGCCCCAGGGAAAACAGCAGGAACACCACCCCCAGCTCCGCCAGGTCAGGCAGGTTTTCGTTGTCGTTGACCCAGCCGAAGGCGGTCGGCCCCACCAGCAGGCCCACGCACAGGTAGCCCAGCACGGGCGGCAGGCGCAGGTGCCGGAACAGGGCGATCACCACCAGGGATGAAGCAAGGATGATCAACAGATTGGCAAACACAGGCATCTCCGGCGGCGGGGTGGAATACAGAGCGTAGAGGCAAAAAAAGCCGCGAGGGTCGCTCAACCGCAAGTTGGCGACGCTGACCTGCATCAGCTGTTTGGCAGAATGCCCGACGATGAGCGCACGCTGCGGTGTTCATCGGTCGACGGCTTTTTATCGCGGGCCTAGAATAAGCGCCTGTCTCTTTTCGGTCTGTATGCCATGCCTCCTGAATGTCAGCTGTTCGGCACCCTGGGTTGCCACCTGTGCGAACTCGCCGAGGCGGAGTTGATGCCGCTGGTGGAGCATGGGCTGTTGGTCGAGCTGGTGGATATCGCGGAAGACGAAACCCTGTTCGAGGCGTATGGCCTGCGTATCCCGGTCCTGCGCCGGGTGGACAGCGGCGCCGAGCTGGGCTGGCCGTTCGATGCCGAGCAGGTGGTGGCCTTCCTGCGCTGAGCCGGCTGTCGCTGGCGCGACACTTTCCGTTTGTCGCCTTCGCTGCAATCCCTTGGCGGGATCCCGATTATTCGGTTACTGTATATGCGTACAGTTATCGGGATGGTTCGCCATGTCTCTCACAATCCTCGCCCGCGCCGAGCGTTTGCAACACCTGTCGCCCGAGCATGCAGGGCACGACGGGTTTGCTGCCGGGCTCAAGTTCGAAGGCGGTTTTTCGCTGGATCGCACCGTGGGTCTCGGAGCACCGCAGATCCGTGCGGTGCTGGTGGATGACGACAGCCTGCTGGGCTTCGGTATCTATCCCGGCGATCGGCTGATCGTCGATCGTTCGGCGGCCCCGGCGGTGGATCAGTACGTGGTGGCCCATCTCGATGGCGAAGAAGCCTATGGCGTGCGCCTGCTGGCTCCCGACCCCAAGGGCGGGCTGCTGCTCAAGGCGGCGCGACCTTCGATTGCGCCTATCCCCCTGGACGATCGGGACTCGGCGCAAATCTGGGGCGTGGTGTTGTGGGTGGTCAGTTACGTCGGCCGTGGCTGATACCGATGTGCGGGGCGTGTGCTCAGTGGATGAAATGAGAGGGTAGAAGGACTGATGATGGTCAATGTCGAACAATTGAAGAGCAGTGTGAACCGCATGTCCGCCGATGTGGTGCGCGAAGCGGTACTCGAACTGCGCCTGGACGGTCTGGTCACGGAAGGCAAGACGCCGTTCAACAAGCTGCATTTCAATACCTGCTTTGCCGAAATCGAAGCCCTGTTCCAGCGTGCGGGTTATCACCGGCAACTGGACGTGGTGGGGTATCAGGGGTTGTTGTATGCACTCTATGACCCGGCCCGCTGGGAAGCGGTCGATGTGCTGCGCTGGCTGAAGGAGTTCACCGATGCCGCCGCGCAAGCCGGCGTGGCCCGCGCCTAGTCGCTGGTCCCTAAGGGGGAAACTCTCCTAGGTTCCCCGGGGCCCATGTTGGATAATGCCGCTCTGCATTGTCCGCTCGAGCTTTTGTATGTCCTCCGTACCTTTTTCCGCCGCACAGCATCAGGCCAGCACCCTGTTCCTGCCCCCCGGGTCATGGCCAACCGTACTGGACTGCCTGTGTGATCATTTCAGCACCATCAGCCGCGAACAGTGGCTGAGCCGGATCGCCCGTGGCCGGGTGCTCGATGAACAAGGCTTGCCGATCAGTGGCGACCTGGCGTACCGCGAAGGCCTGCGCATTCATTATTTCCGCGAAGTGCCCGACGAAAAGGTCATCCCGGTGCAGGAGTCGATCCTCTATGTCGATGAGCACCTGGTGGTGGCGGACAAGCCGCATTTCCTGCCGGTCACACCGGCGGGGGAATATGTCGAGCAAACCTTGCTGCGCCGCCTGATCCGCAGCCTGGACAATCCCCACCTGGTGCCTCTGCATCGCATCGATCGGCATACGGCGGGCCTGGTGTTGTTTTCGGCCAATCCGCAAAGCCGCTCGGCCTATCAGTCGCTGTTTCCGACGCGCAGGATCGACAAGCGCTACGAGGCCATCGCTCCGGCCTTGCCCGGTCTCGAGTTCCCGCGGGTGCATAAAAGTCGCCTGGTCGATGGCGAGCCGTTTTTCCGCATGCAGGAAGGGCCTGGCACCCCTAATACGGAAACGGCGCTGGAGGTCCGGGAAAAGAACGGTGACCTCTGGCGTTATGGGCTGTATCCGGTGACCGGCAAAAAGCACCAGTTGCGGGTGCACATGAGTGCGCTGGGGGCGGCGATCTGCAACGACCCGTTCTATCCCGACGCGCTCAAGGACGTGGAAGACGATTACGCCAAGCCGCTCAAGCTGCTGGCCCAGGGGCTGCGTTTTACCGACCCGCTGACCGGGGAGGAGCGCGAGTTCGAGAGCCGGATCAGCTTGCAGTGGTAATCCCGGCAACAGCTTGCTGCATCCAGAAACGATAAAGCCCGCGAAAGCGGGCTTTATGCATTCAGGCTGTAAGGGTATGGATTACAGCTCTTTTACGGTACGAACCTGATCTTTGTTGATGCGGGTTTGTTTGCCGTCCAGTTGTTCGAACTCGTAGAAGCCGGAGTCCTGATCGTATTTCGGCGTATCGACGGCCTGGATTTCGCGACCGTCATTCAGGGTGATCACAGTAGGCGATGCGCAACCGGCGAGAGTGGCAAGGCCCAGTGCAAGCATGAGAGTGGCGAGAGTCCGCTGAATCATTATGTGTCTCCGAGATGAATACTTTTAGTTGCTGTGCTTGAGACGTATACAACGCCTGCAAGTTCCTTGAGTTAAGGTCATTCTGACACGCCGCGCTGCTGGCTTAACAGCTCTGGTGTATTCAGATTAGCCAATCGTGGATCGTTTGCCGGACATTGCAGGGCCTGAGCATCCAGCCCGCGCATGATGCGTCCGGGGCTGCGTTCACCATCCTGCCAGGCGCCGTCGAAGGTGCCGAGCAGGGCGCGCGGAATGATACACAGCAAGGGTTCCCAGTGCTCGCCATGGCGCAGCATCAGTGGTTTGTCCGGGTGTCGGGCGGCGCTTTGTCGCATGGCGTCGATCAGGTGCGCATCGATGCGCGGTACGTCGCAGGGCAACACCAGCAACTGGGCATGCCGGGCGACGGCCAAGCCGGCACGAATCCCTGCCAGCGGCCCCGGGAAATCATTGCTTTCGTCCTGCACCAGTTGATCGGCAAAAGGCGCGTACTGCTGCCGATTGCGGTTACAGGAAATGATCAAGTCATCGCTCAGGCCGCGGGTCAGTCGATGCAGGTGGGCGATCAATGGCCGGCCCTGCCACTCGATCAGCCCCTTGTCCCTTCCGCCCATGCGTTGGCCGCGCCCACCGGCCAGGAGCAGAATGGAGCAGGGTGGCAAATCTGCGCGCAGGGTCATGGCACGTCTCCACAGGGGCGGTCAAAGAGAGCGCTGTGATATAACACCGGGCTGTTTCTCCTACAACTGGATCGAGCCTATGAAAGCCAAGGCTGATGTACCTTTTGCACCCCTGAATATCGCGGTGCTGACTGTCAGTGATACCCGGACCCTGGAGACCGATACATCCGGCCAGGTCTTCGTCGATCGTCTGGGCGCTGCCGGCCATAACCTGGCCGCGCGCGTCCTGCTCAAGGACGATCTCTACAAGATTCGCGCACAAGTGGCGACCTGGATCGCCGACGACCTGGTCCAGGTGGTGCTGATCACCGGCGGCACCGGTTTCACCGGCCGTGACAGCACCCCGGAAGCCGTGTCTTGCCTGCTCGACAAACAGGTCGACGGATTTGGCGAGTTGTTCCGCCAGATCTCGGTGGCCGACATCGGCACTTCCACCGTGCAGTCCCGAGCCCTGGCCGGCCTGGCCAACGGCACGCTGGTGTGCTGCCTGCCGGGCTCGACCAACGCGGTGCGTACCGGTTGGGACGGCATTCTCGCCGAGCAGCTGGATTCGCGGCATCGGCCGTGCAATTTCGTCACGCACCTGAAACAGGGCGCGCCTTGTGAATCCCGTGGGTAAGCCGGGCAAGATCGGTGCCTTGATGCCGGTCGAGGTCGCGTTGGCCCGTTTGCTGGAGATGGCCGAGGCTACTCCCATTCTCGAGCGCGAGCGGTTGCCGCTGGCGGCGGCTCAAGGCCGGGTATTGGCCGACGATCTGGTTTCCACCCTGGACCTTCCGCCCTGGCCCAATAGCGCCATGGACGGTTACGCCTTGCGTGCCTCGGACTGGAGCGGCGAGCCGCTTGCCGTCAGCCAGCGCATCTTCGCCGGTCAGGCCCCCGAGCCTTTGGCGCCTGGTACCTGCGCACGCATCTTCACCGGTGCGCCGGTCCCGGCGGGAGCCGACTGCGTGGAAATGCAGGAGAACGCCCAGGTCCAGGACGATGGGCGGGTGGCTTTTACCGAGCCTCTCGGCGCCGGGCAGAACATTCGTCCGCAAGGCCAGGAAACCACGGTCGGCGAGTGTGTGCTGGCGGCCGGAACGCAGCTGGGGCCGATCGAGCTGGGGCTGGCTGCTTCCCTGGGCTGCGCGGAGCTGGATGTGGTGCGTCGAGTGCGGGTCGCCGTGCTCTCCACCGGTGACGAACTGGTAGAGCCCGGGCAGGCGCTCGGTCCCGGGCAGATCTACAACAGCAACCGTGTCCTGCTGTGCAGTTGGTTGCAGCGTCTGGGCTGCGAGGTGGTCGACGGCGGAATCCTGCCAGACGATCTGCCCACGACCCGGCGTCGCCTGGCCGAGCTGGCGGATGTGGATCTGATCCTGTCCACCGGCGGCGTATCAGTGGGCGAGGCGGATTTCCTGGGCATCGCCTTAAGAGAGGAGGGCGAACTGGCCCTCTGGAAGCTGGCGATCAAGCCGGGCAAACCCTTGACCTTCGGGCATTTCCGCGGCGTGCCGGTAATCGGCCTGCCCGGTAATCCGGCCTCGACGCTGGTGACCTTTGCCTTGCTGGCCCGCCCCTATATTTTGCGGCGCCAGGGAGTGAAGGAGCTGCAACCCCTGCAGTTCCAGGTTCCGGCTGGATTTGCCTGGCCGAAGCCGGGGAACCGACGAGAGTATCTGCGTGGACGCCTGGAGCAGGGCAGGGCAGTCATCTATCGGAACCAGAGTTCCGGGGTCTTGCGCAGTGCCGCCTGGGCCGAGGGTCTGGTCGAAGTGCTGGAAGAGCGAACGCTGGTTGAGGGCGATTGGGTCAACTTCATTCCATTGAGTGAAGTCCTGGGCTGACTCCAGGGGAGGCGGACCTGGTCGGCAGGGCCGGGTCCATCCTCCAGAGCCCTGCCTGTCAACGCAGCAGTAGAAGGATCAGCAAGCCAAAACGGCTGTTCAGGCCCCAGGACAGCAGTGCCGATAGAAACCCGGCATAGGCCAATACCCAGGCGAGTTTCTTGAGCAAGGCTTGAAGCTTGCTATCGGGCTTATGCTCGCGCTCTCGGCTATGCACCTGATGGACACTCAGTTCCGAGTGTTTGCCTGTGCCGAGCAGGATGCCCCCTTCCAGCCGGTTGAGCGCGGAGTTCGAGCGTTCAAAGCATTTCTTGTCATCCATGTGTTTCGCTTCCCTGTTTGAGGCGTCGTTCGCCTGCCATGAACATTCTCCGATTGCCTGTTTCGGGTCAATTCAGGTGATTCTCAATCTGCGGTCAGAAAAGTTACCGGTCAGTGAGCAGAGGCCTGATGGGGATGACTTGATTACATCCCTGTCGGACTTTTTCTCATGGACCGAGGGTCAACATCCTTCATTGGCCCTCGAATGACAGGAGTGATGAGCGATGAGCGAACGCAAGGCGATGCTGATATTGCACGGCAAGCAGGCCCTCAACGAAGAAGTCCGCACCGCTGTCGAGCGCAAGCGTGAAGAGGGTTGGGAGCTGGCGGTCCGCCTGACCTGGGAAGCGGGCGATGCCCAGCGCCTGGTGGATGAAGCCCTCGCTGTCGGTTATACGCGTCTGATTGCGGGAGGCGGTGACGGCACCTTGCGGGATATCGCCGAGGCCATGGCGGCGCAGGCCAAGGATGCCAGTCTGGTGTTGCTGCCGCTGGGGACGGCCAATGATTTCGCGCGGGCGGCCGGCGTGCCGTTGCCGGCCCATGAGGCACTGAACCTGCTCGACCTGCCGGCACGGACGATCGATCTCGGCGAGGTCGGTGGCCAGGTATTTCTCAATATGGCCACGGGTGGGTTCGGCAGCCAGGTGACGGCCAATACCTCTGAGGACCTGAAAAAGATTCTGGGCGGCGCCGCCTATCTGTTCACCGGCTTGTCCCGCTTCAACGAACTGCATGCGGCCTACGGTGAGCTGCAGGGGCCGGATTTCCATTGGCGCGGCGACCTGCTGGCCCTGGGGATCGGCAACGGGCGCCAGGCCGGTGGCGGTCATCTGCTGTGCCCTGAGGCGATGGCCGATGATGGGTTGCTGGATATCAGTATCCTGCCGGCCCCTCAGGAACTGGTAGGCACCTTGAAGGACCTGCTGGCCGGCGGCTGGGGGATCGACAACCTGTTTGTGCGCACGCGCCTGCCCTGGGTGGAAATCAAGGTGTCCGAGGGACTGGACATCAATCTCGACGGTGAACCCCTGCAAGGCGAAAACCTGCGTTTTCGCGCGCTCCCAGGGGCATTGCGGGTGCATTTGCCGGAAGACTCCCCGCTGTTGGGGGCTTCGGCGCCTTAATCGTCGAGGCTGATGATTTGTTCGCGGACGGCGAACAGGACCAGGCCAGCCACGTCATAGATCTGCAGGCGTTTCATGATCTGCGAGCGGTGGGTTTCCACGGTCTTGATGCTCAGGCCCAGCCCGTGAGCGATTTCGCGGGTCGATTTGCCGCGAACGATCAGGCGCAGGATCTCCAGCTGGCGTGCGGTCAGGTTATGGGTTTCAACGGGTTCTGGATGGGGCTTCTGCACGCGGATCAGTGCCTGGTTGATCACCGTATGGGCAATGGCCGGGCTGAGATAACGCTCGTTGTTGCGCAAGGCCTCGAGCGCGTGTTCGAGTTCGTTGGCGGTGGTGTCCTTGAGCAGATAACCATGAGCCCCGGACTCCAGGGCCTGCATGATCAGCGCCGGATCGGTGTGCATCGAGAGAATCAGCACCTTGCTCTGCGGATGCACCACCTTGAGCTTCTTCAGGGCTTCAAGGCCGCCGACATCCTTCATGGAAATATCCAGCAGGATAATGTCTGGCGACAGCCTTTCGACCATTTCCAATACTTGTGCGCCATCGTTGGCTTCGCCGATCACGGCATAGCCAGGAATGTCCATGACCAGGGCACGCACGCCAGCCCTGATGAGCGAGTGGTCATCCACCAGAAGTAAGTTGCAGGTCAATGTAAAACCTTATTCGTACTGGCCCGTTCGAGTGCGCGAGGCGCCCAGGGGAAGAGTGCTTCGATTTGTGTGCCCTGGTCGGGCTGGCTGGAAACCTTCAGGGTGCCGCCCAGTTGCGCGATCCTTTCCGCCATGCCTGCCATGCCGCGTTGTCCTTGTGCGCCAGGATTGGCCGCCGGGGAAAAGCCACGGCCATCGTCGCTGATAAACAGCGAAAGCCCCTCGGGCAGGCGTTGCAGGCGCACCAGCAGGTTATCCGCCTGGGCGTGACGCAGCATGTTGGTGACGGCTTCCTGGGTGATGCGAAAGGCGGCCACCGCCATTTCCTCGGGGATGCCTGCCAGGCGTTGCTTGCATTCCAGGCTCCAGTGCACGGAAGTGTTTTCCAGAGTCTTCAGCAAGTGGGCCCGCAGGCTGGCTTCCAGGCCCAGGCTGGCCAATTGTCGAGGATTGAGAATGGCCGATACATCGCGCACCTTGGCCAGGGTTTCTTCCAATGTGCTTTGAAGCGTCGTGCAGTGCTGTTGCAGATCTTCAGGCAGGCGACGCTTGAGCCATTCGCTTTGCAACTTGGCGGCAGTCAGCAGCTGACCAATATCATCATGCAACTCACGACTGAGGCGATGGCGCTCGTTTTCCTGGACTTCCAGCAAGCGGTCCGCCAGCTCCTGAGGCTGGAACTTGATCGATTTGCGCGAATCGCCGTAATAGGCCCAGACACTGGCCAGGGCCGCCAGATTCAGGATCAGCAGGCTGAGAGGAAAGGTCGTCGACAGGCAATAGACGGCCAGACTTCCAAGTGCCGAGCATGAGCACAGCAACAGGTTGAGCCAGCGCAGGTTTATTCGAGAAAGAAGCCTGGCGGCAGTTGACTTGAGGCTGGCGTACATAGCGGATGGAGCCAATGAATGTTCGCTGCGGGGAGACCGGTCAAGGCAACTGACGAGCCCCGGTTTGGAAAACGGTATTGTTTGAGTATGCGGCTTCAATTAACGCGATCTATTCGTTGGGAGCAAGCCTTGCACTGATCTGGCGTGTAACAAGATCAATCTGAAGTCACAGTGCCATTAAGTACATCGTCTAGTGGTTGGCATAGTACCAGCTTTAGCTACCGTTGGTCGCGCCTCCATATATGTCCTGCGGGTCAGGAATATTAGCTTTTGGGACGTATGTTCCGATTCGCTTGTTTTAGCTGGCCACCCTGAAACAGTGACTGTATCTCGCCTTGAGCGAACGGCCAGGCGAAATTCAGGACACTTGAAGTCTCTGGATTGGTTTTATTTAGTTGTGCTAGTTGGTTCTGTCGTTAACAGGCATGAAATATTGAATAACGACATGATGCTGGTCAATGTCACAACATATCTAACAGCTGAAGTTAGGGATTAACGACAGGCTTATGCGTTTCTCTTGGCGATCGAAAAAACGTTAAACGAATTTTGTTGGCAGGACAGGGACGCGGGCAGAGGGTCGATTTGCACGGCGAGGGATTCGATGAGGGTGGCCTGTTCGTTGCCATCGAGGTTCAACTGCCCGGTCACCGGATCGACGAGTTCAAGCTGCCAGGCCATCAGGCTGAAGCACTCCCCGAGGGTGTCGAGGATCTGCTCGTTCATGTCCGGATGAGGGTGGGAATGATCCAGCAACGCATGGACCTGACGCGAGAACTCGGTGGTGCTGCGCAGCGCCAGCGCGTCGGTTTTCTCGGCAAGTTTGAGCAGAGTGGACAGCATGCAATCGATGGCGTCCTGATCGTTCCTGATCAGGTTGAGATGGTTCAGGCACTCAACCGACTTGGCCAATAGTGTTTCTGCCTCAAGCAGAAAGTCTGGCGACTGGTGCCACTCTTTATCGTCGATCAGCATGCTTGTCTCCACGACGCCACGTCAGATGATGGAATGGTCCGTTTTGTGAGCGGCTGTAAGGTATTACGCCGGTTATGCCGTGGGATATAAGACGATTCTGATTGGTTCTTAATGGACGAAGGCGCAGTGCTGATGTTTAGTCGGCAGGTGGCAGACCGTCGGGCAGGGTCTATCGGCCACGCTTGGACAGCGGAGGCGGGGGGGCTCGAAAGGGCACCAGCCCATCTTCCTGCGATCACAAACAAAAGCCTGACTCCATTCATGCAATGAGAATGGCGTCACATTAATGGCTATTGGATATTGCGAATATCAGGTTGGTCCTGATTGCCGATAGGGGATTCCCTTATAAAGGGGAACCAAGCGCTGAAATAGAGGTCGCGGCGGGGAGGTTGTGCGGGTGAAATCGCGAAGCCAGTAAAGCATGATGTTAATGTGACATCAATGCCTTTGCGTGGCATTTTGTACGTGGGTCAAGATTCGGCGAATTGCGCCGATAACCCTCGTTAGTGAATTCATCAGAACAAGCCCAGGAGTCATTACATGGCCGGCATTCTCGACACGGTAGATCAACGCACGCAACTGGTGGGTGAGAATCGCCTGGAAATCCTCATGTTCCGTCTGGCCGGGCGACAGTTGTTCGCGATCAACGTGTTCAAGGTGCAGGAAGTCCTGCAATTGCCGAAGCTGACGCTGATGCCCCAGCGCCATCCGTTCGTCTGTGGTGTGGTCAACCTGCGGGGGCAGACGCTGCCGGTCATCGATTTGTCCCAGGCGATCGGCATGCGGCCGCTGGTGCCGGGCCCCAACAGCACCATCATCGTCACCGAGTACAACCGCTCGGTGCAGGCCTTCCTGGTGGGGGGCGTCGACCGCATCGTCAACATGAACTGGGAAGCCATCCTGCCACCGCCGACCAGTGCCGGGCGCCAGCATTACCTGACGGCAATCAGCAAGGTCGACGATCAACTGGTCGAGATCATCGACGTGGAAAAGGTCCTGGCCGAAATCGTTCCGTACAACGCCAAGGTCTCGCGCGACAAGCTCGACGACCCGGTGCTCGAACGCGCCCGTGGCCGTGAAGTGCTGCTGGTGGACGACTCCAACGTGGCGCTGTCGCAATTGCGCGACACCCTGGGCCAGTTGGGGGTGAAGATGCACATTGCCAGCGACGGCCTGAAGGCCCTGAAGATGCTCAAGGCCTGGGCCGATACCGGGGTCGACATGACCGACAAGCTGCTGATGGTGTTCACCGACGCCGAAATGCCGGAAATGGACGGCTATCGCCTGACCACCGAGATCCGCAACGATCCGCGCCTGCGTGGCCTTTACGTGGTGCTGCATACCTCCCTGTCCGGCAGCTTCAACGAGTCGATGGTGAAGAAGGTCGGTTGCGACAACTTCCTGTCCAAGTTCCAGCCGGACAAACTGGTCGACGTGGTGCGCCAGCGCCTGATGCTGGACGAAGTTCCCGCCTGACGGGAGCAGTGGCCGGAGTGGCGCCTTCACGGCAGGTGCTTCTTTGATTCGCGGGCCGGCTCGTATAAGGTTGCTTTTTTTGCCACCCGGGAGCTGGCCATGCGTCTCAGCGCGCTTTATCGATACCCCTTGAAGTCCGGCAAGGGCGAGTCCCTGCAACAGGTCGCGTTGGACAGGCTGGGGCTGGAGGGAGATCGACGCTGGATGCTGGTCGATGAACCCAGCGGACGTTTCCTGACCCAGCGCGCGGTCCCGCACATGAGCCAGCTTTCGGCGCTGTGGAATGCCGAGGGTGGGCTGACCCTCAGTGCTCCCGGCTACCCAGCCCTCGACGTGCCACTGCCTGGCGCGGATGCCCCGTTGCGTGGCGTGACCATCTGGCGCGATACCCTGCGCGTGCCGGATGCCGGCGACGAGGCCCATGCCTGGCTGAGCGACTTCATCGGCAAGCCGACCCGCCTGGTACAGGTGCCCCTGGACCGTGCGCGCACCACTCAGGCCGGTTACGGCAAGGATGACGATCAGGTGGCCTTTGCCGACGGTTTTCCGCTGTTGCTGATCGGCGAGTCTTCTCGGGAAGACCTGTCCAGTCGCGTCGGTCGTCCCCTGGAGATGCTGCGCTTTCGTCCCAACCTGGTGATCGAAGGCTTCCCAGCATTCGCCGAGGACGGCTGGAAACGCATCCGCATCGGCGATATCGAGTTTCGGGTGGTCAAGCCTTGCGCACGTTGCATCCTCACCACCATCGATCCGCAGACCGGCGAGCGCAGCGCCGACCGTGAACCGCTGGCCACGCTGCAGCAGTACCGGGCGCAAGAAGGCGGGGCGATGTTCGGGCAGAACCTGGTGAACGATGGCATCGGCCGGCTGGAAGTCGGCATGCCGGTCACAGTGCTGGAATAAAGAGCCGGCAGAGCTGCAACGAAAAATGCCCGTATCGCGAGATACGGGCATTTTTTATGACCGACAATCAGTCCCCGAGGAAGGGATCAGCCGCGGTATTCGCACAGGTAGGCGGTGTCGACGGCGACCTTCAGCTGGAACTTGCTGTTGGCCGGGACGTTGAACTGGCTACCGGCGGCGAAGGTTTCCCAGTCGTTGCTGTCAGGCAGCTTGACGGTCAGGGCACCGGAAACCACGTGCATGATTTCCCGTTGAGCCGTGCCGAACTCGTATTCGCCCGGAGCCATGACGCCGATGGTGGCTGGACCTTCGGCCGTGCCGAAGGCAATCGACTTGACGGTGCCGTCGAAGTACTCGTTGACTTTAAACATGGGCGATTCCTCAAAAAGGGGTCAAAAAGGCCGGCCAGTATGCACAAGGCCTTCAGATGCGTCACCTGTTGCGCTGACGGATCAGCCGGGAAGAATCAGAGGCAATAAACGCGCCGTATTACGGGCATCTTCCAGGGCGCGATGCTGCTGGCCGGTGAACTGCAGCCCGGCGAGCTGCAGCGCGCCGTTCAGGCCCAGCGGTCGTTCGAGGCGGCGCGCCTTGGCGAAGCGTTGCTTGAGGTTCATGTGCGGCAGTTGGGCGAGGGCGCTGTGCAGTTGCGAGCGTTGCCACTCCTGCAGCAGCTGCTTGCGATCGTAGTCGCCCCAGCTGGCCCAGCCTTCCAGGCGCCCATGGTGCTGGCCCAGCCAGCGTTCGAACAGCGGCCAGACCTCGCTCAACGGCTGGGCGCCGTCGATCTGGGCCTGGGTGATGCGGGTCAGTTCACGGCAGAACGGCGTCAGCATCGGCCGCCGCAGCGGGCGCACGAAGCGCTGGAAATGGTCCAGTTCGCGCCCTTCGCGGTTCACCAGGGTGGCGCCGATCTCGATGATTTCCATGTCGGTCACCGGCCAGCCTCCTTCGTCCGTGGTGGCTTCCAGATCAATTACCAACCAGTGGGGCATCACAGGCTCCAGCTTCAACATCCCGATGAGGCTTGAGCGTAGCCAAAGCCGACGTCTGCGCCTAGCGGCTTATTCCACCTCCAGCAGAACCTGACGGTTTTTCACCTGGTCGCCGAGGTTGACCTGCAGCCGCTTGATCACGCCATCGATCCCGGCCTTCAGCGGGTGCTCCATCTTCATCGCCTCCAGCACCAGCAGCAGCTGGCCCTTGCTGACGGTCGTGCCCTCGCTGACCAGTACGTCGACTATGGCGCCGTCCATGGGCGCCTTGAGCATGCCGCTGTGGGCGCCGGCCTGGCTGGCGACCGGCGCGTGGCTGAGGTCTTGAAGGTGCAGGCTGCCAGGGCGGGTAAACAGCCAGAGCTGCCCGGCTTCCAGGGTGTAGGCGTAGCGGCGGCGGATACCATTGATGGTCGCCCAGGCCCAGCGGCCATCCGCTTTCAGCAGTTGTACCTCGAAGCTTTCGTCTGCCTGTTGAATCTGCAGCGTCCCGGCTTGCTGGTTATTCAGTTCAAGGTTCCAGACAGTTTCACCCGAGCCCAGGCGATAGTGCAGCGGCACGCTGGCGTTGTTGCGCCAGCCGGCCAACGCCGCGCCGTGGCGCTGGGCCGCGTGCCGATAAAACAGTGCCGCGGCCAGGGCCAGTTCGGCGCCGCTCGGCGGCTGCGGGCGCAAGCTTGGATCGTCGGCGAAATGTTCGGCGATAAAGGCGGTGCTGAATTCGCCGCTGGCAAAGCCGGGATGGCGCAGCAGGTTCGCCAGCAGTTTCTGGTTGCTCGCCACGCCCGTCAGCACCGTGTCCTCGACCGCGCGCAACAGCTTGCGGCGCGCCTCTTCGCGGGTGGTGCCATGGGCGATGAGCTTGCCCAGCATCGGGTCATAGAAGGGGCTGACGTCCTGGCCTTCCAGCAGGCCGTGATCGATACGCACATCGGCGCCCAGCGCCGGTTCCCAGCGCCGCACCTGCCCGGTTTGCGGCAGGAAGTCCTGCGCCGGGTCCTCGGCATACAGCCGCACTTCGATGGCATGGCCCTTGAGTTCGACCTGCTCCTGGCGCAGCGGCAGCGGTTGACCGGCCGCCACCTGCAGTTGCAGGGCCACCAGGTCCAGCCCGGTGATCATTTCGGTGACCGGGTGTTCGACCTGCAGGCGGGTGTTCATTTCCAGAAAATAGAACTGCCCCCGCGCATCGAGGAGAAATTCCACGGTGCCGGCGCCGACATAGTTCACCGCGCGGCCCGCCTTGAGGGCTGCCTCGCCCATGGCCTGGCGCAGTTCGGCGGTCATCACCGGGCAGGGCGCTTCCTCGACGACTTTCTGATGGCGGCGCTGGATCGAGCAGTCGCGCTCGCCGAGGTAGATCAACTGGCCGTGGCGGTCGCCGAACACCTGGATTTCCACATGCCGCGGCTCGATCAGCGCCTGTTCCAGAATCAGCTCGTCGCTACCGAAGGCGTGCAGCGCCTCAGAACGGGCAGTGCGCACCTGGGCCAGCAACTCATCGGCCCGCTGCACCAGACGCATGCCGCGCCCGCCGCCACCGGCGCTGGCCTTGATCATCAGCGGGTAGCCGATGCGTTCGGCTTCCTGTTGCAGGGTCGCATCGTCCTGTTCCGCGCCCTGATAACCGGCGATGCAGGGCACTCCTGCCGCGAGCATCGCCAGCTTGGACAGACGCTTGCTGCCCATCAGTTCGATGGCCTCGGCGCTGGGGCCGATAAAGGTGATGCCGGCGGCCTCGCAGGCGCTGGCGAACTCGGCGTTTTCCGACAGAAAACCGTAGCCGGGATGCAGCGCATCGGCACCGGTGCGCCGGGCCGCGTCGAGGATCGCCTGGCTGTTCAGATAAGACTGCTGGACCGCCGCCGGGCCGATGCGCACCGCCTCGTCGGCCATCCGCACATGCAGCGCATCGGCGTCGGCATCGCTGAACACCGCCACGGTGCGATAACCCAGGGCTTGGGCGGTGCGCTGGATGCGGCAGGCGATTTCGCCACGGTTGGCGATCAGGATTTTGCTGAAGGCGGGCATGGGGTGGTTTCCTGAGGTCGGTGGTGTTGGGTCGGGCATTTCGCGAGCAAGCTCGCTTCTACAGGTCCGTGACCTGCCTACTCCTTTGTAGGAGCGAGCTTGCTCGCGATGGGGCTCATGAGGCCCACGCCGGTTTGCGTTTCTGCACGAAGGCCATGGTCCCCTCGATGCCTTCGGCACCGGTGACGGCGGCGCCGAACTGTTCCGCCGCGCGATCGAGCAGGGGCGCCAGCGGCTCTTCATCGCTGGCCAGCAACAGCGCCTTGGTCGCGGCATTGGCTTCGGGCGCGCAGCACAGCACATGGGCCAGTACCTCATCGAGGCGTTCGGCCAGGGCCTCTGGGCTGTTTTCGACAAAATGCACCAGGCCCAACCGCTTGGCCTCGTGGCCATCAAAGCGCGCGGCGGTCAGCGCCAGCCGGCGGGCCTGGGTCAGGCCGATGCGCTTGACCACGAATGGGGCGATTTGCGCCGGCAGCAGGCCGAGGCTGGTTTCCGGCATGCCGAACTGCGCCTGATGATCGGCGATGGCGATATCGCTGACACAGGCCAGGCCGAAGCCACCACCCAGCACTGCACCTTGCAGCAGCACGATCAGCACCTGCGGGCTGTGCTGGGCTTCTTCGAGCAAGGTGCCGAAGGCCCGGTTCAGTTCCTGATAGGCACTGGCGCCCTGGGCGCGGGCAGTGGCCATGTCTTTCAGGTCGCCGCCCGCGCAGAAGTGCCCGCCGGCGCCGCTCAGGACCAGGGCGCGAATGCCGCGGTCATCGCGTACCGCCGCCAGCACCGCGCGCAGTTCGGCGACCATTTGCAGGCTCATGGCGTTGCGGCTGTCCGGGCGATCGAGAGTGATGTGCAGGACGCCGCCGCGGGGCGCCAGCAGCAGGGTTTCGCAGGCGGGCAGGCGGCTCATTTTCTTTTCCCCGGCAGGATGCCCATGAGCTTGCAGATGATGCCCAGCATGATTTCGTCGGCGCCGCCACCAATCGACACCAGACGCACGTCGCGATAGGCGCGGGCCACCGGGTTATCCCACATGAAGCCCATGCCGCCCCAGTATTGCAGGCAGCTGTCGCTGACTTCGCGGCCCAGGCGCCCGGCCTTGAGCTTGGCCATGGACGCCAGGCGGGTGACGTCCTGGCCCCGCACGTATTGCTCGGTGGCCTGGTACACCAGGGCCCGCAGGCATTCGATTTCGGTGGACAGCTCGGCCAGGCGGAAGTGGATCACCTGGTTGTCGATCAGCGGGCTGCCGAAGGTCTGGCGCTCCTTGCAGTACTCGATGGTGCTGTCGACGCAGTACTCCAGGCCCTTGATCATGTTGGCTGCGCCGAACAGCCGCTCTTCCTGGAATTGCAGCATCTGCATCATGAAACCGGCACCTTCGTGGCCGATGCGATAGCGCTGGGGCACGCGCACGTTATCGAAAAACACCTGGGCGGTCTCCGAACTGCGCATGCCAAGCTTGTCCAGGTGCGGACTGAGGCTGATACCGGGGCTGTTCATCGGCACCATGATCAGCGACTTGTTGACGTGGGGCTTGTCGTCCGAGGTGTTGGCCAGCAGGCAGATGAAGTCGGCGCTGGGGGAGTTGGTGATCCACATCTTGCTGCCGTTGATCACATAGTCGTCGCCGTCCTTGCGCGCCGTGGTCTTGAGCCCGGCCACGTCGGAGCCGGCACCGACTTCGGAGACGCCGATGCAGCCGACCATTTCCCCGCTGATGGCCGGGCGCAGGAACTCTTCGCGCAGCTCGTCGGAGCCGAAGCGCGCCAGGGCCGGGGTGCACATGTCGGTCTGCACGCCGATGGACATCGGGATGCCGCCGCAATGAATGGTGCCGAATTCTTCGGCGGCGACTATCGAATAGCTGTAGTCCAGGCCCATGCCGCCGAACTTCTCCGGCTTGGAGATGCCCAGCAGGCCCAGTTCGCCGGCCTTGCGGAAAATCTCGTGGATCGGAAAGCGCCCGGCCTTTTCCCACTCATCGACGTACGGGTTGATCTCGCGCTCGACAAAGTTGCGCACCGTGCGCCGCAGTTCTTCATGTTCCTGGGTGAAGATCATTTTTATTGTTCTCCTCAAGTTGAGTGACGCAATCCCTGAACCTTGTGACCCTGTAACCGTTGCCGCGGGCCGAAAACACCACCGTTGCGGAACCGCTCGCTATCCCTGTAGCCGCTGCCGAAGGCTGCGATCGGCCCCGCAGGGGACGTTGCCCTTGAGGCCCTCGAAGGCCCTTCGGGCCTTATCGCAGCCTGCGGCAGCGGCTACATCAGAACCGTGCGATGCCGAAACTGTTGGGCTGCAACGGGCGAACCGCGGCCTCGTGGCAGATATCCAGCAGATAACCCAGCAGGGTGCGGGTATCCCGTGGGTCGATCAGCCCGTCGTCCCACAGGTTGGCGCTGCCATACAAGGCGGTGGACTGGCTGTCGAGTTTCTGCGCGGTGACCTGTTCCAGCATATCCAGCATCTGCGGATCGGCCGCCTGGCCCTGCTTGGCATGCTTGGCCTCGGTGACGATGCGCAGCACCTTGCCGGCCTGGGCGCCGCCCATCACCGCGGTGCGGCTGTTGGGCCAGGCGAAGATGAAGCGGGGGTCCAGGCCGCGGCCGCACATGGCGTAGTTGCCGGCGCCGTAGGAGCCGCCGACCACTATCGTCAGTTTCGGCACCCGGGCATTGGCCACCGCCTGGATCAGCTTGGAACCGTGCTTGATCACGCCTTGCTGCTCCGACTCGGTGCCGACCATGAAACCGGTGGTGTTGTGGAAAAACAGCAGCGGGGTGCCGCTCTGGTCGCACAACTGAATGAACTGCGCGGCCTTGCTCGCGCCTTTCGGGGTGATCGGCCCGTTATTGCCGATAAACCCACAAGGGCGCCCCTGGATCTGTAAATGGCCGCAGAGGGTCTGCTGGTCGAACTCGCCCTTGAATTCGAGGAAGTTCGAGCCGTCGGCGATGCGCGCGACGATTTCCCGGGCGTCATAAGGTTTTTTCGGGTCGTCGGGAATCAGCCCCAGCAGCTCGTCGATCGGGTACAGGGGTTCTGCGTAGGCGCGCTGAGGCTGCAGCGGCAGCCGGGCATTCCACGGCAGGGCGTCGAGAATTTCCCGCACGATGCGCACGCCGTCGCCGTCGTTTTCCGCCAAGTATTCCGCGGTGCCGGCCACCTGTGCATGCATCTCGGCGCCGCCCAGTTCTTCGTCGGTGGCCACCTCGCCGGTGGCGGCCTTGAGCAATGGCGGGCCGGCAAGAAACAGCTTGGCCTTGCCACGCACCACCACCACGTAATCCGACAGCCCCGGCTGGTAGGCCCCGCCGGCGGTGGCCGAGCCGTGCACCACAGTGATCTGCGGCAGGCCCATGGCCGACATGCGCGCCTGGTTGGCGAAACTGCGCGCGCCTTCGACGAAGATCTCCGCCGCGTAATTGAGGTTGGCGCCGCCGCTTTCGGCCAGGGTCACCACCGGCAGTTTGTTTTCCATGGCGATCTGTTGCAGGCGCAGGGATTTTTTCAGGCCGCTGGGGGAGATGGTGCCGCCCTTGATCGCACTGTTGTTGGCCACCACCAGCACCCGCACGCCGCTGACGTAGCCGATGCCGGCGATCAGCCCGCCACCGGCCTGGCTGCCGTCCTTGTCGTCGTGCAGCTTGTAGCCGGCCAGGCTCGCCAGTTCGAGAAAGGGCGCGCCGGGGTCCAGCAGCAGGTTGAGGCGTTCGCGGGGCAGCAGTTGCCCGCGCTTTTCGAATTTCGCCTTGGCCTCGGCGGCCTTGGCCAGCAGGTTCTGTTCCAGTTGGCGCATTTGCGCCAGGCCGGCCAGCATCGCTTCGCGGTTCTGCAGGAACTGCGGGCTGTGAGGGTCGAGTTGGGACTGAATGACCGGCATGGCTTACTCCTGATCCTTGAGCACGTCCGGCAGATAAGCGCGGTGAAAGCCGTTGTAGGACTGGCTGTGGGACGCCTTGTGCAACGGCCAGGCGCGGCTGCCGAGGCTGGCGGCGCCGTCGATGCGCAAGGTGCTGCCGCTGATGAAGGCGGCCGCCGGGCTGAGCAGGAAGACGATGGCGGCGCTGACTTCCGACTCGGTGCCGATGCGCTTGAGCGGCACGTGTTCGCGCAGGGTCGGGATCACCGCCTTGAACGCACCTTCGTAGGTGTCCATGCCGCTGGAGGCGATCCAGCCCGGCGCCACGGCGTTGACCCGCACCCCGGCATGGCCCCATTCGAACGCGGCGGTCTTGGTGAAGTTGTCCATCCCCGAACGGGCGGCGCCGGAATGGCCCATGCCGGGCATGCCGCCCCACATGTCGGCGAGCATGTTGACGATGCTGCCGCCGTGCTTGCTCATGGACTGGTTGAAGACTTCCCGGGCCATGAGAAAACCGCCCACCAGGTTGGTGCGCAGCACGGTTTCAAAGCCTTTCTGATTGATCGAGGCCAGGGGCGAGGGATACTGCCCGCCGGCATTGTTGACCAGGCCATGCAGCGGCCCGTGGTCACGGATCAGTTCACTGACCAGGGCCTTGACCGCTTCCTCGTCGCGAATGTCGCAGGCATGCCCGCTGGCCTGGCCGCCGTCTTCGGCAATCTCCGCGGCCACCTGGTGCAGTTTGTCCGCCTTGCGCCCCACCAGCAGCACGCGGGCGCCAAGGGCCGCCAGTTCGTGGGCGGTGCAGCGCCCGATGCCGCTACCGCCGCCGGTGACGACTATGGTCTGGCCGGCGAACAGGTCGGGTTTGAAAATCGAGTCGTAAGTCACGGCAGGCATCCTCTAGTTGACGGCGTCAGCGATGCTCTGCGGCACCGGGATCTGGATTTCCAGCAGCTGCTGGGCGAAGGCCTTGCCTTGCGGGTCGATGCGCAGGCTGGCGACACCGCCGCCACCGAGGGCGTTCTCCAGCAGGAAATTCAGGCTGTGGCTGCCCGGCAGGTACCAGCGCTGGACCCGGCCGTGGATCGGGTCCAGCACATGGCTCATCCAGTCCACCAGCACGGCGGGGGTCAGGGCTTCGGCGATCCACGGCAGGTACTCGGGCGCGCGGGCCATGACCCCGATATTGCTGTGGTTGCCCTTGTCCCCGGAGCGCGCCACCGCCAGCTTGACCAGCGCCACGCTGGCATCGGCGCGGCCCAGGGGGCTGGCCACGGCATGGGGCGCGGGCAGGGCGCTGGAGTCGAGGGCGTCGAGTTCGGGCAGCTCGACCCGGTGGCGCTGGCCGGCCATTTCGACTTCCAGGGTGCAGGCGCTCTTGTCGATCAGGAACGAGAACAGGCGGATCAGCGGATAGACCGTGGGCCGGCCGCCGACGATGCCGGTCAGGCCCGGGGCCATGCCCGTGGCGGCCTGGGCGATCTCCCGGGAAAACAGCAGCAGTGCGCGCTTGTCCGGATGGCGCACGGCGAGCTTGATCACCACTTCGCGGCTGTCCTGGCGTTGGCCGTGGGGACCATAGGTGGCTTCGCTGCCGAGCAGTTCGATATTGACTTCGCTGTAGGGCGCCCAGCCGCGCTGGCCGAACATTTCCGCGGTCTTGTCGATGATCGCCTGGCTGACCCGGCGCGCCTTGGCCACGGCATCGATGCCGGCAATCAGGCAACTGGCGGTGCAACGGAAACCGTCCGGGTAGGTGGCGCTGACCTTGTACTGGTCGGTCGGTGGCAGGCCCTTGGCGCCGTGCACGCTGACCGCATTCTTGCCCTGTTGGCGCAGCTTGACCTGGGTGAAGTCGCAGACCACATCGGGCAGCAGATAGGCCCGCGGGTCGCCGATCTCATACAGCAGCTGTTCGCCGACGGTCAGCGGCGTGACCAGGCCGCCGGAACCTTCGGGCTTGCTGACCACGAACTGGCCGTCGGCGCCGACCTCGACTATGGGAAAGCCGATGTGTTCGTAGTCCGGTACGTCGCGCCAGTCGGTGAAGTTGCCGCCGGTGCACTGCGCGCCGCATTCGATGATGTGCCCGGCGAGGGCGGCCTGGGCCAGTTTGTCGTAGTCGTGCCAGGACCAGCCGAACTCATGCACCAGCGCCGCGCTGACCACCGCGCTGTCGACCCCGCGGCCAGTGATGACGATGTCGGCGCCGAGCTTCAGGGCTTCGACTATCCCGGGGGCGCCGAGGTAGGCGTTGGTGGACACGCACATCGGCGGCAGCGGCGCGCCGCTGAACATTTCATGGATGCCGCTGCCGCTCAGTTGCTTGAATTGGGGTTGCAGGTCGTCGCCCAGCAGCACGGCGATTTTCAGGGTGACCCCGGCCTGGTCGCAGGCCGCTTGCAGGGCCGCGGCGCAGGCCTGCGGGTTGACCCCGCCGGCATTGCTGATGACCCGGATCTCCTGTCGGGCGATCTCGCCCAGCAGCGGGCTCAAGACCTCGACGAAATCCGTGGCGTAGCCGGCACTGGGGGCCTTCATCCGCGCACCGACCATGATCGACATAGTGATCTCGGCCAGGTAGTCGAACACCAGGTAATCCAGGCGGCCGCCCTGCACCAGTTGCGCGGCGGCGCTCGAGGTGTCGCCCCAGAAGGCGCTGGCACAGCCGATGCGGAGGGTCTTGGTCATGGCAGGGGCTCTCGATAAAAGACTCGATGAAAGGCGCGATGAAAGACTCGATGACAGAACGGGATCGAGACTACCAAGCAAGCGCTTGGTTTGTAAACGTCGGAAATATCTTATTCCCAAGCGCTTGCTTGGTCGTCCCCACGGGCTTAAATTGCGCGCGCAAGCTCCCTGTTTCAGCGGGCTGCGCCGCATAACGATCGAGTGAATGTAGGAGAGAGGCCGTGGACGAGCAAAAAGCCTTGCTGGTGATGCGCCAGCTGGTCGCCAACGGGCAACTGACCGATCCGGACAGCGCCCGCGGCAAGCTGCTGCAAACCGCGGCCCACCTGTTTCGCAATAAAGGCTACGAGCGCACCACGGTGCGCGACCTGGCCGGCGCGGTGGGCATCCAGTCCGGCAGCATCTTTCATCACTTCAAGAGCAAGGACGACATCCTGCGCGCGGTGATGGAGGAAACCATCCACTACAACACCGCCCTGATGCGCGCCGAACTGGCCGAAGCCAGCAGCGTGCGCGAGCGGGTGCTGGCGCTGATCCGCTGCGAGCTGCAGTCGATCATGGGCGGCAGCGGCGAGGCCATGGCGGTGCTGGTCTACGAATGGCGCTCGTTGTCGGCCCAGGGGCAGGCCGACGTCCTGGCGCTGCGCGACATTTATGAGCAGATCTGGTCCCAGGTGCTGGGCGAGGCCAAGGAGGCCGGCTTTATCAAGGGCGATGTGTTCATTACCCGGCGTTTTCTCACTGGGGCCCTGTCCTGGACCACCACCTGGTTTCGCGCCGACGGCAGCCTGACCCTCGAGCAATTGGCCGAGGAAGCGCTGACCCTGGTGCTCAAGGAGCCATAGGCTCCCCGCAAGTAATTAATTATTCAGTGGAAAGTTGTCGAAGCGGCGGAAACCGCCTAGCTTTAATGGCACAGCCCTGTTTCCTTTCTTGAGGTAAGTTGCCTGATGTCTTTGCCAATGCGGACGGCTTTGCGAATGCTGGTGTGGGCCCTGGCCACCCTGACGGTTTTTCCGGTCTGCGCCGCGCAGTTGGTGCGAGTCGGTGCAGCGCATTTTCCTCCTTATACCGTGCGGCCCGAGCAGGGCGCCGACACCGGGTTGCTGCCGCAACTGGTGGACGCCTTGAATGCGCTGCAGAGCGACTATCAATTCGTGCTGGTACCGACCTCGGTTCCCCGGCGTTTTCGCGATTTCGAGCAAGGTCGCGTCGACATGGCGATTTTCGAGAACCCGGCCTGGGGCTGGCAGAACATTCCCCACACCAGCGTCGACATGGGCCTGGAAGATGCCGAGATCTTCACCGCCCAGCGCGAGCCCGGCCGCGGCCAGGAATATTTCGCCGATCTCAAGGGCAAGCGCCTGGCCCTGTTCAGCGGTTACCACTACGCGTTCGCCAACTTCAATGCCGACCCCAAGTACCTGGCCGACACCTACAACGCGACCCTGACCTATTCCCACGACAGCAACCTGCTGATGGTGCTGCGCGGTCGTGCCGACATTGCGCTGGTGACCCGTTCCTACCTCAGTGATTTCCTCTCGCACAATAGCGACACGGCGCAGCAGTTGTTCGCCTCGGAGCGGATCGATCAGGTCTACCACCACTACGCCCTGATTCGCCCCATGGCGCCGATCAGCGGCGAAGATTTCGCCAAGTTGCTGGGGCGCCTGCGCGACAGCGGCGAGTTGCTGAAGATCTTCGATCCCTACCGCATCGTGGTCATGCCACCGGCCAAGTGAAGCCGGCCTGCCTAAATTTCTCTCTGCGGCTCACGTCACTTGGTTGAACACCGATGACGCTGAGTCCGTGCCATGTCCTCTCTCGATACGCTGTCCGCTGTGGCCGTTGCCGATACCTGCCGTTGTGCCGCCGATACCGGTGGCCTGCAACCGCTGCGGCTCGCCGGCATTGAAACCACAGGTGCCAACCCAGGGCCTGGCACGCCGCTGCCGCCGACGGGCAGCGAGGTGCTGCAAGCCTTGCGTGGGCAAGAAGGGCGGCGGGACGAGTGGATGGCCGGCTGGTTATCGGCCCTGGTGCATTCGTTATGCCTCGACCACGGGCCGAACGAGCCGGCGTTTGCCGAGGCCGCTGGCCATGAGCTCGATCAGCAGGAGCGTTGCCTGCATTGCCAGAGGCCCTTCGATTTTTCCCACAAGCGCGCGGCCTTGCTGATTCTGGCGCAGGGGCCAGGTGCCGAGCAGCGTCGGGCCATCGGGGAAGTCTGGCGAGGGGGAGCGTGTTCGCGGTAGCGCCGTGGCGCACGGGTGGCTATCGCGAGCAGAGGCGTGGATCAGTGACGGGCGTAGGTGTCGGCGCGGCTGCCGGAGACTTTGCGGCAGTGCACCAGCGCATCGCGAATCATGAAATTCACCAGCGTCGGCGAGACTCCGAGTTCCTTGGCGATGTCCTTTTGCGGCACGCCATGCAGGCGATACATCTCGAACGCATAGCGGGTGCGGCTCGGCAGTTCCGTCAGCGCATCGGCAATGTGTTCCAGGGTCGAGAAATTGATGTGTGAGGTTTCTGGCGACGCGCCCTGCACGACCACATTCAAGCCCTCTTCTTCAGTGCCCGAGTACTTCTGCTCCAGCGCCTGCTTGCGATAGTGGTCGATCGCCAGGTTGCGCACGATCTGGAACAGATAGCTCAACTGCGCCTTGAACGACGACGTGATCTGCGGCGCCGATTGCAGCCGGAAGAAAGCGTCCTGCACCACGTCTTCGGCGCGGGAGCGGCAGCCGGTAATGCGCGCCGCGATTTTGACCAGGATCAGGCGGTTGTCGACAAAGGCCTGGAGTAGCGGTGAATCGCACCTGCTTGTGGATACTTGTTCCGTCATGGAAATCACCTTGCTGCAAAAGGGTTAGTAGGACGACAGAAATTTCAGATTCGTCTTACACATCGAGCGACAAATTATGTTGAATGATAATGATTGTCAATTGAGAAAGAGAATTAATGATCCTCTTTGGTGCAGCGTGAGAACTGCGGCCCGTTGTCGCACTGGGTGAAGGTGTCAGAGGGGAGAGTGCGGACTAATTATTTCAAGACGTCATCCGTTCTCATTGGAGAAAGATTGCGGGTGAAAAATCCCGCCACAGCAGTCTCCAGATGCCCCGTTCCGAGGGCAGGAGCCTTTATTTTTCAAAGGTTTATGTAACGGTCGCGGCCTTGGTTCGCGGCTCTACGTGCAAGCACAATCCGCGCAGGAAACCCCATGATGGACGCGTTCGAACTCCCCAGCACTCTGGCTCAAGCCCTTCAACGCCGGGCGGCTCAGACCCCCGATCAAGTGGCCTTGCGCTTTCTTGCCGAAGAGCAGGATCAGAGCGTGGTCCTCAGTTATCGCGACCTGGATCTGCGTGCCCGGACCATCGCCGCGGCGCTGCAGGCCAATGCCGGGTTGGGCGATCGCGCGGTGCTGCTGTTCCCCAGCGGCCCGGACTATGTCGCGGCGTTTTTCGCCTGCCTGTATGCCGGGGTCATCGCGGTGCCGGCCTATCCGCCGGAGTCGAGCCGACGCCATCACCAGGAGCGGCTGATCTCGATTATCGCCGACGCCGAGCCGCGCCTGCTGCTGACCAGCAGCGGGCTGCGCGATTCCCTGGCGCAGATGGACGAACTGCAAGGCGCCGACGCGCCGCAGCTGCTCTGCGTGGATAGCCTGGAGGCGAGCCTGGCCGAGGGCTGGACCGCCACCGAAGTGCGGGGCGACGACATCGCCTTCCTGCAATACACCTCGGGTTCCACCGCCTTGCCCAAGGGCGTGCAAGTCAGCCACGGCAACCTGGTGGCCAACGAACTGCTGATCCGTCGCGGCTTCGGCATCGATCTCAACCCCGACGACGTGATCGTCAGCTGGCTGCCGCTGTACCACGACATGGGCCTGATCGGCGGCCTGCTGCAACCTATCTTCAGCGGCGTGCCCTGCGTATTGATGTCGCCGGCCTACTTCCTCGGCCGGCCGTTGCGCTGGCTGGAAGCGATCAGCGAGTACGGCGGCACCATCAGCGGCGGCCCGGACTTCGCCTACCGCCTGTGCAGCGAGCGGGTCAGCGAGTCGGCCCTGGAGCGCCTGGACCTCAGCCGCTGGCGTGTGGCCTATTCCGGTTCCGAGCCGATCCGCCTGGACACCCTGGAGCGCTTCGCCGAGAAGTTCGCCGCCAGTGGTTTCACCCCGAACAATTTCTTCGCCTCCTATGGCCTGGCCGAAGCCACCCTGTTTGTCGCCGGCGGCACCCGTGGCCAGGGCATCCCGGCCCTGCGCCTGGACGAGCAGGCCCTGGCACAGAACTGCGCCGAGCCGGGCACCGGCAACGCGATGATGAGCTGCGGCACCAGCCAGCCCGAGCACGCTGTGCTGATCGTCGAACCGAACAGCCTGGTCGAGCTGGACGACAACCAGGTCGGCGAGGTCTGGGCCGCCGGCCCGAGCATCGCCCACGGCTACTGGCGCAACCCCGAGGCCACGGCCAAGACCTTCGTCCAGCACGCCGGCCGGACCTGGCTGCGCACCGGCGACCTGGGCTTCATGCGCGACGGTGAGCTGTTCATCACCGGCCGCTTGAAGGACATGCTGATCGTGCGTGGCCACAACCTTTATCCACAGGACATCGAGCAGACCATCGAGCGTGAGGTCGAGGTGGTGCGCAAGGGCCGGGTCGCGGCCTTCGCCGTCACCGAGCAGGGCCAGGAAGGCATCGGCATCGCCGCGGAAATCAGCCGCAGCGTGCAGAAGATCCTCACGCCGGACGCGCTGATCAAACTGATTCGCCAGACCGTGGCCGAGGCCTATCAGGAAGCGCCGAGCGTGGTAGTCCTGCTCAATCCCGGCGCCTTGCCCAAGACCTCCAGCGGCAAGCTGCAACGTTCGGCCTGCCGCAACCGGCTGGCCGATGGCAGCCTCGACAGCTATGCCGTCTTCCCCGATCGCCAGGCTGCGACCAGCGAGGCCAGCGGCGAAGCGACCAGCGAACTGCAAGAGCTGATCGGCCGCATCTGGCGCGAGCAGCTGCAGGTGGAACAGGTGGTGAGCGACGATCACTTCTTCCTCTTGGGCGGCAATTCCATCGCCGCGACCCAGGTCGTCGCGCGCCTGCGTGAAGAGCTCGGCCTGGAGCTGAACCTGCGCCTGCTGTTCGAGGCGCCGACCCTTGGCGCCTTCGCCGCGCAGGTCGCGCAACTGCAACAGGACGGCGGCCTTGCCCAGGGCGCGATCAATGCCTTGTCGCGCGCCGAGGCGCTGCCCCAGTCCCTGGCGCAGAACCGCCTGTGGATCACCTGGCAGCTCGACCCGCAGAGCAGCGCCTACAACATTCCCGGCGGCCTGCGCCTGCGCGGCGAGCTGGACGAAGACGCCCTGCGCGCCAGCTTCCAGCAACTGATCGAACGCCACGAATCCCTGCGCACGCGCTTTTTCGAGCGCGACGGCCAGGCGCTGCAACAGGTCCTGCCGGCCGGCGAGTTCAACCTGCAAGTGATCGACCTCAGCGACCTGCCGCTGGCCGAGCGCGAGGCGCGGGCGCAACAGATCCGTGAGGATGAGGCCCGTACCCAGTTCGACCTGGAACAAGGCCCGCTGCTCTGGGTGACCCTGGTGCGCCTCGACGACGAAGAGCATCAACTGCTGGTGACCCTGCACCACATCATCGCCGACGGCTGGTCGCTGAATGTGCTGATCGACGAGTTCTCGCGCCTGTATGCCGCCGCCTTGCAAGGCCAGGCCGCGAGCCTGGCGCCGCTGCCGCTGCAATACGCCGACTACGGCAGCTGGCAGCGCCAGTGGCTGGCCCAGGGCGAAGGCGAGCGGCAACTGGCCTACTGGAAACAACAGTTGGGCGACGAACATCCGAGCCTGAGCCTGGCCACCGATCATCCGCGTTCGGCGCTGCGGCAACACAGCGCCGCGCGTCACAGCCTGCGCCTGGGAGCGAGCCTGAGCGAAGCCATCCGTCAGACCGCCCAGGCCCATGAATCGACACCCTTCATGCTGTTGCTCACGGCGTTCCAGAGCCTGCTGCATCGCTACAGCGGCCAGCGCGACATCCGCATCGGCGTGCCCAACGCCAATCGTCCGCGCCTGGAAACCCAGGGCCTGATCGGCTTCTTCATCAACACCTTGGTGCTGCGCGCCGAGGTGGATAGCCGCCTGCCATTTAGCGCGTTGTTGGCGCAGACCCGCCAGGCCGCGCTGGAAGCCCAGGCCCATCAGGACCTGCCGTTCGAGCAACTGCTCGAAGCCTTCCCCCAGGCCCGCGAACAGGGTCTGTTCCAGGTCATGTTCAACCACCAGCAGCGCGACCTCGGCGCCCTGCGCCGGTTGCCCGGGCTGCTGGCCGAAGAACTGCCGTGGCACAGCCGCGAGGCCAAGTTCGACCTGCAACTGCACACTGAAGAAGACCGCAACGGCCGCCTGAGCCTGTCGTTCGACTACGCCGCCGAGCTGTTCGACGCCGCGACCATCGAGCGCCTGGCCGAGCATTTCGTCAGCCTGCTGCGCGAAGCCTGCGAGCGTCCGCAGACCGCCATCGCCGACCTGCCGTTGCTCAACCCCTGCGAGCAGGCGCAGCAGCAACAGTGGAGCGAAGCTCCTTGCGCGGCGGCCAGCCAATGGCTGCCCGAGCTGCTCGACGCACAATTGCAACAGACCCCGGAACGCACCGCGCTGGTGTGGCAGGGCGGCGAGCTGAGCTTCGCCGAGTTGCATGCCCAGGCCAACCGCCTGGCCCATTACCTGCGCGACAAGGGGGTCGGCCCGGATGTCTGCGTGGCCATCGCCGCCGAGCGTTCGCCGCAGCTGTTGATCGGCCTGCTGGCGATCGTCAAGGCCGGCGGCGCCTATGTGCCGCTGGACCCGGACTACCCGGCCGAGCGCCTGGCCTACATGCTGGCCGACAGTGGCGTCGAGCTGCTGCTGACCCAGACCCGGCTGCTCGAGCGTCTGCCCCAGGCCGAGGGCGTCAGCGCCATCGCCATGGACAGCCTCAAGCTCGACAGCTGGCCGAGCCATGCGCCGGGCCTGCACCTGCACGGCGACAACCTGGCCTATGTGATCTACACCTCCGGCTCCACCGGCCAGCCCAAGGGCGTGGGCAACACCCATGCGGCCCTGAGCGAACGCTTGCAGTGGATGCAGAATACCTACCGCCTGGACGCCAGCGATGTGCTGATGCAAAAGGCGCCGATCAGCTTCGACGTGTCGGTGTGGGAGTGCTTCTGGCCGCTGATCACCGGCTGCCGCCTGCTGCTGGCTGCGCCGGGCGAACACCGCGACCCGCATCGCATCGCCCAGTTGGTGCAGCAATACGGCGTGACCACGCTGCACTTCGTGCCGCCGCTGTTGCAGCTGTTCGTCGATGAGTCGCTGAGCGCCGGATGCAGCAGCCTGCGCCGGGTGTTCTCCGGTGGCGAAGCCTTGCCGGCCGAATTGCGCGACCGGGTGCTGGAACAACTGCCGAACGTCCAGTTGCACAACCGTTATGGCCCGACCGAAACCGCGATCAACGTCACCCACTGGCATTGCCGCAGCGTCGATGGCGAGCGTTCGCCCATCGGCCGTCCGCTGGGCAATGTGATCTGCCGGGTGCTGGATGCCGACCTCAACCCGGTGCCGGCCGGGGTGCCAGGCGAGTTGTGCATCTCCGGAAGCGGCCTGGCCCGTGGCTACCTTGGGCGGCCGGGGCTGAGCGCCGAGCGTTTTGTGGTCGACCCGCTGAGCACCGAGGGCGCGCGCCTGTACCGCACCGGCGACCGCGTGCGCTGGGGCGCTGATGGCGCCCTGGAATACCTAGGCCGCCTCGATCAGCAGATCAAGCTGCGGGGGTTCCGGGTCGAGCCCCAGGAAATCGAAGCGCGCCTGCTGGCCCAGGCTGGCGTGGCCCAGGCCGCGGTGCTGGTGCGCGAGACCGCGGCCGGTGCGCAGTTGATCGGCTATTACACCGCGAGCGTCGCCGGGGAAGATGAAGCCGCGCAGAACGAGCGCCTGAAAACCGCCCTGGCCAGCGAGTTGCCGGAATACATGGTGCCGGCGCAGCTGCTGCGCTTGGAGGCGATGCCCCTGAGCCCGAGCGGCAAGCTCGACCGCCGTGCCTTGCCGGAACCGCAATGGCAGGTGCGCGAACACGTCGAGCCGGTCACCGAGCTGCAACGGCAGATCGCGGCGATCTGGCGCGAGGTGCTGGGGCAGCAGCGCATTGGCTTGCGCGATGATTTCTTTGCCCTGGGCGGCCACTCGCTGCTGGCCACGCAGATCATTTCCCGGACCCGCCAGGCCTGCGACGTCGAGTTGCCGCTGCGGGCCTTGTTCGAAGCCAGCGAGCTGGGGGATTTCGCCGAGCAGGTGCGGCTGATCCAGGAATCCGGCAAGCGCAACCAGCAGCCGCCGATCGACAAGGTCGACCGCAGCGCGCCTGTGCCGCTGTCCTATTCCCAGCAGCGCATGTGGTTCCTCTGGCAGATGGAGCCGGACAGCCCGGCCTATAACGTTGGCGGCATGGCGCGCTTCAAGGGCGTGCTGGATGTCGGGCGTTTCGAGGCGGCGCTGCAGGCGCTGATCCTGCGCCATGAAACCCTGCGCACCACTTTCCCCAGCGTCGACGGCGTGGCCCAGCAACGGGTGCACGGGGAAACCGGTGTGCGCATGGCCTGGAAGGATTTCTCCAAGCTGGATGCAGCGGCCCGCGAGCAACGCCTGCAACAACTGGCCGACAGCGAGGCGCACCAGCCGTTCGACCTGGAAACCGGCCCGCTGCTGCGCGCCTGCCTGGTCAAGGCGGCGGAGCAGGAACACTACTTCGTGCTGACCCTGCACCACATCGTCACCGAAGGCTGGGCGATGGACATCTTCGCCCGCGAGTTGAGCGCGTTGTACGAAGCCTTTATCGACGACCGCGACTCACCGCTGGAACCCTTGCCGGTGCAGTACCTGGACTACAGTGTCTGGCAGCGCCAGTGGCTGGAGTCCGGCGAGCGTCAGCGCCAGCTGGATTACTGGACCGCGCAACTGGGCAACGAACACCCGCTGCTGGAATTGCCGGGCGACCGTCCGCGGCCGCCGGTGCAAAGCCACCAGGGCGAGCTGTACCGCTTCGATCTCAGTGACGAACTGGCGGCACGGGTGCGCCGCTTCAACGCGGAACACGGCCTGACCCTGTTCATGACCATGACCGCCACTTTGGCCGTACTGCTCTATCGCTACAGCGGCCAGACCGACCTGCGCATCGGCGCGCCAGTGGCCAACCGCATCCGCCCGGAAAGCGAAGGGCTGATCGGCGCCTTCCTCAACACCCAGGTGCTGCGTTGCCAGCTCGACGGGCAGATGAGCGTCGGCGAGCTGTTCGAGCAGGTGCGGCATACCGTGATCGAAGGCCAGTCCCATCAGGACCTGCCGTTCGACCACCTGGTGGAAGCCCTGCAACCGCCGCGCAGCGCCGCCTACAACCCACTGTTCCAGGTGATGTGCAACGTCCAGCGCTGGGAGTTCCAGCAGAGCCGCAGCCTGGCCGGCATGACCGTCGAATACCTGGCCAACGATGCGCGGGCCACCAAGTTCGACCTCAACCTGGAAGTCACCGACCTCGACCATCGCCTGGGTTGCTGCCTGACCTACAGCACCGACCTGTTCGACGAGCCGCGCATCGCGCGCATGGCGGCGCATTGGCGCAACCTGCTGGAGGCCTTGATCGAGAGCCCCGAGCAGCGCCTGAGCGAATTGCCGCTGCTGGGCCGCGCCGAGCAACAGCAGCTGCTGGACAGCCTGGGCGTCGAGCCCGGTGAGCACCGCCTGGACCAGTGCATCCACCACCTGTTCAGCGAACAGGCGCTGCTGCGCCCGGACGCGCCGGCCCTGACGTTTGCCGGGAAGACCCTGAGCTACGCCGAGCTCGACAGCCGCGCCAACCGCCTGGCCTGGATGCTCCGTGAACGTGGGGTCGGCCCGCAGGTGCGGGTCGGCCTGGCCCTGGAGCGTTCGCTGGAAATGGTCGTCGGCCTGCTGGCGATCCTCAAGGCCGGCGGCGCCTACGTGCCGCTGGACCCGGAATACCCGCTGGACCGCCTGCACTACATGATCGAAGACAGTGGCATCGGCCTGCTGCTCAGCGACGCGGCGATGTTCCAGGCCCTGGGCCAGCTGCCGCCGAGCGTGGCGCGCTGGTGCCTGGAAGAGGACGGCGCGCAACTGGCCAACTACCCGGCCGGTGAGCTGCCCTTTATCAGCCTGCCGCAGCACCAGGCGTACCTGATCTACACCTCGGGTTCCACCGGCAAGCCCAAGGGCGTGGTGGTGTCCCATGGCGAGATCGCCATGCACTGTCGCGCGGTGATCGAGCGCTTCGGCATGCGCCCGGACGACTGCGAGCTGCACTTCTATTCCATCAACTTCGATGCCGCCACCGAGCGTCTGCTGGTGCCGCTGCTCAGCGGCGCCCAGGTGGTGCTGCGGGCGCAAGGGCAGTGGGACACCGAAGAGATCTGCCAGCTGATCCGTCAGCACCGCATCAACATCCTCGGTTTCACCCCGAGCTACGGCAGCCAGCTGGCGCAGTGGCTGGCGACCCAGGGCGAAACCCTGCCGGTGCGCATGTGCATCACCGGCGGCGAAGCGCTGACCGGCGAACACCTGAGCCGCATTCGCGCGGCGTTCAAGCCGAGCCTGTTCTTCAACGCCTACGGCCCCACCGAAACCGTGGTCATGCCGTTGGCCAGCCTGGCGCCGGAACAACTGGAAGAGGGCGCCGGCAGCGTGCCGATCGGCACGGTGGTCGGTGAGCGCGTGGCCTATATCCTCGACGCCGATCTGGCCCTGGTGCCGCAAGGCGCCACCGGTGAGTTGTATGTCGGCGGGGCCGGCCTGGCCCAGGGTTACCACCAGCGTCCGGGCATGAGCGCCGAACGTTTCGTCGCCGACCCGTTCAGCAGCAACGGTGGCCGTCTGTATCGCACCGGCGACCTGGTGCGCCAATGCGCCGATGGCCAGGTGGAATACATTGGCCGGGTCGACCATCAGGTGAAGATTCGCGGCTTCCGCATCGAGCTGGGGGAAATCGAAAACCGTCTGCTGGAACATGACGCCGTGCGCGAAGCCGTGGTGCTGGCCCTGGACATGCCGGGCGGCAAACAGCTGGCCGGCTATCTGGTGACCGATGTCGCCGAGCAGAGTGACGAGCAGCAAGCTGCCTTGCGCGAAGCGATCAAGGCCCAGCTGAAAATCCATCTGCCGGATTACATGGTGCCCACCCACCTGGTCCTGCTGGCGAGCATGCCGCTGACTGCCAACGGCAAGCTCGACCGCCGCGCCTTGCCGGCGCCGGACCTGGAACTCAACCGCCAGCAGTACGTGGCGCCGAGCAACGAACTGGAGCAGACCCTGGCCCAGGTCTGGTGTGATGTGCTGAACCTGCGGCAGGTCGGCCTGCACGACAACTTCTTCGAACTGGGCGGCGACTCGATCCTGTCGATCCAGGTGGTCAGCCGCGCCCGTCAGCTGGGCATTCATTTCAGCCCGCGGGACCTGTTCCAGCATCAGACCGTGCAGAGCCTGGCCGCGGTGGCCAGCCGCAGCGAGCAGATCGTCGCCGAGCAAGGCTTGCTCAGCGGCGAGTCGGGCCTGACGCCGATCCAGCACTGGTTCTTCGACAGCGAGATCCCCGAGCGTCAACACTGGAACCAGGCCCTGCTGCTGGCGCCGACCCAGGCGCTCGATGGGCAGTTGTTGGAACAGGCGCTGCACGCGGTGCTGGCCCAGCATGACGCCCTGCGCCTGCGCTTTACCCAGGTCGACGGCCAATGGCAGGCCGCGCACCAGGCGTTGTCCGATGCGCCACTGCTGATGTCGGTGCGCGTGGCTTCGATGGAGCAATGCCCGGCGCTGTTCGCCGAGGCTCAGCGTAGCCTCGACCTGAGCAACGGACCGCTGTTGCGCGCGCTGCTGGTGGACGGTCCGGACGAGCAGCAACGCCTGTTTATCGCCATCCACCACCTGGTGGTCGACGGCGTGTCCTGGCGCGTGCTGCTGGAGGATCTGCAAAACCTCTACCGCCAGCTTGAAGCTCAGCAGACGCCGCGCCTGCCGGCGAAAACCAGCGCCTTGCGCGATTGGGCGTCACGCCTGCAGGCCTATGCCGGCAGCGAGTCGCTGCGCGAAGAGTTGAGCTGGTGGCAGGACCAACTGGCTGGCCCGGCGGCGAAGCTGCCGGTGCAGCACACCCAGGGCGGGCGGCAGAACAAGCATGCCCGGACCCTCAGCGTGAAACTGGATGCCGAGCGCACCCGGCAACTGCTGCAACAGGCGCCGAGCGCCTACCGCACCCAGGTCAACGACCTGCTGCTGACGGCCCTGGCCCGCGTGCTGTGCCGCTGGACCGGCGAGGCTTCGGCGCTGATCCAGCTCGAAGGCCACGGCCGCGAAACCCTGTTCGACGAGATCGACCTGACCCGCACGGTCGGCTGGTTCACCAGTGCTTACCCGCTGCGCCTGACCCCGCTGGCTATAGAGGAAGCGGCCGGGCAGGGCGCCTCGATCAAGGCGATCAAGGAACAGCTGCGCGCCGTACCGCATAAAGGCCTGGGTTATGGCGTGCTGCGCTACCTGGCCGACGCGGCGATCCAGCAGGGCATGGCGGCCTTGCCGCAGGCGCCGATCACCTTCAACTACCTGGGCCAGTTCGACCAGAGCTTTGCCAGCGACGCGCTGTTCCGTCCGCTGGACGAACCGGTGGGCGCCGCCCATTCGCCGGAGGCGCCGCTGCCCAACGAGCTGAGCGTCGACAGCCAGGTCTACGCCGGCGAGCTGGTGTTGCGCTGGACCTTCAGCGGCGAGCGTTTCGACCCGCAGACCATCGACGAGCTGGCCCAGGCCTACCTCGGCGAACTGCACAGCCTGATCGCCCATTGCCTGCAGGACGATGCCGGTGGCCTGACGCCGTCGGACTTCCCCCTGGCACGCCTGACCCAGGCGCAGCTGGACGCACTGCCTGTACCGGCCAGCGCCATCGAGGACGTCTACCCGCTGACCCCGATGCAGGAGGGCATGCTGCTGCACACCCTGCTGGAACCGGGCACCGGCCTGTACTACATGCAGGACCGCTATCGCATCAACAGCGAGCTGGACCCGGCGCGTTTCGCCCAGGCCTGGCAGGCGGTGGTGGCCCGTCACGAAGCCCTGCGCGCGTCCTTCTGCTGGAACGTCGGCGAAGACATGCTGCAGGTTATCCACAAGCCGGGCAGCACGCCGGTCGAGTTCCTGGACTGGAGCCAGGTGGCCGAAACCGAGCAGGAACCGAAGCTGCAGGCGCTGCTGAAAAGCGAGCGCGAAGCCGGTTTCGATCTGCTCGAGCAGGCGCCGTTCCACCTGCGGCTGATCCGCGTGGGGGCTGCGCGCTACTGGTTCATGATGAGCAACCACCACATCCTGATCGATGCCTGGTGCCGTTCGCTGTTGATGAACGACTTCTTCGAGATCTACACCGCCCTGGGCGAAGGACGCGAAGCCCAGCTCAGCGTGCCGCCACGCTACCGCGACTACATCGGCTGGCTGCAACGCCAGAGCCTGGCGCAAGCGCGCCAGTGGTGGAAAAACAACCTGCAAGGCTTCGAGCGCACCACGCCTATTCCGAGCGACCGGCCGTTCCTGCGCGAACACGCCGGCGACAGCGGCGGCATGATCGTCGGTGACTGCTACACCCGTCTCGATACCCGCGACGGCGCGCAACTGCGCGAGTTGGCGCAGCAGCATCAGTTGACCGTCAACACCTTCGCCCAGGCGGCCTGGGCCCTGGTCCTGCGGCGCCTGAGCGGCGAGCGTGACGTGCTGTTCGGCGTTACCGTGGCCGGGCGTCCGGTGGAAATGCCGGAGATGCAGCGCACCGTCGGCCTGTTCATCAACAGCATCGCGCTGCGGGTGAAGTTGCCGGAAGACGGCCAGCGCCTGAGCGTGCGTCAATGGCTGGGCGGCCTGCTGGAAAGCAACATGGAGCTGCGCGAGTACGAGTACCTGCCGCTGGTGGCGATCCAGGAAAACAGCGAGCTGCCCAAGGGCCAGCCGCTGTTCGACAGCCTGTTCGTATTCGAGAACGCGCCGGTGGAAGTCTCGGTGCTGGACCGTGCGCAAAGCTTGAACGCCACCTCGGATTCCGGCCGCACCCACACCAACTTCCCGCTGACCGCGGTGTGCTACCCGGGGGACGATCTGGGGCTGCACCTGTCCTACGACCAGCGCTACTTCGAGCAAGCGACCATCGAGCGCATGCTCGGCGAGTTCAAGCGCCTGCTGCTGGCGCTGGTGCAGGGCTTCCATGGCGACATGGCCGAGCTGCCGCTGCTGGGCGAAGCAGAGCAGGACTTCCTGCTCGCCGGCTGCAACCAGAGCGAGCATGACTACCCACTGGAGCGCAGCTACGTCGAGCTGTTCGAGGCGCAGGTGGCGGTCCATCCGCAACGCATCGCCGCCAGTTGCCTGGACCTGCAATACAGCTACGCCGAACTGAACCAGCGCAGTAACCGCCTGGGCCACGCCCTGATCGCCAACGGTGTGGGCCTGGACCAGCCGGTGGCCCTGTTGGCCGAGCGCAGCCTGGACCTGCTGGGCATGATCATCGGCAGCTTCAAGGCCGCCGCCGGCTACCTGCCGCTGGACCCGGGCCTGCCGGGCCAGCGCTTGGGGCGGATCATCGAGCTGAGCCGCACGCCGTTGCTGGTGTGCACCGCGGCCTGCCAGGCACAGGCGCAAGCCTTGCTCGACGAATTCGCCTGCGCCAACCGACCACGTTTGTTGGTGTGGGAAGAGGTGCAAGCGGCCGATCATGCGCTGGACAACCCAGGCATTTACAGCGGCCCGGACAACCTGGCCTATGTGATCTACACCTCGGGTTCCACCGGCCTGCCGAAGGGCGTGATGGTCGAGCAGCGCGGCATGCTCAACAACCAGCTGAGCAAGGTGCCGTACCTGCAATTGAGCGAAGCCGACGTGATCGCCCAGACCGCGTCGCAGAGCTTCGACATTTCGGTCTGGCAGTTCCTCGCCGCGCCGCTGTTCGGCGCGCGGGTGGACATAGTGCCGAACACCATCGCCCATGACCCGCAAGGTTTGCTGGCCCATGTGCAAGCGCAGGGCATCAGCGTGCTGGAAAGCGTGCCGTCGCTGATCCAGGGCATGCTCGCCCAGGAGTCCATCCATCTCGACGGCCTGCGCTGGATGCTGCCGACCGGCGAGGCGATGCCGCCGGAGCTGGCGCACCAATGGTTGCTGCGTTACCCACAGATCGGCCTGGTCAACGCCTACGGTCCGGCCGAGTGCTCGGATGACGTGGCCTTCTACCGCGTCGACATGGCCTCGACCCGTGGCAGCTACCTGCCGATCGGCACGCCGACCGACAACAACCGCCTGTACCTGATGGATGGCGCGCTGGACCTGGTGCCGCTGGGCGCGGTGGGCGAGCTGTGCGTCGCCGGTACCGGGGTCGGCCGTGGTTATGTCAGCGATCCGCTGCGCACCGCCCAGGTGTTCGTGCCCCATCCGTTCGGTGCCCCGGGCGAACGCCTGTACCGCACCGGCGACCTGGCACGGCGTCGCGCCGATGGCGTGCTGGAATACGTCGGGCGCATCGACCATCAGGTGAAGATCCGTGGCTACCGCATCGAGCTGGGGGAAATCGAAGCCCGCCTGCACGAACAACCGGAAGTCCGCGACGCGGCGGTCGGCGTGCAGGAAGGGGTCAACGGCAAGCACCTGGTGGGCTACCTGGTGGCCAGCGATTCGGCGCTGAACCCGACGGAACGCCTGGAGCGCATCAAGCAACGCCTGCGCGCCGAGCTGCCGGAATACATGGTGCCGCTGCACTGGTTGTGGCTGGAGCGCATGCCGCTCAACGCCAACGGCAAGCTCGACCGCAAGGCCTTGCCGGCCCTGGAGATCGGCCAGTTGCACAGCCAGGACTACCTGGCACCGCGCAGCGAGTTGGAGCAGACCCTGGCCGATATCTGGGCCGAGGTGCTCAAGGTCGAGCGGGTCGGGGTCCGGGACAACTTCTTCGAACTGGGCGGGCATTCGCTGCTGGCCACGCAGATTGCCTCGCGGGTGCAGAAAACCCTGCAACGCAACGTGCCGCTGCGGGCGATGTTCGAGTGCAGCACGGTGGAGGAACTGGCGCAGTACATCGACAGCCTGGCGAGCAATGAAATCAACGAGGAGAAGGTCGATCGCCTGAGCGATCTGATGGCGGAGCTGGAGGGGCTTTAATCAGCGTCGTCAGTTCTGGCCCTATCGTGGGCAAGCTGGACACCCCAATCGGGCGCCATGATGGCGCCCAAATCTGAACCTTCACCTGGCAGGGCCTCACCATCGAGGTCCTGCTCACTCCCGGCTGGCCCGAGTGCCATCGCCACCTCTACGGCTATCCGCTGCCCATCTTCGAAGTTTTAAAAAAGCGTGGCCCTCCGGGTTGAATTATTCATCTTCGCGATCAGGGCGATTCAGTCTTTCACTTAGAGTGATTCGAGTTAATCCATCTTCCAAATTTGACTTTTGACGCTAACTTTAGTTGCTATGCTCTTACAGTGGGTGACTGTCAAAGTCATTGCCGCGCCAGCAATAATGGCAGATCGTCATTTTGGAGTTTTTATGGACATGGAGCTGTTTGAAGCGAGCCATTACCAAGCCCCCGAAACACCAAAACGCCATTGATGTTCTGCTTGCATGCCTCCAGTTATTTCAACGGCTATGTTTCGGAGAATGAAAATGTCCAATGAAAAGTTTGAACGCGCAGCGACGAATCTGTCTGTTGCCGACATAAGTACTGCAATAGCTAGCGGTTTGCAAAGAGCGCTTGATGCTCGTGGAGAAGCGTTGCGCGATAAGATCCTTATTTATGGTGGAAGGATTGACTTCAACATTCAGGTACTCCCCCAAAGCGCGGTAGGCGAACTCAAGGAAGTTGCCAATATTGGCAAGGTCTAGGCTTTTCGGCATGTTTTCGTCAAGCCGATAGGGACAGAAGGAATGCTGGTGGAGGGAATAAAATGCCACCCAAATCGTTGGAAAAATCCCGCCGATTGATTGAGAACGGCCGAAATAAAGAGCTTCTGTGCCCAAGTGCTCAGCCGGATTGGGAAGGCGCGAAAATATTCGGGGTGGTGAATGGCACGGTGGCAGATCCTGAAGTAGCTTACCTTTCACAAGCAATACCCATGACCAAAGAGCTGGCTGAATCAACAGTCCCTGTCAATCCGGCAGAGGTATTTCGCATTTCCGCACCCTGTGCGGAAATGCGATGCCAGCATTACAAGGAAGGAGGCTGCCAGCTTGTATCGCGCACCGTAGATAAATTAAAAACGGTAACAGACAAACTTCCCCGTTGCTCGATAAGAGCCTCCTGTCGCTGGTGGAATGAACAGGGGCCCGATGCCTGTTTTCGCTGTCCGCAAGTTGTAACCAACAGTTTTTCCCAGGACGAGATGATCATTATCGCGGCAACCCCGATATAGCTCAAAGTGTGAGTCTCGTTGAAGATGAAAGGACTCTGAATAACTTGCACTTTCTGATATGAACTTTGAGTCTATTCACCCCCTTCTAGAGGGGAGGTGAAACGATGCGAAGTTAGAATAAGGTGTCAAAGCCGGTTGCTCATGAAAGTTGGCTGATCGCCCCCCAATTTTGGAAAAAGGGGAGTCGAAAGGACCGGCTATGCCGCTCTTCGATATCTCACTCAAGGGTGTCGAGGGCATACAACATGGATTCCACCATCCCCTGTAGGAGCGAGCTTGCTCGCGAAAAACCTCCAGGCCTGCACGGCCCTTAGGACTTGTCCGATTGACGGCAACCCGTCACCGGCACAGTCTACCGAGGCTTTTTCGCAGCCCACCTGACAGGAGACAGTTGATGCCCTTCGCGACTATTGATGGACAACCCCTTCACTACCTTGACCAGGGCAGCGGCCCCGCGGTGCTGCTGGCCGGCAGTTACCTGTGGGACCTGAACATGTGGGCGCCGCAGATCGAGGCGCTGTCCAAACAGTACCGGGTAATCGCCCTGGACCTGTGGGGCCACGGCCAATCCGGCGCGCTGCCGCAAGGTACCGCCTCGCTGGACGACATCGCCCGGCAGGTGCTGGCGCTGCTGGATCATCTTCAGATCGAGCGCATCACCCTGGTCGGCCTGTCCGTGGGCGGCATGTGGGGCGCGCGCCTGGCCCTGGCGGCGCCGCAGCGCATCAATGGCCTGGTGCTGATGGACACCTACCTCGGGGCCGAGCCGGAGCCGACCCGCCAGTACTACTTCTCGTTGTTCAAGCAGATCGAAGAGGCGGGGACCATCCCGTCACCGCTGCTGGACATCGTGGTACCGATTTTCTTCCGTCCCGGCATCGACCCACAGTCGGCGCTGTACCAGGACTTCCGCGCCGTCCTCGCGGCACTGCCCAGCGAACGCCTGCGCGAAAGCGTGGTGCCCATGGGCCGCATCACCTTCAGCCGGGCGGATGTGCTGTCGCGCCTGAACCAGCTGGACCCCAAGACCACCTTGCTGCTGTGCGGTGACCAGGACAAACCGCGCCCACCTTCGGAGACCCGGGAAATGGCCGAGCTGATTGGTTGCCCTTATCAGCTGGTGCCCGAGGCGGGGCATATCTCCAATCTGGAGAACCCGGCGTTTGTCACCGAGGCGTTGTTGGCGTTTCTGGCGGAGCGGCATTCCTGCTGAAGCCTTGGCGGCGTTTGAGCTGACGTCATCGCGGG
>NZ_JBQENK010000003.1:437050-451300 GCF_052044735.1 Pseudomonas sp. 22526
TAGCATCTGCGCCGGGCGTTTTCATTCAGGGATAGGGGCCATGACGGAACACATTCACTGGCGGGATATCGAGGATCTGGCTGGCAACTGGAACGGCCTCGGGGTGGACGTCAAGCGCCCGGCCAGCGGCAAGCCGAACCTGCGCCTGCTCAGTGGCAACAACCGACGCATGCAACTGGTGCTGGGGGACCAGACCCTGCTCTGGGGCACCATGTCCCGCTGCCTTTACGGCGTGTGGCTGGTACGCAATCACCTGCTGGAGCAGTTACCGCAAACTCTGGTGGGCCCCATCGATTCGCCCCAGGTGGAGCAACAGGCACGCCTCGACCCGGCCTTGCGCCTCAAGGCCTGGAGCCGCTTCTTCGTCCAGCAGTTGATGCAGCACCAGCCGGACTTTTTCTACCCCGGCTACTGGCTGGTACGGGCGCTGCGCCCGGAATCCCCCAAGCCGATGCGGCCGTTGCTGAGCGGCACCGAAGCCTGGTACTTCAAGGGCGGCGAAGACGCCCTGAGCCACATGCCGCAGTGGGCGATCCACGGCCGCAACATCCTCGACAACCGGCAACCCGGCGCGGCGCGCTGGGTCGAGTTGGGCGAGAGTGGCGGCGCAGTGGTCGGCCTGCATGCAGTGGACCCGCATTCCGGGCGCCTCAAATGGTGGCGCAAGAAAGCCCGCGAAGGCAGCTTGCCGCCCATCCTGCTGTGGTACGTCAGCGGCCTGAGCTGCCACCTGATTCTCGATGGCCATTACCGCTTGCAGGCGGCCATCGATGAAAACCTTCCACCGGAGTTCCTGGTGCTCAGCTCGCCGCGGCTCTTCAGCTATCGCCCGAACCCGCAAGAGCAGCAGAAGGTGTTGGGGGCCCTGCAGATGCAGATCCAGCGCAAGAACCTGGAGACGGTGCGCTTCAACCAACTGCTGATCAGCACCTTCGATGACCGTCCGTATCACGGCTTCGGCAGCCAGTCGTGGGCGGGGATTGCTTCGGAAAAGGTGTGGGTCGATCAGGTCCGCGGCCTCCTCAACGAACGGGGAGACACGGGCGAGTTGGAGAACATCCTCGCCCGCGAAGCGCCGGACGAATTTGCCTGAGCCTTACGCATAAACGCCGAATTCTGACACCCCTGTAGCCGCTGCCGAGCGTAGCGAGGCTGCGATCGGGCGCGAAGCGGCCGCAAATCAAGCGACGGTATTTTTCCTGATACACCGCATAGGCAGGTTTGGCGCCTGCTGCGCAGTCGATCGCAGCCTCGCTGCGCTCGGCAGCGGCTACAGGGGCTGATTCGCTTTCTTTTGTAAGGTATTTCCTAGAAACTTCTGCGCGCTTGAGTGCGCCTGTATGCGGGGCTAGGCTGCCTGGGTCATCGCCAAATCGATGACACGGATGTGCAAGTCCGAATTCTGCAAAGATGCACAAACGCTCAGAGATTGAGCGTTTTCATGTCCGCGGTGTTATGGCGGCCGTGCGCGGGAGATCTTCGGATCTGCCGGGTGTTCTTGCAGACTCGGTCTTGCACACCTGCGTACGGCTGCCACCTTAATTCGTGTGCAAGCGAACGGTGTCAGTTCCTTTTCTCTGCAAGGAACTCAACCATGAAAAAGCTAGTCCCCGATCCACCCAGCGATTCCCCCAGCACCTACCGTTTTCCCGAACTGAAACGGGCCAACCAGGCCCTGCGTGAATCCCTGGCCGAGCAACCTGTCGAGGCGCTGCCATTCGCGTCCTTGGCCACCACCGCGGCGGTGCGTGTCACCCCGGATTCCTTGTTCCACGTACGCGAAGGCATCAGCGCCGAAGAAGCCCTGGTGCATGTGTCGCTGTTGCTCAAATGCGCTGAAGAAGTCAGCGATGAAATCACCGAACGCGGCAGTGGCCTGGAGCGTGGGTTGATCTGGTCGATGGTCCATTCCGTGGAAATGGCCAGGGCGGTGGTGGATGCGTTGCTGGATGGGCGCGGGGCTCGTTGAACCAATACTGTTTTTGAAGCGCCCATCGTGAGCGGGTTCGCCCCCACAGGGTCCTGATAGTTGTTTCACAATCAGGTATCCGTGGGGGCGAGCGCGTTCACGAAATCTCTTCAGGTCAGCGTCAGTCGCTGGCGGTATTCAACTTGAGATGGGTTCTTCCAGCGCATTCAGTTTTGCCAGAAATGCGGCAGGCCCCATTCTTTGCAGCGGAAATTTGCCGCGACTCAGCGCATCGAAATAGCGCAGCGACCCCCACAGTTCAAAATCCCCCACCAGATAGACCCGACGTTTGGCCCGGGTGAGGGCAACGTTCAACAGGTTGGGTTTGGAGGCGGCCCACTGCGCCGCTCCCGCATGCTCAGGGTCTGCCCCCAGCAGCATGAACACGGTGTCTTGCTCCTTGCCCTGGAAGGTATGCACGGTGCCGATGGAGGCTTTCAACCACTGCTTCAAGTCACCCGCGGGTAATTTCGGGCGATGGTTGGGCCTGGCCCAGGCCGCCGCGCGTATGGCTTTTTGCAGGGCCAGGCGCACGGCCTTGAACGGCGAGATCACGTACAGCTGCGGCAGTTCTCCATCGCGCAGGTACAGCTGCCCGAGAAGATCGACCATGAACTCGATCTGCCTGGGGACGACCTGTTTGTGTTCGACATTGCCAGGGATATCGACCCAGCAACTGGAGCTGTACACCGGGGCGTCCTGTTCTGCGTGGGCGTTGGGTAGGCCAAAGACCATCTTGTTACCGTAGGCGATCTGGTTCGACAGGCTGAACATGGGTTCGATGCAGCGTCTGTGGACCCTCAACGGGCTGCCGATCCACAGCTCTTCGTCGGTGTCGTTCTTGAACACGCTGCCATAACGATTGTTCTGGTCCGCCAGGCTCTGGACCGACACGCGATTGGGGGCGAAGGCATCGTTTGCCGTGTGTGCCGATAGCTGGCCCAGGGTCTTGACCAGGCGTTGCGGGAGGGTGAAGACCGGCTCGATTTGCAGGGGATCGCCCACCACCATGGCTCGTTGCGCCCGCCACAAGGCGCCGACGGCGGCCTGGGGTACGGCTTGCCCTGCTTCGTCGATGTATAGCCAGCCCAGAGAGCCGGCCCCCAACCCACGGAATTGGTTACCAAAGGAGGCAAAGGTGCTCGAGACCACCGGGATCACCATGAACAGGCTTTGCCAGAGCACCTGGGTCAGTCGCTCATCCTCGGGTGTCTTGTTGCTCAGCAACAGGCTGATGGCTGCAAGGTTGGCGCTGAAGCCCTTGCCGTTCGAGCCTGAGGGCGCGACCTCGGCAAGCCAGGCCTCATGCAAGGTCAACGCCGCGGCGAACAAGGTCGAGCGCAATCGATTGAGTGCGGCATCATGCCAAAGCCCATTGATCTGGAAGTCGCTGTTCTCCAGTTCACTCAGTTGGCCTGGCAGGTTCGGACGGCCCAGGCGGCTGGCAAAATCGTCCAGGCATTGGCTCTTGCTGTGCCATTGCGCTTTACGGGTGTCGAGTTCGCTTGCACAGAACAGCAATGCGGTTTGCGCGCGTTCGAGTTCCGGTACGAGGCTATTGTTCAGAAGGCTTTTCGCGCGGTTGATCTCTTCATGCGCCAGACGCTGAAGCCGGGCATTTTCCAGTTGTTCATCACGATGGGCCTTGGCTGCCTGGGTATTGAACAAGCGCTGCCACCAGACCGGACGACCGCGATCGATCAGGCGCTCCAGTTCCCGCAAGCCGCTCAGATCCTGCGTCGATGCTTGAAGTTGCTGTTGCTGGCGGTCGAGGGCTTGCTGGGCGGACACTCTGGTCTGTTCGGCTTGATCGAATGACTGCTGTTGAAGGTGCAGGAAGGCCTGTTCATCGGTAGCCGCCATTTCTTCCAGCAGGCTGGCGTAGCGGGCTCGTTCCTCCAACGCCTTGCTGACATCCTCGTCGGCTTTTTTGAAGGCTGCGCAGGCATCCTTGAAGGTGGGGCCCTTATAGTCATCCACCCATTGCCGAATCGTCAGGGGCGGATTGGGCTCAGTGGTGTCTACCGGGTTGAAAAACAAACGTTCCTGCAGGGCTTTTCGGTTGCTGCTGTTACCGAGTGCGGCGCAGATCAACCCCCAGGGTTTGTCCTCATCGGACAGGGGACTGATGCTGCCATCGCTTTTTTGGGCAGCAATCTTATGGGCGACCGGTTGCAGGTACTGCAGGTTGTTCCAGCATTTTCCCAGGGATTTGCGTTTGGGCAGGTCCCGGGAAATGTTTTCCACGGCGGCATTGTTGGAGGAGGCCACCACCATTTCATAACCGGTCAGCTCCGGCTTGAGCGCGCGGATGGTGTAGGTATTGGGCATGCCCTTGAAGGTGACCTGCGGTTTTTTCCCGCCAACAAAAGCGTCTGCTGCCTCGCTGTATCCCGCCAATACCCGTGCTCGACGAACAATGTTCTCGGCGAACATGTCGCGCAATAAGGTCGTTTTGCCTGTCCCGGGTGGCCCGTTAACGGAGAACACTCCACTGTTTTTCAAGGTGCTGAGCGCGGTATTGATCGCGAATTGTTGCATCAGGCTCATGGCATGGCCGGGTTCATCCGGCCAATGCCCGGGGTTTATGCATTGCGGTTGCAGGGCCTGGTAAATGGCCGTGCGACCATGATCGGTATACAGGTCGATTCTTTTGCTCGGGTCGGCTTCGCCCAGGTACTGAAGCAAAGGCAGCGGTTGTTCTTTGCGCTGCAAGCTGGCGATCGCACGCTCGATGTCTTTTATGAAAAAGCTGTTGAGTATGTCGATCTCGGTATCGGGTTCTTCTTCGTCCTCGACTTCCGTTGCCTGTGCCACAGAGGGCTGCGTGAGTGGTTTCTCGACCTTGGGCTGGGTCAGGACTTGAAGCAATGCGACCGCGGTACCGCTGTTCTGCTCTGGCGTGAAACTGGCCCAGTTGCACAGCAGTTGATGCAAATGCATGACTTCCTCGGCCATCAAGGCCGGGTCATCGTTTTGCTGACGCTGTCCATGGAAGTTGTGCAGCAGTTTGATCAACTGCTCCTTGGCGTCTTCGAAAGCTTGATGGCCAAGAGCGCCAAGCCCTTTGCTCACCGTTTGCCCCAGGGCCCAAGGAGCCGTCGACAGTGACACAGCGTCCAGTTGCGGGACGGCTTGAGCATTGAGCTTGATCTTGGCAAAGCACGTCAGCCCTTCAAGCTCCACCCGTTCCTGTTCTTCATAGAAGGTGTTCTCGTCTACCGATAAAGCGGCCAGGTGCGGTTCGCAAAGAGCTGCAATGACGGAGGCATCAAAGACCCCGATGTAGAGGTTGAAGCCTTTGACTTGAAGGTCGTCAGGTATGGAAAAGTTGCGCCAGTGGCTGTCCTTGCTCTGCTGGAGATCTTCCTGGGAGAGCCATCGGGTCTCCCATTCCTTGAAGTCCTCAACATATTTCTCGAGGGCATAAGGTAGAAAGAACTCCACCTTGTGCCAGTAGTCGAGAATGTCTAAAAGCCTAGCTTGTCCTTGAGCTATCAAAACGTCACTTCCCTGTCTGCGTGAATAAAGGCAGTAGTGTAACGCTGTCGGTAAGGCTAAAGGCCATTACGGGTCAGGTCTTGGCGCATCTCATTCATTTGGGCCCGAGAATCTTCACCAGCTTGCCCGGCGCCGGGGCGCCTTGTTGCTGTTGCAGTTCGCCCTGGTCGTCCATGTAGAAGATCGCCGGGGTGGCGGACAGTTCCAGTTCGTCCATCAGCGCCATGTTGGCGTCGAGCTTGGCCTGGACTTCGGCGGGGATCTTGTCCAGGGCTTTGAGGCTGCTGCCCTTGCCGGCTTTTTCGTGGTCTTGCAGGGCTTTCTGTGGGTCTTTGGCGGCCAGCAGGGCGGCGGATTTGCCCGGGCTGTCTTCGCGGATGATGCCGACCATGATGTGCCGCAGCTGGACCTTGCCGGCGTTCACCCAGGGCCGCGCCTGTTCCCAGAACATGTTGCAGTAGGGGCAGTTGGGGTCGCTGAACAGGTAGACCACGCGCGGTGCGTCGGCCTTGCCGTCGGCGATCCAGTTGCTCTTTTCCATCTTGGCCCAGACGGCCTTGGCCATCGGCGCATACACCAGTTTCTGCAGCGGTTCGGCGCTCAGGTCCTTGCCGTCGGCGTCGTACAGGTTGCCCAGCAGCACATGCTTGCCATCAGGGGTCAGGTACAGGGCCATGCCACGGTTCTGGTACTGCGCGGCATAACCCTTGAGGCCGTCCGGGGCGTCGAAGCTGCCGACGATCTTGGCGCCTTTGGCTTCGATGTTCTTGATCGCCAGGGGCAGTTCTTCGGCGTGCAGCAGCGGTACCTGGAGCAGGGCCGCGCCCAGGGACAGGCTCAGCAGGTGGCGGATGAAGGGCATGGCAGTTTCCTTGAAGGGGCGGCCTGCGTGGCCGTGGTCGAATGCGGTCGGTCGAAATGTTCCAGGGCGCGGGCCAGGCTGGCCTCGGACAGCTCGCCGAGGTGGCTGCCGAGCATGCGCCCGTCAGCGCTATAGAACAGCGTAGTCGGTAGCGCCATGGAGCCCACGGCCTGGCCCAGGCGGCCGCTGCCGTCGAACAGCACGTTGTTCAGGTTGAGGTCCTGGGTGGCCAGGAAGGTGCTGACGCTCTGCATGCTTTCGGCCTGGTTGACGAACAGGAAGGTCAGGTCCGGGCGCTGCTGCTGGGCTCTTTCCAGCACCGGCATTTCCCGGCGGCAGGGCGGGCACCAGGTGGCCCAGAGATTGATCACCAGGGGCTTGCCCTGGTAGCTGGTCAGTTGCACGGTGCCGCCGTCGGCGTTGCGCAGGGCGATGTCCGGCAGCCGCGTGCCTTGTTCGAAGATGCTCAGGGACAGGGTGGCGAGCAGCCAGAACGCCAGGCCGCTGCCGACCCCGGCGCCCAGCGGTTTGCGCAGGGCCGGGCGGCGCCAGCCCCAGGCGAGGGCGGCCAGCAGCAGGACGATGACCCCCGGCCAAGGGAGAAAACCGCCGTCGCGCAGGTCGATGATCAGCCACAGGTCGTGGCGGTAATGCTTCCAGTAGGCGATCACGAAGCCGATGCGCGCCGCCAGCATGCCCAGCAGGAACAGGCCGAACAGCACCGATTCCGGGTTCTCGCCACCGCGCTTGGCGACTCGCCAACCGACAAAGGTGGCCAGCGCCAGGGCACTGATCAGCAGCAGGTGGTTGAGCGCGATGGCAAAGGTGCCGATGGTAAAGGTCAGCATCAACGGGCTTCTCGGGTAGCGGTCCAGCGTTGCAGGAAGCCAGCGGCGTCTACCTCGCCGGTAATCCGCTGGCTGCGTCGTTCTTCGCCGTCCGGGCCGATCCACAGCAGGCTCGGCGGCCCCGGCACTTTATACCGGTTGAGCAGTTCACGGCTGGCGGCGTTGTCGGCCGTCACGTCCAGGCGCAGCAGGCGCACGTCTTTCAGGGCGTCGAGGACCTGGGGTTGGCCGAACACCTGTTTCTCCATGATCTTGCAGGACACGCACCAGTCCGCGTAGTAGTCCAGCAGCACCCACTGGCCCTGGGCTTTGGCCGTGTCGAGGACGCTTTGCAGGTTGGCCGGGTCCTTGACGCTGGTGAAGGCGTCGTGGGCGCTGACCGCCGCCACGCCATTGCCGCCGCTGTAGACCTTCAGCGGTCGCCACAGGTCGTCGCTGCCACCGGCGGCGCCCACCAGCAGCAGGCTGCCCCAGAGGCCGAACACCACCGAGCCGGCGCCGAACAGGTGGCCAGCACGCCCGGCCGCGCGCATCTGCTGCCAAGTGGTGTAGGCCAGGACCAGCGCCAGCGCGCCCCACAAACCTATCCACAGCGACTCGTCGAGCACCGGGCGCAGCAGCACGATGGCGGTGCCGAGGAACAGGAAGCCGAACACGCCCTTGAGCAGGTTCATCCACGGGCCAGGCTTGGGCAGGAAGCGGTTGCCCACCGTCACCAGCAGCAACAGCGGCAGGCCGATGCCCAGGCCCATGACGAACAGGATCAGCCCGCCGTGCAGGGCGTTGCCGCTCTGGGCGATGTACAGCAGGGCGCCGGCCAGCGGCGCGGTCATGCATGGGCCCACCAGCAGGCCGGACAGGGCGCCGAGCACCCCGGCGCCGACCAGGCTGCCGCCGCTGCGCGAACGGCTGGCGTTTTCCAGGCGGTCGCGCAGGGCCGCCGGCAGTTGCATCTCGAAGAAGCCGAACATCGGCAGCGCCAGGATCACGAACACCGCGGCAAAGCTGCCCAGCAGCCAGGGCTGTTGCAACAGGGCTTGCAGGTTGGCGCCGAGCAGTGCGGCGAGCACACCCATAGAGGCGTAGACCAGGGCCATGCACAGCACATAGCTGCCGGCCAGGGCCAAGCCGCGACGCGGGCTGGCGCCGCTGCCCACCACCAGGCCGGCGAGGATCGGCAGCATCGGCAGCGAGCAGGGGGCGAAGGCCAGCAACAGGCCCAGGCCGAAGAACACCAGCAGGCTCCAGCCCAGGGCCCGCTGTTGCAGGCCGCTGGCCAGGGCCTGGTCGCTGGCCTCGGTGCTGGCTCCGGTAGCGGCGGCCGGGCTGCCGCCCAGGTCCACTTCCAAGGATTGCGGCGGGTAGCACAGGCCGGCGTCGGCGCAGCCTTGCCAGCCGAGCTTGACCTTGCCGGTGGCACCAGCGGGGATTTTCAGTTCCAGGCCCTGGCGATACACCTGCTGCGCGCCGAAGAATTCGTCGCTATGGGCCTCGCCCTCGGGCAGCGCCGGTTTGTGCGCGTCCGCCAGGCCGTCGAATCGCAGCCGTTGCTGATACAGGTAATAGCCGTCGGCGATCTGCCAGAACAGCTGGGTTTCCCCCGACGCCAGGCGTTCGGAGGTGAAGATGAAGGCTTTGCCGACCGGGAGAAAGTCGGGTTTGACCTCGAACGGGTTGTTACCCGCCTGGGCCAGGCCCGACAGCAGCATGAACAACAGGATGAACAGACGACGCATGGAAAAGCCTTAAACCGGTGCAAGTGACGGGCACAATGGCCGACGGCGATTAACCGATGATTAACCCTGCACGCCTTGTGACACTGGCGGTGCGGGCATAATGTCGGCTTAATCGGCAATAGTTTTAATGCACCCCTTTTCTACAGGTTTCACCATGCACGTACTGGTCTGTGAAGATGATGAACTGATTGCCAGCGGGATCATGGCCGGCCTTACGGCCCAGGGCCTGACGGTCGAGCACGTGGCCACGGCCTCGGCGGCGCGGGCCATGCTCGGCGTGGCGGAATTCGACGTGATGGTGCTCGACCTCGGCCTGCCCGACGAAGACGGCCTGAAGCTGCTCAAGCAACTGCGCCACAATGGCCTGGAAATCCCGGTGCTGATCCTCACCGCGCGGGACTCGGTCACCGACCGGGTCGACGGCCTGCAGGCCGGCGCCGACGATTACCTGCTCAAGCCCTTCGACCTGCGGGAACTGGCGGCGCGCCTGCATACCCTGTTGCGCCGGGTGGCGGGGCGCAGTGTCAACCTGATCGAACACGGCCGCCTGACCTACGACCCGAGCACCCGCGAAACCCTGCTCGGCGGCCAGCCGGTGGACCTGTCGCGACGCGAGCAGTCGCTGCTCCAGGCGCTGCTGCATAACCGCGGCCGGGTGCTGTCCAGCGAGCAGCTCAAGGACAGCGTCTACGGCTTCAACGACGAACTGGAAAGCAATGCCCTCAACGTGCACATCCACCACCTGCGGCGCAAACTCGGCAACGGCATCGTCGAGACCGTGCGTGGCCTGGGCTATCGCCTGGGGCCGGCGGATGGTGGGGAGGAGTCGTAAGTGATGAGCCTGCGTTTGCGCCTGAGCCTGACCATCGGTGCGGCCTTCGTGCTGATCTGGGCGCTGGCCGCGGCCTGGATGTTCAGCGACTTGCGCAACCAGATGATGTTTTCCCTCGACCAGCGCCTGGTGGCTTCGGCGCGCATGGTCGCTGGCCTCCTGGAGCAGTTGCCGCCGTTGCCGAGCAAGGGCGAGGGCACCCATTTCAGCGCCGAACAGCTGAACATTCCCGGGGGCATGGCCTGCCAGGTCAGCTCCCTGCGCGGCGAGATCCTCGCCCGCAGCCATAACCATCCCGACGAAAAACTCGAAGCCGAACGCCTGGGCTTTCACGACCAGATGATCGATGGCGTGCGCTGGCGCAGCTTCACCCTGGCCCGGGGCGACCTGCGTATCACCACCGCCGATCGCCATGTCGAGCGCGAGGCGCTGAATATGTCGGTGTTGCTGGCGGCGTCTGTGCCGGTGGGCGTGGCGCTGCTGGCGTGCCTGTGGTTGTTGTGGCTGGGGATGGGCCAGGGCCTGGCGCCGCTGAACCGCATGCGCGACGCCTTGATGCGCCGCAGCGCCGATTCCCTGGAACCCTTGCAGATCTATCCGCTGCCCAGCGAGCTGCGGCCATTGCTGGAAACCCAGAACCAGCTGTTCCAGCGCATCGGCAAGACCATCGAGCGCGAGCGCCGCCTGACCGGCGATGCCGCCCACGAATTGCGCAGCCCGCTGACGGCGATCAAGACCCACCTGCAAGTGGCGCGCATGACCGACGGTGCGGCCCGCGATCAATCCCTGGCACGCGCCGAAGAAGGCGCCGACCGCTTGCACCGGACCCTGGAACAGCTGCTGTTGCTGGCCCGGGTCGAAGGCAGCCTGTCGTTCGAGGACGGCGTGCAGTGCAATGCCGAACAGGTGGCGAAAACCGCGATCCAGGACGCCGCCAGCGGCGCCCGGCAGCGGGTCCGGCTGCATATCGACGAGCGGGTGTCGGCGGCGCCGCTGGAAATGCCCTCGGTGCTGGCCATCGCCGCGTTGCGCAACCTGCTGGACAACGCCCTGCGCCATACCCCGAGCGATGCGCCGGTGGAACTGAACCTGGAAACCCTCGGCAACCGGGTGCGCTTCCAGGTACGCGACCATGGCAGCGGCATTCCCGAGGATGACTTGCAGCACCTGACCCAACGCTTCTGGCGCAACGGCCAGAGCACCGGTTGCGGCCTGGGCCTGGCCATCGTCCAGGCGATTGTCCAGCGCTGCGGCTGCGTGCTGCATTTCGACAGCCGGCCGGATGGCTTGCGGGTCGAGTTGACCATGCCGCTGCAATCGGCCTGACGGCCTCATCGCGAGCAAGTCGGATCGCCGCCCGCTCGCTCCTACAAAATCCTGTAGGAGCGAGGCTTGCCCGCGATGGCGTTCTCATGTCCACCATAACCTTTATGGTTGATACGCAATAAACCCTCTCCCGGGTGTAAATCCTCTCGTCGCTGATGCGTTTCCAGAACAGGAAAACCTGCGAGTGCGCGCTGACCCGGCTGCGTACCTGCGTGGTGTGCGGTTTCGCTCAACTCATCAGCGTGAGGATTCGAGAGATGTCAGTTGCTACCAGCCTTGTCGAGGATCAGCCCGCGCGGACTAGTGCCGCGCCGGCCGAGACGCTTTACCAGTTCACCGAATCGCCGTTGCTGGCCCGGCAGAACCAGCAGGAATCCAATGCCCGCAGCTACCCGCGGCGCATTCCCCTGGCGCTCAAGCGGGCGCGCGGGATTCATGTCGAGGACGTCGAAGGCCGGCGTTTCATCGACTGCCTGGCCGGCGCCGGGACCCTGGCCCTGGGCCACAACCACCCGGTGGTGATCGAGGCGATCCAGCAGGTGCTGGCCGATGAGCTGCCGCTGCTGACCCTGGACCTGACCACCCCGGTCAAGGACCAGTTCGTCCAGGACCTGTTCGGCCTGCTGCCGCCGGCCCTGGCCGCCGAGGCGAAGATCCAGTTCTGCGGCCCCACCGGCACCGATGCCGTGGAAGCGGCATTGAAGCTGACCCGCACCGCGACCGGCCGCAGCACCGTGCTGTCGTTCCAGGGCGCTTACCACGGCATGACCCAGGGCGCCTTGAGCCTGATGGGCAGCCTGGGGCCGAAGCGGCCGTTGGGTGCGCTGCTGACCAGCGGCGTGCAGATCCTGCCGTTCCCTTACGACTACCGCTGCCCGTTCGGCCTGGGTGGTGAAGCCGGGGTGAAGGCCAACCTGAGCTACCTGGAAAACCTGCTGAGCGATCCGGAAGCTGGCGTGCAGTTGCCGGCAGCAATCATCGTCGAAGTGGTGCAGGGCGAGGGCGGGGTGATTCCCGCCGACCTCGACTGGCTGCGCGGTGTGCGTCGCATCACTGAAAAGGCCGGCGTGGCCTTGATCGTCGATGAGATCCAGAGCGGTTTCGGTCGCACCGGCAAGATGTTCGCCTTCGAACACGCCGGGATCATTCCGGATGTGGTGGTGATGTCCAAGGCCATCGGCGGCAGCCTGCCGATGGCGGTGGTGGTCTACCGCGACTGGCTCGACACCTGGCTGCCGGGCGCCCATGCCGGCACCTTCCGTGGCAACCAGATGGCCATGGCCACCGGTTCTGCGGTGATGCGCTACCTCAAGGAGCACAAGGTGGCCGAGCATGCCGCCGCCATGGGCGAGCGTTTGCGCGAGCACCTGCGGATCCTGCAGCGCGACTTCCCGCAGATGGGCGACATTCGCGGGCGCGGCCTGATGCTGGGGATCGAGCTGGTGGACCCGAGCGGCGAGAAAGACGCCCTGGGCCATCCGCCGCAGTTCAGCCGCCTGGCGCCGCTGGTACAGCGAGAATGCCTCAAGCGTGGGTTGATCCTGGAAATGGGCGGGCGCCATGGCAGCGTGGTGCGTTTCCTGCCGCCGCTGGTGATCACCGCGGCGGAAATCGACCAGGTGGCGGATATTTTCAGCCGGGCTTTGGCGGCGGCGGTCGCCAGCCTCTAATTTTCCGCAGGCCTTGAACGTTCCTTATTCACAACCGCTGCGCGTTCAGCGCAGCGAGCCTTACAGCGATGGAGACACGTAATGACTTCAGTATTTGACCGCGAGGACATCCTCTTTCAGGTAGTGGTCAACCATGAGGAGCAGTATTCGATCTGGCCGGATTACAAGGCTGTGCCGCAAGGCTGGCGCACCGTGGGCAAGAGCGGCCTGAAAAAGGAATGCCTGGCCTACATCGAAGAGGTGTGGACCGACATGCGCCCGCTGAGCCTGCGGCAGAAGATGGACGCCCAGGCGGCCAACTGATTGCCCCGCCCCTGTAGCCGCTGCCGAGCCCTGGCGAGGCTGCGATCGACTGCGCAGCAGGCGCAAAACCTGACAATGCGTTGGGTCAGGATAATCGCATTGGCCCCATTACGGCCGCTTCGCGCCCGATCGCAGCCTCGCAGGCTCGGCAGCGGCTACAGGGGATGTAGGTGATGTAAAAAGCCCGCTGAACGTTTCAGGTTCAGCGGGCTTTTTTGTGGGTGTCAGATCGGGCGTTTGACCGCTTGCAAGGTGTAGCTCAGCGGCAAGCGCAAGGGCGCTTCCTTGAGGTGCCATTCGCCCTGTTCGTCACAACGCATCTGCCCGGGCAGGGCGTCCCAGGGGATGCTCTGGTGTTCCACCAGGCCGCTGATCTCCAGGCCATGCTTGAGCAGCGCGCTGACGATTTCCCCCAGGCCGTGGTTCCACGCATGGGTCACCGTGGCCTTGATTGGCCGGTCGGTGCTGACGTAGGTGCTGTCGTCGTCCCACACCAGCGGTTCGCTGTGCTCGAAGTAGGGCAAATCCACCACCAGTGCATCCTCGCGGCTTTCGTCCAGAGCCCAGAGCATCGGGTGGCCTTCGCGGATAAACAGCCGGCCGCCGGGCTTGAGCAATTCGCTGACATTGCGCGCCCAGGTGTCGACGCTGGGCAGCCAGCACAGGGCGCCGATCCCGGTGTAGACCAGATCGAAGGCTCCCTTGGGCAGTACCTCGGAGGCCTTGTAGACGTCGGACTCGACGAACTCGATAGTCGTACCGGTGCGCGCCGTCAGGCTGCGGGCTTCGGCCAGGGAGGCGGGGGAGAAATCCAGCCCGGTCATCCGCGCGCCGAGGCGCGCCAGCGACAGGGTGTCGGTGCCGATATGGCATTGCAGATGCACGCCGCGCAGGCCGCTGATGTCTCCCAGCAGCGGCAGGTCGAAACGCACCACCTCGGACAGGTGCCGCGGGTCGTCGACAAACATCTGTGCCTGGTAGTCCGGCGAGGCCGCGTGCAGCGGTGCGCGCTCGTCCCAGTTGGCCTGGTTGAGCTTGAGGTAGTCACTCATGGCGGGGCTTCCTGTCCGTTCGATGGGAGCAGCAGGCTAGCACCGGCGACGCGGGCGATTCTTGGAGGAATTTGTAAGCCGCGCATTGCTTCTGTAGGAGCGAAGCTTGCTCGCGATGAACGATGACGCGGTGTCCAGTTACTCCGCGTAG